>CP064999.1:0-313666 GCA_016700115.1 Sphingobacteriales bacterium | reverse complement strand
TTAGAAATAAAGGTTTTTCAGATTGACCCTGTTTTACTTAGAACTGATTTCAGTATTGAAATGAGAAAACTTTATGGTGGAGCTTTTGAAGATATAAATCAAGACACTCAACGAGTATTAGAAGCAATTTACCTGCACAATGAATTCGGAACTTATTCAGAAATAAGTGCTAACTTAATCAGCAATTATTTATATTTTCAAAAACATTCTTCTATTAACATTGATATTCAAGCTTTAGGCAATTTCAAGAGAAAAGTTCGCAGTATAATAAATAAGTTAGAGCAGAATGGGTTTATAAGAAGAAAACAAGAGGGCAAACCAAATTATGAAATTAATCCTGAATTTGTAAGACCTCCTTCTTTGTTTGACGAAATGCAATGAAACTTCAATTTGAGTACAATCAAGAATTTCTTTGAGAAGACAACACCAACTTCCTGGCATTGTAAACTTTGAGGTAAGGAGGTTTAGAATTTTAAAACGATTTGACGAAAAGTATATTGAGTATTCTGCAATTGGCGACTTGCATAGGTCTGAATATCTAATCATTCTACCGATTGTGAAACTAAAAAAGCCCCGCATGGTGCAGGGCTTCATTGTTGGTTGTAATGGAATAGCTGTTTGGGAATATTACCCTTGCAAAGCGGCAACTCCACCCACAATTTCTGTAAGTTCGGTGGTGATTGCTGCCTGACGGGCGCGGTTGTATTGTATGCCAAGTGTTTTTAGCAGTTCTTCCGCATTGTCGGTGGCTTTGTCCATAGAGGTCATCCTTGCACCGTGTTCGCTGGCGTTGCTGTCCAACAGGTAACGGTAAAATTGTGTTTTCAGGATTTTTGGCACTAACTCTTCGATGATTTCTTTTTGACTTGGTTGATAGATGAAGTCATTCACCATGTTTTCACCGGCTTTTTTAGTGCCTGCCGGAGCATCCTGCTGCAATTTTTGAATGGGTAAAAACTGTTCGACAGTGGGGAGTTGTGTAATCTGATTTTTGAACTGGTTGTAAACCACTTCCACCACGTCAAAGTTTTGATTTTCAAAATCACTCATTACCCTTTCTGCAGCTTTGGCAACATCCTCAAAGGTGAGATCGGCAAACAGGCTGACGTAATCGGTATTAAACGATACATTTTTTTCCTTTTTCAGGGCTTCATATCCCTTTTTTCCGATGTTCAGAATGGTTACATTTCCGTTTGCCCGCTGGGTGGCATATTTATTTTGAATCAGCCCTTTTACAAGTTTGGAAACATTGGCGTTAAAACCGCCGCAAAGGCCACGGTCGGAAGTCAGCAAAACAATGAGTACCTTTTCGACAGGGCGTTCTTTGGTATAGCCCATATCCACATCACCCAAACCGCCGGAAGCTATATTGCCCAAAATGCTGTACAATTTGTTGGCATAAGGGCGCATTTTTATGATGCGGTCCTGTGCTTTGCGCAATTTGGAAGCAGCCACTAATTTCATGGCTTTGGTAATTTGCTGCGTTGATTTGACCGCTTGTATTCTAATCCGTACTTCTTTTAACTGACCGGGCATATTTTAAAAACTGGGTTTAACAGATAGTATATAAAGAGGCAGCACTTCTGTATTTTAAGAAGCGCTGCCTGTTAAATGATTAGTTATACTGGCTCGAAATTTCATTGGCTAACGTTGTCAGGGTTTTATCCATGTCGTCGTTGATGCTGCCTTTCTTTTCGCGAAGTTTTGCCAACACATCGGGGAACCGTTTTTCCAAACTGGCAAGGAAAGTCATTTCAAACTCTTTTACCTTATTGACCGGCACATTGCGGAGCAGGTTTTTGGTACCGATATAGATAATGGCCACTTGTTTTTCTACCGAGTAAGGCGTATATTGGTTTTGTTTCAATACTTCCACGTTGCGGGCACCTTTGTCCAACACAGCTTTGGTGGCGGCATCGAGGTCAGAACCAAACTTTGAAAATGCTTCTAACTCGCGGTATTGCGCCAAATCGAGTTTCAGGGTTCCTGCTACCGATTTCATGGGTTTAATCTGTGCGTTTCCACCTACGCGGGAAACAGAAATCCCTACGTCAATGGCGGGTCTTACACCGGAGTTAAACAATCCGAGGTCGAGGAATATTTGACCGTCTGTGATTGAAATTACGTTAGTCGGAATATAAGCAGATACGTCTCCGGCCTGGGTTTCGATAATAGGCAATGCCGTCAGAGAGCCGCCCCCTTTGACCAAATGTTTGATGGTATCGGGAAGGTCGTTCATACTTGCTGCAATGCCGTCGTTGTTGATGATTTTGGCGGCGCGCTCCAGCAAACGGGAGTGCAGGTAAAAAACATCGCCCGGATAGGCTTCGCGTCCGGGAGGACGGCGCAACAACAAAGACACCTCGCGGTAGGCTACGGCTTGTTTGGAAAGGTCATCATAGATAATCAGTGCCGGACGGCCGGTGTCGCGGAAAAACTCACCGATGGCACAACCGGCAAACGGTGCGTAAAACTGCAAGGGGGCGGGGTCGGAAGCCGAAGCATTGACAATGACCGTATAATCCATAGCTCCGTTTTCTTCGAGGGTACGGGCTATATTGGCAACGGTGGATGCTTTCTGACCGATGGCCACATAGATACAGTAAACGGTTTCACCGCGTTCGAAAAATTCTTTTTGATTGATGATGGTGTCAATGGCAATGGCTGTTTTTCCGGTTTGACGGTCGCCGATGATCAACTCGCGCTGTCCGCGTCCAATGGGAATCATCGAGTCAATCGCCTTGATACCTGTTTGAAGGGGCTCGTTTACCGGTTGGCGGAAAATAACGCCAGGAGCTTTACGCTCAAGGGGCATTTCGAATCTTTCTCCGGTGATGGGGCCTTTCCCGTCTATCGGCTCTCCCAAAGGATTTACCACGCGGCCAACCATTCCTTCGCCCACATTAATTGAAGCGATTAACCCGGTACGGCGAACGGTGTCGCCTTCTTTGATTTTTCCGGACTGCCCCATTAACACGGCTCCTACATTATCTTCTTCTAAGTTAAGCACAACGGCTTTCACTCCGTTTTCAAATTCTATCAACTCTCCGGCTCTTACTTTGGTCAGTCCGTATATACGGGCAATTCCATCGCCGATTTGCAATACGGTTCCAATTTCTTCGAGGTCGGTTTCCGACTTGAAGTTAGAGAGTTGCTGCCTTAATATCGCAGATATTTCTTCCGGTCTTACTTCTACCATAGTTTTACTGTATGTATATAGTTAGAATTTATTCAATGACTGATTATGAAGTAACAGTTGCGTCTGATTCAGCATCATGCAACCTTCAGTGAAATTAGAACTGACGGATGTATTTGTTTTCCTTGAATTCTTTTTTGAAATCGAACATCTTATTGGCGATGCTGCAATCGTATTGTTTGTCGTCAAAAGTCAGCACAAATCCTCCTAAAATGGAAGGGTCTATGCTTGTGGTAATTTCGACCCATTTTTTACCCGAATGGCTGAGTACAATTTCTCTGACCTGTTCCAAAAGCTGTTCATTCACCGGAACTGCCGTTACTAAATTGGCGGTTGCGATTTGTTTCAGCTCTTTGTACAGTTCTTTGAACGAGGAAATGACTTCGGGCAGGTAAAACTCGCGGTGTTTGGTGATAACGAGGTTGATAAAACCCGAAGTAATGGGCTCAAAATGGTCTTTAAAGATTTCTTTGATGATGGCCAGCTTTTTATCCGATTTAATAATGGGGCTTTTCAGCATCAAAAGCAAGTCGCGGCTATGAAGGGCTTTGTCAAACTCAAGCACATCATCGTAAACCTGCTCTAATTTGTTGTTTTCAAGAGCAAGGTCTAACAAAGATTTTGCGTATCGGGATGCTAATCGTGTAGCAGACATAGCGGAAGTGTTGGTTTGTTGAAATCAATGGTTCGGCCTTTTGTGTTGCGGGCATATTTCCGGTTGTTTACCATCATACAGACATTTTGGGTAAAAAACGGCAGAGTCATGCCCCGCAAAGGCGGCGGTTTAATTGAGTTTGATGTTATTTAATTCCTGTACAACAAAGTTTTCCTGTGCCTTTGGGTCGTTCAATTCTCTGCGAAGCACTTTGGTAGCCAGTTCAATGGCCGAGTTGCCAATCAGGTTTTTAACCTCGGTAATGGCTGCCATTTTTTGGTTATGAATTTCCAAAGCGGCATCTTCCACCACTTTTTTTGCCTCGGCTTTGGCCTTTTCTTTGGCTTCGGCAATGATGGAGTCTTTAATTTCTTTGGCTTCTTTAATAATTTGGGCGCGCTCTTCTTTTGCCTCAATGAGCAATTGCTCGTGAGTAGATTTGAGTTCGGCCATTTCCTGACGGGTTTTTTCGGCTTGTTTCAGAGAGTTCTCAATGCTGCCTTCGCGCTCTTTTAGTGCGCCGATGAGGGGTTTCCAGGCAAATTTGCCCAAAAAATACCACAATGCTAAAAACAGAATCGTTGTCCAGAAGATCAGCCCGAGATCGGGAGTCATTAAAGCTGATGAAAGGAGTATAAGCATGGAAATTGCTATGATTACAATAGTGAGTTAACAAATTAATGGGTAAACGTGCAAGAAAAACTGCCCCCTCGCCATCCGCTCGGGGAACAGTTTTACGGTTCAATACTTTTTAGAAGAAAAGTGTTAGCAAGCAAACAACTACGGCAAAGAGCGCTACCCCTTCGACCAAAGCTGCAGCCAAAATCATGTTGGCGCGAATATCACCAACAGCTTCGGGCTGACGTGCAATTGCTTCAACTGCGCTTCCACCGATGCGGCCTACACCAACACCGGCACCTAAGGCTGCCAAACCTGCACCGATACCACCACCTAAAGCGGCAATTTTACCGGTAACGCCGGCGGCTTGAAGTAAAATAAGTCCTAAAAGTTCCATAAATAAAATATTTGTGGGTTTATAGAAAAATCTGTTTAATGGTGATGTGGCTCTTCAATCGCTTGTCCGATAAAAACAGCCGACAACATCGTAAAAATATAGGCCTGTAATGCGGCTACCAACAACTCCAAAGCGTTCATAAACAAAATGAACAGACTTGCAAATATGCTCACTCCAAATCCTGCTGCATTTCCGGCAAATTCGGCGAATATAAAAATGATGCTCACCAAACTGAGAATGATGATATGCCCTGCCGTAATATTGGCAAACAAACGTATCATCAAGGCGAATGGCTTGATAAACACCGACAAAAATTCGATGAGTATGATAATCAGGTTAATTGGAAACGGAGTTCCGGGAGGGTTGAAAATATGACCCCAGTAATGTTTGTTTCCGGCAGTATTGGTCAGAATAAAGGTAAACAAGGCCAGAGTGGCTGTAACCGCAATATTGCCCATCACATTGCCGCTGCCCGGAAAAAATGGAATTAACCCTATCATATTGCTGATCCAGATAAAAAAGAATACGGTCAGCAGGTAGGGCATGTATTTTTCGTATTTATGTCCCAGGTTTGGTTTGGCGACTTCATCTCTGATGAATATGATAATCGGCTCAAAAAAGGACTGAAGCCCTTTGGGAACCATATTGGTTTTGTAGGAACGGGCAATGCCGATAAACAACCAAAGCATCAAACCCACGGCCAACATCATGGTAAATACCACTTTGGTGATGGAAAAATCATAAAATGAAGCGCGGCTTGCGGTAAATTCTACCCCGCGATAACTCACTTTGCCATCGTGGATGGCATTAATCTCATTCGATCCGGTTTTGGGAAAATTCGGGTCGTCCACATATTTCAGCACACCGTGGTCTAAAACATAGCCGTTATAGGAATTGTGTCCGTGGTGGAACACATTAGACATGAAAATTTCAAAACCCTGATGTTTGTTATAGACGATGCAGGGCAGGGGGATGGCAAACTTGCCGGCAACATGAAATTCGTTGGCATCGGTTACGTGGCCGATAATCAGTTTACCCACGTCCAATTTCTGCTCTCCTTCGTGATGGCCGTCTGCTGCAAGGGTTGCGGGATGTCCGGCAGGGGTGGGGGCGTTGGTGCCGGCAGGGGTCGTGCCATGGCTGTGGTCGTGCCCTTCGTGGCTATGGTCGTGTTGGCTGTGGTCATGTCCGTCATGACTATGGTCGTGCGTCTGGGCTTGCAAAATCAAGCCTTTAAAGACAATAATTAGCGCAATAATGAAAAATTTTACCACTCGTCCGGCCAAAATATTATTTCCCACTGTTAATTATCTTTTAATTTCGCCGCAAAGATAGTAATTTAACTGTTCGATAGGGTTGTTTTTTTGAAAAAAAAGCTAAGGTTTCAAAGTTTCGGAAACAGAACCTGAAATTGCCGGCCAAAATCGGGGCGGGTGATTGAGAATTAAAAATTGACAACGGATAAATGCCAACGAATTAAGTGCAACTGCCCTGCACAAATCAAAAGATATGCTTAGGAAAAAGGGGGAAACTTTTGGCATTTAACCCTGTAACTGTTCATAGTTCTTGCCTTGGTTACCCATAAACAACCTATGCTGCCGCATTAGCCCAAAATGCTGAGGTATATATATTGAATCAACGCAGTTTTTTTGCGGCTAATCGTAAAACATCCACGAGGCACCAAACCGGAACACACGATCAATTCCGGGATAGGTGGGCGAGGTGAAGTAGCTTTTGTCCTTAAACAGTCCCTGATGCAGATGCTCCATTTTGACATAGAGCCGCACCCTTTTTATTTTAAATGCACCATAAACCTCGAGCAGGGGATAGGCCATGACCACATCTGTGGTTTGAAGATGAAATTGACCGGTTGCAGGCATATAGGCATTGGTGAAAAAGTCGGTTTGTATGTTAAACAGGAAACCCAACTGCGCCAACAGTGCATTTTTAAACATCGGTTGTTGCCAGTAAAACAGGGATTGTGCCCAATATAAAGGCAATTTAACCTTGTCTGTGCTGCTCAGTTGTAGCCCCATCCGGTTGTACAGGTAAAAATTTCGCCACCGCAGTTGATTTTGCAGGGAAAAACGGCTGATATTGATGGCTTCTGAAAGTTGTTGCGGGATTGCCTGCTCATTCCAGAAGATAAAACCGGCAAAAGTATGGGCCACATAAGACAACTCTAATTTATGTTTCGGGTTAAAATAGGCAACTTCCAACTGCAGGGCATTGATTTTGTTAAAATCGTTGTTCCATCGGTAGTGGTTGGAAAAATAAAAGTCCTGAATATAATCGGGGGTTAGTCGGGAGGTAATTGCCTTGCCCCGGATTCCGCCTACCTTTTCGGACCAAAGCAACTGCAAATTGGCTTCGGCATACAAGTCGCCTGCATTAAATCCAAACAGGGCATACTGTGCCGCAACATGATAGCGGAAACGGTTTGATTTCGGGCTGCTGTGCACCACAAAATTCAGCGTTCCGCTGTTGAGTTTTGGCTGGTCTTGGGTAACTGTGAAAATGGTGTCCCTTTGGGTGGTATAACTGACGGGTCCGATATTGATTTGCTGAATCGGCAGGGTATCTTGTCCTGTAAACCGGTTGATTTCGATGATTTCGTGTGTAAATCCCGCCCGCATGGTATGGGATTGATCCCCTTCTGTTGTATTGGCGCGTTTTTTTCCGGCCATCCACGACACAAACAGTTCGTTTTTCCAGGTTCTGCTGCTGATGGAGTCGGCGGTTTTTGTGCGACTGATAAAAAAATCGGGGTAAAACCCTTGTTGAGGCGGGCTGTTGTCCTGATACAGATTTTTGAACTTGCTGACACTAAAGGCATGACCTGCTTTCAGGGAAGTGTTCATCCCGCCGGCAGAATCTGTTTGAACCGAATCCTGGGGAATTGTGCCGGATCTGGAAATCAGGTCGTATGTCTGTTGCAGCAACATCTCCCGGCTACGCTGTTTGTTTTCTGCATTGGCCAACCGGACATTGACCACATTGGTACGCGGCAAAAGGAGTTCGTCCAAAATCACATTGACCGTATCGCCCAAACGCAGTTGCTCAGGCAATACCCCCCCGTTTTGCTGCACGGTAGCGGCGTTATTTATAAAAACTCCGATAGCGTTGTATCTTTTGTTGGGCGACTCAAACCAAATTGAGCTGCTCAGGTTTTGATGATTGGCGCGCTGCCTTTTGAAAGCTCCCGGGCTGCTGACCATCCTGTAGTCCACCAAATAGCGCAGGTTGGATCCCAGTGCCTGTGCAAAGGTGATGGTCGCGCTTTGTTCTTCCAGACCGCCTATGGTATATTTTATCTGCGCATAAGGATAGTTGCCGGCATAAAAACGCACCGAATCGCGCGAATAGGCATACCGCTCAAATTGCCGGAAACCAAGATGAAATCCCATCTTTTTGTCGTACTCAAACTCGGACGACTGAAAGGCCTGCCCCACATTGCCAATCTGACGCGCCATCCTGTTTGCGCTTTGCAAAGGATTGTAAAAAGGAAATTCAAACAAAGAGGTATCAGGCAGTTGGCGGTTGCCGAAATCGTACCGGTCTTTTGTAAAAAAAATTTCTGTATGCCGCAGATCCGCTCTGATGGTATCGCGCTTGAGTATCTGACCAACCGCAAACTGTTGAAACAGACATCCGGTTACTGCCCAAAATAATCCTGTAATAACAGCAAGTCTGAGGCCGGACGTATGGGTGAAGATTGGGTTAATGCTCATTTGCCGAAGCAAGTTTTTCTGTGAATGTACCGTAATAACCAAACACAAATTGCTGCACGCTTTAAAAATATCCGATGCTTAGCTAATTTGGTTAGTTTTTATTGATTAAACCTGCCGTTTTTTTCCGGCACTCCTGTTTCCGGCTTCCCCAACAACCCCCTGTCCCCTGTTACCGGTACCGGGCTGCCTGCATTTTCACCGCCAAACGATGGGCAAGATACAACACATTACCGGTTTGGCTGAAAAAAATATCCGGACATTCCAATCCGAAATGAACGACAAAGATAACACCCCTTCAACATTTCCACATCATGGTGTCAATGCAGGAATTCATACTTTTCCTCCTTTTGGAATTAGAAAAAGACAATACGGACTATAAGTCAGGATTTTGGGTAAAAAATACGGTTGATTCTACACCAATGCAGGGGTGCATAGGATTGTTGCAGGGGTGCAATGAGGCAATGCAGGGGTACATCGCGTTGATGCAGGTGCTCAGTAAGTCAGGGCAGAGGTGCAACGGTTTGTAGCAGGGGTGCAATGATGCTTAGCAGGTATGCAATGAGTTAATGCAGGGGTACAATGCGTCAATGCAGGGATTCATAGGTTTGTTGCAGGGGTGCAATGTTGTATGGCAGGTGTGCTTTGAGTTATTGCAGGGGTACAATGAGTCATTGCAGGGGTGAAGTAGCCTTTTGCATAGGTCGGAAATGATCTTATTGTTGTTTGAGAAGACACCAACAACGACACAAGCACAAATTCCCCTCTTGGGTGTGGCAAGGGGTGGGTTCTTAGTCCCTCACAGGCATATTGGGGTTCTTTGTGAGGATACAACCAACGGCACAAAACATAATGAGGGGTTCAAATAAACCTTTAAATTTGTGAATTCTGCAACTATTTAGTAGCTTTTTTGCGTTTATTTATTTAAAATTGCATTAAAAAATTTAAAAAAGAAATGGCTTTAAATTTTGAAGAGGGTGTAAGTTTTGAAGTAAAAGGTGAAATTGGTAAAAACAGCACCTTTCGAATTGAGCGCCTCGAAAAGATTGCTGAAAACTTACAAGTACTTATCGAAAAGATTGCTTTAGCTGATATTTCCGAATCTTCGGCAATAGACTTAAAAGATTTTAAAATTGAACTGTCAAGATATAGATCGGATAGGGCAGTTTCTGAATTTGTATTTGCCCCAATTGTTGAACAAGCGGATACAGACGACATTCATCTTAAACGGCATATAGTTAATAAAAAGTTTGAAGATTTAGTAATAATATTTTCAAAAGGTGAATACGAAAAAATAAAAACATTCTACCCGGACGAAAAAAAAAGATATAGTATTGTTAAGTATTTTTATGAATTTTCAACTTCATTTGGCAAAAGTCCTGTAAACATTGTAAGTTTTATAGATAATGAAAAAATAGTTCCTTTATATCAATTAAAACAGCTTTTAAAAACCAAACTCGAACTTATAATCCCAAAAGAAGAATCAGTAAATCCACCTCTTTCCTATGCACCAACTATCATTGAAACAGATAACGTTAAATATATTTTAAACACTCCTTTAATGTGTGATTTAGAAAAAGAAGAAAATTACTATGTAATCACCAACGAAATGCTCGATATAACCGGTACAGGCTTAACCATAGACGAAGCAAAAGCAAGCTTTAACCAGGAATTTGACCATATTTATACGCGGTACAACCAATTAAAGGACGAAAATCTTAGCGAACGCATCCTAAACATAAAAAGAATGCTGCAAACTTTAGTAAAATCAGTTGAATAATTATGGCGGTACTTGATGCTACAAAAACGTATAAAAGCCTCAAAAGCAAAGGTTTTGTTGATGCACCCAATAGAAGTAATGACCATAAATACCTCGAATTATATCAAAATGATAAGTTGGTACTCTATACCAAAATTAGCCACGGAGAAAAAGACTTAGGCGATCACCTTATTTTACAAATGTCGCGTCAATGCAAATTGACCAAATCAGAATTTATTGATTTAGCAAAATGCCCCCTTTCTGAAAAAGAATACTTTCAAATTTTGGAAGAAAAAGGAATTGTACGACCATATACTGATCCCTCTCACGACAATACCCCTGAGTAAAGTTTGAGTTGTTTGTTTGTACACCAACAACAAAAGCAAAAATTCCCCTCTCAGGAGGCAAAAGGTGGGTTTTTCCTACAATTACCAATACCCCCAAAAGCAAATTACCGACACCAACAACGACAGCGCAAATTCCCAACTCGGGAGGGGCTAAGGGTGGGCTTTTCCTACCATTACCAATGCCCCCAAAAGCATATTGCCGACACAAATAACAACAACAGCGCAAATTCCCCTCTCAGGAGGCAAGGGGTGGGTTTTTCCTACAATTACCAATACCCCCAAAAACAAATTGCCGACAACAAAAACAACAGCGCAAATTCCCCTCCGAGGCTAATCTTGTAGAGGTTTTTCTCCCGAAGATTTTTACACAGAGAAAAATAATATACTCTGTGGTTCTCTGTGCTGCCTCTGCGAACCTCTGCGATTAATAATTGCCGGGAATAAAGCAATAAAGCACCGGTACTCCGAAGCATCCTCAATTCCGGCAAAAGCCGGCACACCAACCAAACCCCTGCAAGATTAACTCAAGTGGGATAGGAGGGGAATTTAAAGACCTACGTCAGTAATTGATGGATCAAAATTAAATTAGAGCTGGTATTAAATGTCTGTGGATGACTTAAAGAGTTGACTTAGGTTGTTAAGAATAATTGAAAAAGTCTGCCCTCCTTTAGGTGACAAACCGAGTAGTTTGTTTTCACCACCACCTTATTACCTTATTGTCCGAAGTGCATACATCCCTTTTTTATGCTTTCATTTTTATTAGGTAATAAGGTTTGTGAGTTTACTTGTTATATATTTTACTAAGGTAATAAGGTTATACCACTTCACTATCTAAAAGAACCCGCCCCTAACCCGACACCCCCTGCCCCCCTCAAGTGCTAATCTTGTAGAGGTTTTTCTCCCGAAGATTTTTGCACAGAGAAAAATAATATACTCTGTGGTTCTCTGTGCTGCCTCCGCGAACCTCTGTGATAAAATAATCGCCGGGAATAAAGCAATAAAGCACCGGTACTCCGAAACACCCTCAATTCAGGCAAAAGTCGGAACACCAACCAAACCCCTGCAAGATTAACCTCGGAGGAGTTAGAGGTGGGTTCTTCCTGATATTACCAATGCCCCCAAAAGCATATTGCCGACACAAATAACAACAACAGCGCAAATTCCCCTCTCAGGAGGCAAGGGGTGGGTTTTTCCTACAATTACCAATACCCCCAAAAACAAATTGCCGACAACAAAAACAACAGCGCAAATTCCCCTCCGAGGCTAATCTTGTAGAGGTTTTTCTCCCAGGAATTTTTACACAGAGAAAAATAATATACTCTGTGGTTCTCTGTGCTGCCTCTGCGAACCTCTGCGATTAATAATTGCCGGGAATAAAGCAATAAAGCACCGGTACTCCGAAACACCCTCAATTCAGGCAAAAGTCGGAACACCAACCAAACCCCTGCAAGATTAACTCAAGTGGGATAGGAGGGGAATTTAAAGACCTACGTCAGTAATTGATGGATCAAAATTAAATTAGAGCTGGTATTAAATGTCTGTGGATGACTTAAAGAGTTGACTTAGGTTGTTAAGAATAATTGAAAAAGTCTGCCCTCCTTTAGGTGACAAACCGAGTAGTTTGTTTTCACCACCACTTTATTACCTTAGTAACCAACTAATTACACACTCAAAAAAAACCTTATTACCTTATTGTCAGAAGTGCATACATCCCCTTTTTATGCTTTCATTTTTATAAAGTAATAAGTTTTGTGAGTTTACTTGTTATATATTTTACTAAGGTAATAAGGTTATACCACTTCACTATCTAAAAGAACCCGCCCCTAACCCGACACCCCCTGCCCCCCTCAAGTGCTAATCTTGTAGAGGTTTTTCTCCCGAAGATTTTTGCATAGAGAAAAATAATATACTCTGTGGTTCTCTGTGCTGCCTCTGCGAACCTCTGCGATTAATAATTGCCGGGAATAAAGCAATAAAGCACCGGTACTCCGAAGCATCCTCAATTCCGGCAAAAGTCGGCACACCAACCAAACCCCTGCAAGATTAACTCCGAGGAGGGGCTAAGGGTGGGTTCTTTTAGATAGCGAAGTGGTATCAACAACAAAACACAAATTCCTCCCCCTCCAAAAAAAAAAATTCCCCCCCAAACATCGCCAAGCCCAACAAAATAAGATACGCCAAAAAAATTAGCAAAAATTTTGAAAAAAATAGCAACTCCGGCGAACTATTTAGTCGGAGTTGTCGTTTATAGTGGCAAATGGCTAAAAATGTTGTCAATATCAACCAATAGTCATCTAAAACATAAATCTATTTGCAAATAGACATAAACAATTTTTTTTCACCCCCAAATTTTAATTTGCTATGATCAAATTTAAAATTTATCTGGCGTTTTACAGGCTCGCCGATGCCTTGCTGATTTTGTTGGTTCAGCGCATTATCGGAATGATGACGGGCAACCCGAATTTCGCAACGCCCAGCCCTACCTTAGCAAGTGTAACTACCTTGCTCGACAACTTTATCACCGCTTGTGTCAATGCTGCCGACGGGGGTAAAACCCTGACCGCCATCAAACGGCAACAGCGCGCCCTGCTCACCGCCCAACTCCGGTTGCTCGCCTCTTATGTGGAAAACATCAGCAACAACGACGAAGCAGTGATTCTCAGTTCCGGTTTCGACATCTACAACGGACCTTATCCTCCACGGCCCGTGCCCGATGCACCGACCAACCTCCGCCTTTCTGACGGAATCGTTTCAGGAACTATCAAAGCAAAAGTGGACGTGGTCAATACGGCCGATGTGTATGAACTCCGGTTTACCACCGACAGTTTCGGACCCGAAGCCCGCTGGACCAACCTTCCCGTATTTCTCTCACCAACTAAAATGACGATTTCCGGACTAACTCCCGGCGTAACGGTCTGGGTGCAGGTGCGCTGCATCAACAACCGGGGAGTCAGCAACTGGAGCGACCCCGCTTTCTTCGAATTCGTCCGTTAGCAAATCGGTGAACGGAAGCTATTTGCGCAACCCTTTCCACCCACCTGCCTCACCCGCAGGTGGGTTTTTTATGACATCTTTCCCTGCAAATGTCCCGTTAGACCGGTTCCGGTCAGCCAAAAGTAAAAAATGTCCACTCGTTTTCAAAAAATACCTATATAAGTGCTTCTGTGTGCAGAAACATGTTTAATTTTACCGAAATTTTCTCTTTCCTTTTGAAATTTTTTGGAAATTTCTATTCTGAATTTAATTTTACCATTTAATCAGCGCATCTGCGCTTTTTAATTTTGCTCATTTCCTTAATCCAATTTTCCTCTTTTGTCTCATCACTGAACATTAAATCCCGACCTCAACCTAAGGACACCTCTTGTTTTCAGGGGATGTCTGCTTTGTGTCAATACCCTTCAACTTCCTTTAAAAACTCCGATTTTATGAAAAATATATTACTCCTTGCTACTCTTATTATTGCTACCCTATCTTCCTTTTTGGCTCAGGCGCAAACTGTAACTCATGCAACTTTTCCAGTAAGTTCATTGGGTTTAATCGGTACCCCCGGTGCTACAAATACAACTTTTAATAACATAGGGAAAGCTGCCATGTTGAAATTCGATATTAATAAAGGCGCCTCGTCAGCTTGTTATGGATGGGGATTTCCAACGATTAACTTTGGCGGAATGGCTTTTGGTACAATTTCTACAGCTACGCCTACCAATGGTTGGATTTATCAAGCCGGATCATCAATTCTTTCTCAAGGTTTAGTAGTTTTCACACATAACCCTATTAATATTAATGCTTATAACGGAGGATCTTTAATTAATAACTTTACATTGTCAAGTATTACATTGAGGATTGACTTTTGTGTTGACGGAAGTGCTAACAGAGACGATACTCCATTACCTGTTACTTTAAGCAACGATATCATTGCGATTCCTTTAGATCAAAACTCAGATGTCTATATGCAAATAACAGCCAGTTCGATAGCTGGTGATTACTATTTATCTGGTGGTACCGGTGCGAGATCTAACGTGCCAATTCTTGATTTGTACGATGTAATAAAGACTCAAGATGGATTTACATTAAACACTTCAATTGTTCCGGGTCCATGGTATTCGAGATATTCATTACCATCTGTAACCGTAACTCCAACTTCGCCAACAACTATGTGTACAGGAGGTAACCTTACCTCGAATCCTTCTGGTGGTTCAGGAAGTTATACTTATTCATGGCCGACAGGTTATGGTTTAAATAATACTACAATACAAAATCCCATTTTAAACTCAGCTATTCCGTCTCAGACTTTCACAGTAACAATAACAGATACTTACAATTGTAAGGCTGCAGCTTCAACTGCGGCGGTAACAGTTGTTAACGACCCCACCATCTCTACCCAACCAACGCCACTTTCAGGGGACGTTTGTGTAGGAGCGATTATAACGCCGCTTACCGTTGCAGCAACCGGAGGGACAGGAACGATAAGTTATCAATGGTATTCAGATGCAAATGGTGATTATAGCGGAAGTCTCAATTTGGGGAATTTTAATGGCGCAAATACTACCAGCTTTACCCCGCCTACTTCGTCAACAGGTACGACTTATTACTTTTGTGTGGTATCTCAGACAGGAGCCGGTTGCGGTCCGCTTTATACAAATATTATAACAGTCAATGTAGTTGCAGACCCCACAGTTACCAATCCCACACCGGCCACTCAAACGGTATGTCAAAATGCGCCAAGCACCAATTTGACGGTAACGACAAGTGGCGGTACGGGTGCACTTACCTACCAATGGTTTTACAATCAGACAGGCTTAACTTCAGGTGGTACTGCTGTAGGCGGAAATTCCAATACCGTTACTCCTCTCACCAGTTTAGCGGCGGGTACTTATTATTATTATTGTGTGGTAACCCGTAGTGGAGCGGGCTGTAATACAGCTACTAGTTCTACTGCAACTGTTATAGTCAATGCTTTGCCAAGTATTTCCAACCAAGCCCTTAATGTGTGTAGCGGAGTACAATTTAGTAACACACCATCATTATCAGCGACTTATAGTTGGTCAGCTCCATCGGGCAGCGGCTTTTCGGGTGGTGCCCCGGGTTCGGGTGCTGCAAGCATTACCGGAACATTAACTACCACCTCAGGAGGTACGGCTACCTATACAGTAACACCCACCTCCAATCTTGGTTGTCCGGGTACTCCCTTTACCCTTACCGTAACCGTCAATCCCCTGCCGGTTCCGTCTATTGCCATCAGCAACGAAAATTCGGGCATCGCCAACGACGGGCTGCTCTGTGCCAACACCCCCATCACCCTGACCGCATCTGCTACCGGTGCGGGAGGCGGATATACTTATAACTGGACTACTCCGGGCGGGCCAAACGGTTCCAACCCGATAGTCATCACCAATGCCACAAACGCAAATCATGGCAGTTACACGGTAACAGTAACGGCTGCCAATACCTGTTCGGCAAGTGCTACGCAATCTGTAACGGTCTATCCTCTGCCATCGGGCGGCTCGATTGACCCGCAGAGTTTTTGTCCGGGCGGGTCGGTTTTGTCCA
Organism: Sphingobacteriales bacterium; assembly: GCA_016700115.1. Taxonomy (NCBI): domain Bacteria; kingdom Pseudomonadati; phylum Bacteroidota; class Sphingobacteriia; order Sphingobacteriales; species Sphingobacteriales bacterium. The sequence goes on along the minus strand of CP064999.1, from coordinate 297,416 downwards.
CCGTTAATGATGTCACCAATGTCACGACCTATTCATGGTCGTTGCCGACTCAGCTTTCGGGCAGTTCGACCAATAATAACATCTCCTTAACCGGTACGGTGTCGGGCGTTTATACGGTAACGGTTACGCCCATCAATGCCACTACTGCCAATTCCTGCCCGGGTCCTATCGTTACAGGTACGGTAACCATCAAACCCGTTCCGACCGTAACGACGGTCAACAACAATCCCACCATCTGTTCCGGCCAAAATGCCAACATAACGCTCAGCCCTTTGCCGGCAAATGTGGGCGGCACATTATTCGACTGGAGCAGGAACAATACCATCAACGTAACGGGCGATTTTTCGGAAAACAACGTATCGGGTCCTATTATTGAGACCCTGACCAATACGACCTTTGTTCCTCAAACGGTGGTGTTTACCATTACCCCCAAAGCCGATGGATGTCCGGGCACACCGGTGCAGGTATCGGTGGTGGTCAACCCAACTCCCGATATGACCGTTACTAACAACGATACCCATATCTGTACGGGAGAGAGTACCAATATCACCCTGACCTCCAGCGTGTCGGGAACTACCTTCAACTGGACAAGAACCAACGGAAACGTTTCGGGTCTGACCTTTCAGAACGGCAACACCGGCACCATCGCCATCCCGCTGACTAATGCCACCGGTATCAATCATGCGAGCGTGTTTACCATCACTCCGGTGGCAAACGGATGTTTTGGCAGTGATCAAAACACCATTGTCAATGTAGGTGCGTTGCCAAACATTACATTGCCGGTCAGTGCCGGAGCGTCCACCGTTTGCGAAGGCAGCGGCACCACCGTTACCATTAACCCCTCTCAGACAGATGTTACCTATCAGTTGAGGCGTTCCGACAACAGTCCGGTTGTTGGTGCGGTGGTGAGCGGACCGGGAACAGGGCCAAAAGTCATCAATGTGCCGGCATCGGCATTAACGGTTTTGGGTTCTCCGCATACCTTTAATATATGGGCCACTACGGCAGCACCATACAGTTGTTCGGCACAGTTAACCAATACGGTAACCATTACCGTACACGGAAATTCGACCCCACCGACAAGCGCTACGGTCAACGGACAACCGACCATCACAATATGCCCCAATGCGGTGGCCAATATCAACCTCGCTGCCTTTGGTGGTTTTGTGGGTGCCGGTGCTTTGGTCAGATGGTATTCAGGCGGATGTGCATCAGGGCCGGTCATTGCAACGGGCGCAACAGTGTCAATTCCACCTCCAGCCGTAACCACCACCTATTTTGTCAATTATTCAGGTTCAGTTTGTGCGCCTACTACCTGCGCTTCGGTAACGGTAGTGGTATCAGATACCACATTGCCAACCATCACCTGTCCTGCGCCGATTTCGGTCAATACCACGCCGGGGGTATGTTCGGCAGTGGTTGTTTACTCCGTAACCACATCCGACAACTGTTCGGTGGCAAGTGTTGACCAACTTCAGGGCATCGGCAGTGCCGGTACTTTCCCCTTGGGCGTTACGCTCAATCAGTTCAGGGTTACAGACGGAAGCGGCAACACGGCTACCTGTAGCTTTACGGTAACGGTTACCGATAATCAGGCACCTGTTGTACAGGGTTCCAACGGTTCAAGCACCGTGCCTTGTCCTGCCAATGCAACTTTGCCTTCTGCACCGATAGCATTGGATAATTGTAACGGCACCATTTCAGGGGTTTTATTTAGTACGGTGAATTCGCCTTCCTCGTTTACCTGCGAAGGCATCCGCGTTTATACCTTTTCCTATACGGACGGGGCAAGCAATGTGTCTTATTGGACCTATACCTACACCATAGAAAGGCTACCCTTTACCATTTCAACTCCCAATGGAACGGCAGATGTTGCCTGTCCTTACGAAACCGACACCCCACCCACACTGCCCACTGTTACCGATCATTGCGGAAATGTGCTGACCCCCTCAGCACCGGTGATCAGCCCGATTCCGGTTTGCGAAGGAGATCGCACTTATACCTATACTTATACCGATTGTGAAGGAAACTCACAAAACTGGGTCTTTACTTATACGGTTATTTACGACTCGTTTTTTGGCCCCTCAGACGATAGTATGACGGTCGCCTGTCCGGACGATACAGACAATAATCCGCCATTCCCGGATGTTTTCGACAACTGTGGAAATCCGCTTACACCCGTCTTACAGAACGCAACCGCGAAACCTGTCTGTGAAGGAGAACGAACCCTCACCTATCTATATTCCGATTGTGTCGGCAACGAAGCCGAATGGAACTTTACTTATTATGTGGTGTATGAAGATTTTACCCCTCCTGCTCCCGGAGGTTCAACCGTATCTTGCCCCAATCAGACCGACACCCCTCCAACACTTCCTACATTTACAGACAACTGCGGGGAAACCCTTACCCCTTCTGCACCGGTGGTCAGTGTAAAACCCGCTTGCGAAGGAACCCGTACTTATACCTATACCCTGACCGATTGTGCGGGCTTTTCACACAACTGGGTTTATACCTATACGATTGACTACACCGGCGGGTTAACACCTCCGGCAAATACCATCTCTACGGTAAGTTGCCCCGGGGCTGCGGTCAATCCGGGAGCACCGGCCAATATTACGGATGCCTGCGGACGCACGGTGAGTCCGGTATTAATTGGTTCAGTTCAGGTGCCCAACCCCGTTACCTGCGAAGGAACGATAGTCTGGACATACCGCTACACCGCCTGCGACGGCACAACTACCGCCGATTGGACACATACCTATACGATAGACTACAGTGGCGGGTTAACGCCTCCGGCAAATACCACCTCAACGGTGAGTTGTCCTGCCAATGCGGTCAACCCTGGCGCACCGGCTAATATTACGGATGCCTGCGGACGGACGGTAAGTGCGACGCTGATAGGTGCTATCCATACGCCGGACCCCGTAACCTGCGAGGGAACAATAGTCTGGACATACCGCTACACCGCCTGCGACGGCACAACTACCGCCGATTGGACACATACCTATACGATAGACTACAGTGGCGGGCTAACGCCTCCGGCAAATACCACCTCAACGGTGAGTTGCCCTGCCAATGCGGTCAATCCTGGAGCACCGGCCAATATTACGGATGCCTGCGGACGGACGGTAAGTGCGACGCTGATAGGTGCTACCCATACGCCCAACCCCGTTACCTGCGAGGGAACAATAGTCTGGACATACCGCTACACTGCCTGCGACGGCACGACAACTGCCGATTGGACACATACCTATACGATAGACTACAGTGGCGGGTTAACGCCTCCGGCAAATACCACCTCAACGGTGAGCTGCCCTGCTAATGCGGTCAATCCTGGAGCACCGGCCAATATTACGGATGCCTGCGGGCGGACGGTAAGTGCGACGCTGATAGGCGCTACCCATACGCCCAACCCCGTTACCTGCGAGGGAACAATAGTCTGGACTTATCGCTACACCGCCTGCGATGGCACAACTACCGCCGATTGGACACATACCTATACGATAGACTACAGTGGCGGGTTAACGCCTCCGGCAAATACCACCTCAACGGTAAGTTGCCCGGCAAATGCAACCAATCCGGGCGCACCGGCCAATATTACGGATGCCTGCGGACGGATGGTAAGTGCGACTCTGATAGGCGCTACCCAAACGCCGGACCCCGTTACCTGCGAGGGAACAATAGTCTGGACTTATCGCTACACCGCCTGCGACGGAACAACAACCGCCGATTGGACGCATACCTATACGATAGATTACAGTGGCGGGTTAACGCCTCCGGCAAATACCACCTCTACGGTGAGTTGTCCGGCAAATGCGGTCAATCCGGGCGCACCGGCCAATATTACGGATGCCTGCGGACGGACGGTAAGTGCGACGCTGATAGGTGCTACCCAAACGCCGGATCCCGTTACCTGCGAAGGAACGATAGTCTGGACATACCGCTACACCGCCTGCGACGGCACAACAACCGCCGATTGGACACATACCTATACGATAGACTATAGTGGCGGGTTAACGCCTCCGGCAAATACCACCTCAACGGTAAGTTGCCCGGCTAATGCAACCAATCCGGGAGCACCGGCCAATATTACGGATGCCTGCGGACGGACGGTAAGTGCGACGCTGATAGGTGCTACCCAAACGCCGGACCCCGTTACCTGCGAGGGAACGATAGTCTGGACATACCGCTACACCGCCTGCGACGGCACGACAACGGCCGATTGGACACATACTTATACGATAGATTACAGTGGCGGGTTAACGCCTCCGGTAAATACCACCTCAACGGTGAGTTGCCCTGCTAATGCAACCAATCCGGGCGCACCGGCCAATATTACGGATGCCTGCGGACGGACGGTAAGTGCGACGCTGATAGATGCTATCCAAACGCCGGACCCCGTTACCTGCGAGGGAACAATAGTCTGGACATACCGCTACACTGCCTGCGACGGCACGACAACGGCCGATTGGACACATACCTATACGATAGACTACAGTGGCGGGTTAACCCCACCAACAAGCACAACCTCCACGGTAAGTTGCCCGGCTAATGCAACCAATCCGGGCGCACCGGCCAATATTACGGATGCCTGCGGACGGACGGTAAGTGCGGCGCTGATAGGTGCTATCCAAACGCCGGACCCCGTTTCCTGCGAAGGAACGATAGTCTGGACATACCGCTACACCGCCTGCGACGGCACGACAACGGCCGATTGGACGCATACCTATACCATAGAGCGTTTAGATTTCAGCGTACCGACTAACGGAAGTTTAACCGTTGACTGCGGTTCCGATGCCGTACCACCCACTTTACCCACAGTTACCGACAATTGCGGGACTGCCCTTACCCCCACCGGACCCGCAATGAGCGGAACTTACGCCGGTTGTGGAGGAACGATTATTTACACTTATACTTATACTGATTGTGAGTTAAACACACATGATTGGTTGTTCACCTATACGGTTGTTCCTCAGGACTTTACAGTTCCGCCAAACGGCTCTAAAACGGTGGCTTGCGAGGCTGATGCAGTAACTCCTCCCTTACCCGATGTGGATTCAGACTGTGGAATTGCCCTTACTCCTGCCGGACCGGTAATGAGCGGGGATTACGACGGCTGTGAAGGCACGATCATCTATACTTATACCTATACGGATTGTGCGGGCTACAACCACGATTGGTCTTATATTTATACCGTTGTAGCACAAGACTTCACCATGCCGGCCAATTCTATGACCACGGTAAGCTGTCCCGATGCAACCGATACAGCTCCCGCTTTGCCCGTAGTAACCGATTTTTGCGGCAATCTGCTTACCCCAACGGGACCTCCGGTCATCAGTGCTAAACCGGCTTGCGAAGGAACCCGCACCTATACCTATACTTATGTGGATTGTGATAATAACTCTCATAATTGGGTTTTCACCTACAATGTTGAGCGGGAAGACTTTACCATGCCGGCCAATGACGGCACAACCGTTGCCTGTATCACAATGGCGATTGCACCTGCTGCGCCTGCGGTAACCGACAACTGCGGCACCCCACTCAATCCAACCGGTCCGGCAATGGGGGGTACTTATGACGGCTGTGAAGGCACACGTACCTATACCTTTACCTATACCGACTGTGAGTTAAATACTCACGACTGGGTTTATACCTATACCATCGAGCGGGAAGACTTTACAGTTCCGGGCGGAGGTAGTTCCACGGTAGCCTGTATCGCATTGGCGACTGCACCTGCTTTGCGCCTGCGGTAACCGACAACTGCGGTACTCCACTTACGCCGACCGGTCCGGTAACAGGCGGCACTTATGACGGCTGTGAAGGCACGCGCACTTATACTTATACCTATACCGACTGTGAGTTAAATACTCACGATTGGGTTTATACCTATACCATCGAGCGGGAAGACTTTACAGTTCCGGGCGGAGGTAGTTCGACGGTAGCCTGTATCGCATTGGCGACCGCACCTGCTGCGCCTGCGGTAACCGACAACTGCGGCACTCCACTTACGCCGACCGGTCCGGTAACAGGCGGCACCTATGACGGCTGTGAAGGCACGCGCACTTATACTTATACCTATACCGACTGCGAGTTAAATACTCACGATTGGGTTTATACCTACACCATCGAGCGGGAAGACTTTACGGTTCCAACCGGAGGTAGCTCGACAGTAGCCTGTCAATCGCTGGCAACTCCACCTCTGTTACCCAACGTTACGGATAACTGCGGAACCCCTTTAACCCCTGTAGGTCCCTCCATGAGCGGCACCTATGACGGTTGTGAAGGCACCATCATTTATACCTATACTTATACAGATTGTGAGTTGAATGTTCACAACTGGACCTATACCTATACGGTAGAATTAGAAGACTTTACCCTGCCCGCCAATTCAGGATCAACCGTGGACTGTCCGGATGATACCGACACTCCACCGGCACTTCCGACCGTACTGGATTATTGCAACAACGTGCTGACTCCGGCCGGACCTCCGGTGGTAAGCGCCAAGCCGGTTTGTGAAGGCACACGTACCTACACCTATACCTATACCGACTGCGAAGGAACGAGCCACAACTGGGTTTATACTTATACCGTCGAGCGGGAAGACTTTACGATGCCGGCCAATGACGGCACAACTGTTGCCTGTATCACAATGGCGATTGCACCTGCTGCGCCTGCGGTAACCGACAACTGCGGCACCCCACTCAATCCAACCGGTCCTGCAATGGGAGGTACTTATGACGGCTGCGAAGGCACACGTACCTATACCTATACTTATACCGATTGCGAGTTAAATACTCACGACTGGGTTTATACCTATACCATCGAGCGGGAAGACTTTACGATGCCTGCCAATGACGGCTCCACGGTTGCTTGTATCGCAATGGCGATTGCACCGGCTGCGCCTGCGGTAACCGACAACTGCGGCACTCCACTTACGCCGACCGGTCCGGTTACAGGCGGCACCTATGACAGTTGTGAAGGCACGCGTACCTACACCTATACTTATACCGATTGCGAGTTAAATACTCACGACTGGGTTTATACCTATACCATCGAGCGGGAAGACTTTACGGTTCCGGGCGGAGGTAGTTCGACGGTAGCTTGTATCACATTGGCGACTGCACCTGCTGCGCCTGCGGTAACCGACAACTGCGGCACACCACTCACACCGACCGGTCCGGTAACAGGCGGCACCTATGACGGCTGCGAAGGCACACGCACTTATACTTATACCTATACCGACTGTGAGTTAAATACTCACGATTGGGTTTATACCTACACCATCGAGCGGGAAGACTTTACGGTTCCAACCGGAGGTAGCTCGACAGTAGCCTGTCAATCGCTGGCAACTCCACCCCTGTTACCCAACGTTACGGACAACTGCGGAACCCCTTTAACCCCTGTAGGTCCCTCCATGAGCGGCACCTATGACGGCTGTGAAGGCACCATCATTTATACCTATACTTATACAGATTGTGAGTTGAATGTTCACAACTGGACCTATACCTATACGGTAGAATTAGAAGACTTTACCCTTCCCGCCAATTCAGGATCAACCGTGGACTGTCCGGATGATACCGACACTCCACCGGCACTTCCGACCGTACTGGACTATTGCAACAACGTGCTGACTCCGGCCGGACCTCCGGTGGTAAGCGCCAAGCCGGTTTGTGAAGGCACACGTACCTACACCTATACCTATACCGACTGCGAAGGAACGAGCCACAACTGGGTTTATACTTATACCGTCGAGCGGGAAGACTTTACGATGCCGGCCAATGACGGCACAACTGTTGCCTGTATCACAATGGCGATTGCACCTGCTGCACCTGCGGTAACCGACAACTGCGGCACCCCACTCACACCGACCGGTCCGGTAACAGGCGGCAACTATGACGGTTGTGAAGGCACGCGTACCTACACTTATACCTATACCGATTGCGAAGGAACAAGTCACAACTGGGTTTATACCTATTTAATTGAAGTTTTAGATTTCACGATGCCTGCCAATGATGGCTCTAATGTAGGGTGCACGAATGCAACCAATACACCGCCAACGCCTCCGGTGGTAACTGATTTCTGTGGCAATACGCTGACCCCTTCAGCGCCGGTAGTAAGCCCAATTCCGGCTTGTGATGGAACCCGTACTTATACTTATACTTATACCGATTGCGAAGGCACTTCACATGATTGGGTTTATACTTACACCATTAATGTAACTGAATCCCCCGCCATCATTTGTCCTGCGGACATTGTCCAATTATCGGATATAGGATTATGTTTTGCCTCAAATGTAACCATCATTCCGGCAACGTCTTCCCAGGATTGTACAGTATCTGCTATAACCGGAGTCAGAGATGACGCTCAACCGTTGAATGCACCTTATCCCATAGGTACCACCACTATTACCTGGACAGCAACCGATGCCTGTAACCATACCAGTATTTGCGAACAGTCGGTTACAATCAACAACAGTAATGTTTTGATTGCCCAATGCAAAAATGCTACGGTTCAGTTGGATGCGACAGGCAGTGGAATACTTTTGCCGGAGGACGTGGATAACGGAAACACGGACGCTTGTGGAAACCTTACTTTGAGTGTAAGCCAAGCAACCTTTACTTGTGCGCATATCAGCACCAACCCAAATACTGTAATATTGACTGTTACAGACGATCAGAACAATACCAGCACTTGTTCAGCTTTTGTAAACGTTCAAGATCAGGTAGATCCCGATGCTAATTGCCAAAACATCACCGTTCAGTTGGATGCAACAGGCAACGTAACTGTTTCTCCCGCAGCGATCAACGACAACAGTACAGATGCTTGTGGTATTCAATCTATGAGTTTGAGCAAAACCAACTTTACTTGTGCTGACATCAGTACAAACCCCAACACAGTTACCTTAACCGTTACCGATGTTAATGGTAACAATGGTTTATGTTCGGCAACTGTAACCGTTCAGGATTTAGTTTTACCGAATGCTTCGTGTCAAAACGTAATTGTTCAGTTGAACAGCGGGGGCAACGGTATAGCTACTGCGGCAGCAGTTAACAATGGCAGTTCCGATGCTTGCGGCATTCAGTCTATGAGCCTGAGTCAAACAGCATTTACCTGTGCAGATATCAGTACCAACCCTAACCCGGTAGTCTTAACTGTTACTGACAACAATGGTAATGTCAATACCTGCTCTGCTACAGTAACTGTACAGGATTTGATTCCCCCGGTAGCAGTTTGCCAAAGTATAACGGTACAGTTAAACGCCGGAGGAACAGCAACCATAGCACCTGTTCAGATAAACAACGGCAGCAATGATGCCTGCGGAATTGCAGGTATGTCGCTCAACAACAGCAACTTTACATGTGCCAATCTGGGCTCCAATTTAGTCGTACTCACTGTTACCGATGTAAATGGAAATACCTCAACCTGCTCGGCAGGGGTAACGGTTCAGGATTTGATCCCCCCTGTGGCAATCTGCATGCCTGCAACCATCAATTTGAGCAATTTGGGCATTGCCACCCTTAGCCCTTCTGCTGTCAACAATAACAGTACGGATAACTGTGCTATAACGACTATGAGTGTAAGTCAGGTTACATTTAATTGCACGAATATAGGTGCAAATACGGTAACCTTGATGGTCAACGATGCAAGTGGTAATACAGCAACCTGTTCTTCAACCGTTACAGTACAGGATTTGGTGCCCCCCGGTGCTTTGTGTAAAAATGCTGCTGTTCAATTAGACGGAACCGGTAATGCCGTTTTATTGGCATCTCAGGTGAACAACGGAAGTGCCGACAACTGTGGAACCCCTTCGGTTTCAGTTAGTCCAAACACATTTACCTGTGCCAATTTTGGAGCTAATACCGTTACGCTGACTGCTAACGATGGAAATGGAAACACAAGCACCTGTAGCGCAACTGTTACCGTACAGGATCAGATTGCACCGGTTGCACAATGTCAAAACATAACGGTAACCCTTAGCGGGGGAACTGCGGGCATCACGGCGGGTCAGGTTAATAACGGCAGCACCGACAACTGTGCCGTTACCGGCATGAGCGTTAGCCCTTCAAACTTCACTTGCGCTAATGTAGGCAATAACACAGTAACATTGACAGTGTCGGATGCAGCAGGTAATACAGGCACATGTAATGCTACGGTATTGGTTACCCCACTGATTTCGGCAATCGCCTCCAGTAACAGCCCCGTTTGTTCAGGCGGCGCTATTATGCTGAATGCCTCAGGTGGAGTTTCTTACAACTGGAGCGGCCCGGGTGGTTTTAACTCCACCGGTCAAAATCCGGTTCGCAACGCAGCTACCACGGTTATGTCGGGAACTTATATCGTTACAGTAACCAATGAGGCAGGCTGTGCAGCGGTTGTCAGCACATCTGTAACTGTTCTGGCATCGCCAACCGCGTCCATAACAGGATCAACCAACGTCTGTACCGGAGCTACAATCGTGTTGAACGCTTCAGGCGGAATTCAATATGAATGGAGCGGTCCGGGAGGATATTCTTCAACCGGCATCAGTCTAAACATCCCCAATGCTTCTGCAGCTAACGCAGGATCATATACGGTTACTGTAACCGCCGCGAATGGATGTACAGCAACCAGCACTGTAAACGTGAACATTCTACCGCCTCCGGTAGCAAATGCAACAGGTTCAGTAAATGTTTGTGTTGGAGGAACTATAACGCTGTCTGCAACCGGCGGAACCGGATATCAATGGAGTGGACCAAACAGCTATAGCGGATTTGGTGCAAATGTATCTATAATTGGAGCATCACTTGCAGCATCCGGCACCTATACCGTTACCGTTACGAATAGCAGCGGTTGTACCAATACCGCTTCCCACACCGTAACGGTGAATACTCCGCCAACTGCCAGTGCATCCAGCAATAGCCCGGTTTGTGTGGGATCTACACTGACCTTATTCGGTAATGGTGGGGTTACTTATGCCTGGAGTGGACCAAGTTCATTTACCTCCAACCTTCAAAACCCGACACGGACACCGGTAGTTGCAGGAACTTATACTGTAACTGTAACCAATGCTGCAGGCTGTACCCATACTGCCAGTACCAGTGTTTCAACTATTGCTTTGCCAACAGCAACTGTAACCGGTTCAACCAGCATTTGCGCCGGAACCATCCTGTCTCTGACAGCAAGTGGCGGGGTTAGCTATGCATGGAGCGGTCCGAACAGTTTTACCGGTACCGGTTCAGTCATATCCATTACCAATGCTTCTCCTGTCAATTCAGGTACTTATGTGGTTACAGTTACCAATGCCGCAGGCTGCCAAAAAACAGCAAGCCGTACAGTTACAGTAAATCCCACACCTGCAGCAACAGCAGGTAGCAACAGTCCGGTCTGTTTAGGTTCTACCATTAACCTGACTTCAAGTGGAGGAACAAGCTACTTGTGGAACGGCCCGGGTGGATATTCATCCAGTGCTCAAAACCCGGTTAGGTCCGGAGCAACTGCATTGATGGCCGGCACTTATACCGTAACAGTAACCGGTGCAGGAGGATGTACAGCAACTGCAAGTACGGTTGTGGTGGTGAATAGTTGTGGCGCACCCTTGGTAATCACTTCGTATGTCATCACCAAAAACAGCAGCATGACCCTGGCCGGAAACGGATCTATCTTGCTTAATGTTTCCGGAGGCGTGCCCTGTACCGGAGGTGCTTATTATACCTATGCCTGGTCGCCTGCAACCGGCTCAATGTCCTCCTCTGCAGGTACGCATACCTATAGCGGATTGAGTCAGGGCTTTTATACAGTTACCATCACCGACTGCGGAGGAAACAGCATCACCCAGACCTTCTACGTGTCCAATGCTATTCGTGGATTTAAAACCGGCGATGCCACATTCGGTGAGTTAACCGCTTACCCGAACCCCATCAGCAACGAAGCAACAATAACCTTTACAAGTTATGTTGCAGAACATATCAGGCTTGCTATTTACACAGTAGATGGCAAAGAAGTCGGCATATTGTTTGACGGACAAACAGAAGAAAATACGGAGTATGTCCTTAAATTCAACATGAGCGAACTGCCGCAAGCCACCTATTACGCCTTGCTGGAAGCCGAAAGCGGTACCAGCAAAACCATCCGTTTAGTGGTCTTCCGGTAAAAACGGCAATGCCTTTTACACTAAAGGGTTGTTTTTTACAGGCTGAACACCTCTTTTGCTTCTGATGCTCTTTGTACTGAATACCTTTCAGTGCAAAGAGTTGGGAGTAAAACCAAAGTGAATGGCAGGGAAACTGCAAAAGGGCATTTGCAACAGGAAAACAGACTTCATGTCTTTTGAGGTAAGCGTGTTACCGGTTTTCGTCAATTATCCAAACCTGCTTTTATCTCCAAAATGCAGGTTCATCTTTCTTGATATGGTTTTTGCGGGTAGTTTTACCTTAGATTGAAAATGAAGAATGTAATACTTCAACAAGATATTGTATTTTATCTCTTTGTCAAACTCCTTTTTTATCCAATTTTTCAACTCCGAATAGCCTTGCAAGCTGATGGTGTGGTTCATCAAAACAGCCCGATAGCTTTTTGTGTTCCTTCGCTTGTAATACAGTGGGTGCTCATGTTTTGAAACACCTTGTTCCTGTTTTTTTATTTCAATCAACATCCGAAGCCACTTAGATATCAATGAACTGCTTCTTCGAGAACATGTAACTCGTAAGGGGTCCTTAACTTCAATTTTTTTGGAAACTCATACAGTGGGGGCAATGATTTATAACTCACTATTCCTAAAGTCGGGCTAAATAGTATTCTCTTTGATAGCAGAAGCAGGTATCAAAAAAAAACGAACCAAACTATGTATATACATCAGTTTTGTTCGTTTTCAATAAATAAGGAATGGAAATATTATTCTTTACCTTCCATCATTTGAAATTGCGTATTGCCTTTGGGTCTGGGGTCCATTGTGCTGTTTGGCATTTCAATTTCCCGGGCGGAAGTTGAAGCATTAATTCGGTTATACTGAGGCATATTTGCGCCATCAATACGCGATAAAACATTCAATACTTTAACCTTATCTGGCGGAAGTACGCTGCCGTCTGCAAAAATATTGGTGATTTCGTTTCCTTTTGCGGTAACGAACAGATCAACAGCCATTGAATTTGTATTGTTATTGTGGGTTTCGCCAACCATTTCAAGAGCGCTGATAATGTTGGCTCGAGCTTCTGTTGGGTTGGAAAACATATTGTCCATTCCTTGCCTGTGGTAGCGGTAGTACGCATCGCGCAGAGGTTTGTGTTTTGTGTCGGTCAGGTTTTGTACCAACCAATACCGGTTTCGGGTACCATCAAAGGATTGCCAGCCTTTTGATTTGGAAGCTTGGGCGGTGTTAACCACATTCTGTGCTTTTAAAAACATTGGAGTTCCGCCTCCCGGTGCAAAAGTTTCACCATCATAGCCGATAATGATATAGGCATAGTATGCCAACAACGAGGTGAGTTCAGAGAGATAGGCATTCTCATTAAATTCAAGTGGTTGAAACTCGGCATAATCAAACTCAATCTGTTTGTCCTGATGGTTAATGATGATACTTTCATAATTGGAGTTAAAAACCGGACGGGAAGATTGGATCGTGATACTCCCTTTAAAGCGCGTGTTGGAAATTTCCTCAGAAATGGTGATTAAAAAACTACAGTTGATTCGCTCATTAACAGCATAGATATCATCAGACCATTTGCGACCATTGTAGAACTCTTTGATGTCATTGCCCAATGTTTCAAACACTTTTGGGTCGGTCATGCGCAATTGCGGTGTCTGAACATTTACCTGTGCATTGAGTTCCTGCGCCTGAAGGCTTGTTGAACAGGCAAACAAAATTGTAAATATCAGGGCTAAATAATTTTTCATTTTTGGCAGGTCAATTTTGTGAAGGGGAAGAATTTAACTGAATTGGGCTTCTCGTACCGGATTAACTTCCTCAAAGTTAGGTTTTTTTGAAGATAGTTATATGAAATTCACTGAATCAAATACTTTTTTGTAATTGGCATACTTTATCGAGTATGTCTTTTGCAACTTCGTTTTTGTTTTTTAAGGGAAAAGGAGTTTGATTACCGGATTTATCTATAATGGTAATTTTATTGGTTGCATGTTTAAAACCCGCGCCTTCGTCTTTAAGAGAATTGAGCACCACGAAATCGAGATTCTTGGTCTTTACTTTTTTAAAAGCGTTTTCAATTTCGTTATCAGTTTCGAGTGCAAAACCTGCTAAAATCTGATTTTTGCGTTTAATGTTGCCTAAATGTGCAAGGATGTCTTTGGTTTTATGCATTACTACATTAAACTCATCAGTATGCTTCTTTATTTTTGAAGTTTGCGGATAAGTTGGGGTGTAGTCACTGACGGCAGCAGCCAGAATGGCGATATCTGTTTGTTCAAATTTAACCACACAAGCCTGAAACATCTCTTCCGCTGTTTCTACGTGTATGATATTTAGATTTGGATGTTGTGGCATTGGTTGAGAAGTGGGTCCCATGACCAAGCAAACAGAAGCACCTCTCAGTAAGGCTTCCTTAGTTAAGGCAATTCCCATGATACCGGAAGACCGGTTGCCCACAAAACGTACCGGATCAATTGGTTCGTAAGTAGGGCCGGCGGTAATGAGCAGGTTTTTGTTTTGCAAACAGGAATTTGTTTGGTGAGTTTTGGAAAAATGCAGTATCAAAAAGTTGAGGATTTCTTCTGGCTCTGCCAGACGACCATCACCCCATAATCCGCTGGCCAGTTCACCGCTGCCAACAGGTATTATTTGATTTCCGGCTTGGGAAAGCATTTGGATGTTTCGCTGGGTTGCGAGGTGCTGCCACATATCAATATCCATTGCGGGGGCAATTAACACCGGGCATCGCGCAGAGAGATACGTGGCACAAAGCAGGTTGTCGCAAAGTCCGTTGGCCAATTTGGCAATCGTGTTTGCAGAAGCAGGAGCTATGAGCATAACATCAGCCCATAAGCCGAGTTCAACGTGGTTGTTCCAAACCTGTTCGTCTTTTTCCGAAAATTCAATCAGTGCCGGGTTTTTTGACAAGGTGGAAAAAGTCAGAGGACCGACAAAGCCGGCGGCACTACGAGTCATGACAACTCTCACTTCTGCACCATGTTTGACCAAAAGCCGGACTAATATGGCCGCTTTATAGGCAGCAATGCTGCCACAAACGCCCAACAATATTTTCCTGCCTTTTAAAACCATTGTGAAAAGTTACAAAGGTGAGATGTGAACAGATGAAAAAGGCAATACTCCTGTCAATGAAAGGAATATTGCCTTTTAAGGTTTCGGAAATTTGACTATTCTTTAACTACAACGGCATCAGTTTGCTCTTCCTCTTGTTTGCGGTAATAGATTTTGTCCTCAACAAATTCTTCAAATGCCAATAGGGTAGGATGTGGCATTTTTTCATAAAAGCGGGAAATTTCGATTTGTTCTTTGTTTTCATGCACTTCTTCCAAGGAGTCGGTGCTTGATGCAAATTCGTCAATTTTTGTATGTAATTCGTCTTTCAGTTTTACAGCAATCTGGTTTGACCTTTTGGCAATGACATTGATGGACTGATAGACATTGCCTGTTTTTGTGGCAATTTCAGACATGTTTCTGGCCTCGATATGAGGGCTGATGTTGTACTGTTTTTTCTTTTTATTACTGGGCATTCGATAATATTTTTGTCAGGTGATCGGTAGATTGTGAAAATATTCGTTCCGCTTCGCGGTGGTATTTACTGTCAGGATATTGGTCGGCAAATTCAGAATAAGCATCTATGGCAAACTGGAAACGCTCGCGCTTTTTTTCTTCAATACTGTTGAGTGCTAACAGATAATACGATTTGACCACTTTAAACATGATTTCTTCTTTGCGTTTTGTATCCGGAAAATCTGAAAGTATGTTCCTGTATGCGGTTGCAGCTGCTTTGTAAGATTTTATTCTGAAGTATAACTCGGCGGTATTATAGGCTTTGTCTTCTAATTTTTCACGCAATTCATCAATCAGGTTGTTGCATTTTTCAACTTTGGAACTGTTAGGGTAGGTGTTTGCAAAGAGTTGAAGTGCTTCAATTGCTTTTTGAGTATTTCCTTGTTCCAATGAAGTCTGAGGCGACATTTTGTAGAAACTGTATCCTACCATAAATTGAGCATCTTCGGTATAAATGCTTCGTGGATAGGCAGAAATAAACGTTTTAAAATAGTGTGAAGCCGAAAAATAATCTTCAAGACCGTAGTGACAATAGGCATAGAAGTAATATAGTTTTTCAGCTTCTTTAACGCCCCTGTAAATCCCCATTAGTTCTTCAAATAAAGGCAATGCCTTGTCATATTCTCCGGCATTGTAGTACTCTTTAACTTTTTCATATTTGAGGGGATAATCACTACTTTTCAAGATTTTCTGGTAAGTGTCACAGCCGCTCATAAATAAAACGGACAAAAGCAGCATTAACCCACAAATGCCCCAAAAATTTAATGACTTCATAGCCTGCAAAGGTACTACTTTATTGCGAATCCTACACAATTGTAAGGGATAAAAACAACAATATAAGGTTGGGTATTGTGCGCATTGATTAAAAATTTATCAGAACAGGAGGAGTGTGCAGGTAAATTGGGTTTCCCTATGGAATGGATTCGTTTTTTTTAGGATCTTAGCAATAAGGATGACATTGTCCATCTAATGATTACAACTGAAATTTTTCTACAAACCGGTACAAGTTAAAAGGGCTGTTTTTTTTGAGTTCATCTTCAATTTGGCGAATAAGTTGACGCTGGTCAATGTCTTTCATTCTTTGATTCTGGATCAGGTGGAGTGCTTTTTGGGCCAGCAGGTATGCCTTTTTGGGGTGATTTCGGCTGTATTGCCCATGAAGTTGAATCTGAAGGATGAGTTCTTCTATACCTAATGGTTCAATATTTGTTTTTGCAATGGTTTTGATTACGGGAACTGTCCAATCATCTGCAGGTTTTTCGTGCAGCATTTTGCTCAGGTTATAGACAAACATATCGGCATTTTCCCGATCTGCTTTATTGACTACGAAAATATCGGCAATTTCCATTATGCCCGATTTCATGGTTTGAATATCGTCTCCGGCTTCAGGCACCATGACTACAATAGTTGTATCGGCAAGTCCGGCAATTTCGACTTCAGACTGACCAACTCCAACTGTTTCAACAAAAATATAATCGAATGGCGCGGTTTTTACAACATCAACCACTTCGATAATTTTACCGGAAAGCCCTCCCAATGAGCCTCGTGTAGCCAAAGAGCGGATATAAATGTCCGGATTGTTGAAATGCTTACTCAGGCGAATTCTGTCGCCAAGCAAAGCACCGTAGTTAAAAGGGGAAGTAGGGTCAACCGCAAGAATCGCTATTTTTGATTTTTGGTTAAGGAGCACATCAATCATGGAATTTACCAAAGAACTTTTACCGGCTCCGGGAGGTCCGGTTACTCCAATAACAGGTGGAGATTTGTCGAATTGGAGCAATTTCAGGTACTGTTGATGTCCTTCCGACTCGTTTTCAACAATAGAAATAGCGCGGGCTAAGGAGCGGTAATTGCCCCCGGCAACTGACCGGTATAGCTCCTCTATAAACATTCTATTTGGTTCTGTTGGCTATAAATACCGCTAATTATCAGGGAAAAGGTAAGATTGATAAATAGCGACCTGTTGTATTAATGATTGACATAAGCCCGTTTTGAGGCTTATTACTTTTTAAAAAAACAGGGGGAAAAACTTTAGTCAACTATCTCCTTTGGGAGAAGGGAGGCCTAATTACTTATGATATGCTTTTATTTTTTCTTTGATAGAGAGCGCAAGTCTGTCTGAAACTGTTTTTTGTGGCAATTTATCGCTTAAAAAGGCTTTTAATGTTCTGGGCTGTGTTGTATTTTGCCAACCTCTATTGTTTTGTTTTACCTCGTTGGGAAGTTGTTTTGAATGGAGGGTGTTGCTCAGACTGCCATCGTTGACAGCAGTTTCACCTTTATCTCTGTCAGCGGGATTTATTTTACTTTTCATAGCATTTGATTTTTTGCTCATTAACTTATTTGGGTTGAATTTTATAAAATTAGAACGCCCAGTTTAGACAAACAAATATATTGAAAGTTGAAGAAACGAAAAATTTTTTCTGTTTTTTTTTATTTTCTGCACTTTTTCAGATCGCCTATATAACGGCATCCTCGCGCCTTTATTTTTTTTTGTTTTTCTTTTTTTCTTTTGTGTTATAACCCATTTTGAGGCTATACTCCAAAAGTTTTTCTTTTAAGGCATTTCTGGCCCTGTGTAAACGAGAACGAACGGTACCTTGTGGAATTTGCAGAATTTTTGCCATTTCGGCATACTTAAAATCTTCCAAATCTAAGAAGATGATAGTCCGGAAATCATCCTGCAGGGATTCGACGGCTTCCAATACTTCATCCCCTAACATTTCCTTAAAAGTTTCATCACCAAAATCAATTGTATTGGCCGACTTTCCATCAACATGATGGTGTTGTTTTTCGACATCTTCAAACGTGCCGGTTATTTGCTTTTTTTTACTTTTGCGATAGTCGTTGATAAATATATTTCTCAGTATGGTAAACAGCCATGCTTTTGCATTAGTTCCAACCTGAAAAGTTGAGATGGCCTTACAGGCTTTTTCGAAAGTATCCTGCACTAAGTCTTCGGCTTTAGCTTCATCATAGGTTAAACGAAAGGCGAAATTTAAGAGTGCGTCAGAAAAGGGTACAAAATCCCTGATTATAATGTTGTCGCGTTCTTCATCGCTTAGTTTGTCAAATTTGGGTGGTTCTTCCATGTAGATGGGCAAATAATAATAATAAATGGGTATAATATTGTTGCGGTACTTTAAAAAACAAGCATTGCCGGTTATTTAAAATATAAGTTACAAAGAGGATACTGATAAATTTTGCACAATATAGGGATATTTTATGTTTAGGTTAACACCCTGTTAATTTAATCGTAATTTTAGCCAATGAAAGTAGGATGCTGCATTTTATGGTGGATAGTTGTGTTTGTGGTTGCCGGAGTAGCAGACATAGTTGCCCAACAACCTTTGTATATCCATTACAATATAGACAAAGGTCTGCCTGCAATTCAGGTGTATCATGTAGTACAGGACAATAAAGGATTTGTCTGGTTTTCGACGGCAATGGGGGTTTGCCGTTTTGATGGAAGCGGATTTACTACCTACACAAGACCTGAAGATATTCCTGCTATTTATGTTGCCGATTTAGAGGCAAGCGCAAAGGAAGAACTTTGGTTGCTTTACGGGCAACCTGATGCGGCGTTTTTTTTTCAAAACTCCCGATACAATGCTTCCGGTTCGCCTTTTGGTGAACTCCTTCCTGAACAGAAGCGGTATTTCAAACAGCCGGTGAGTTGTACTTTGAAAGAAACCGATCTAAACACAGTTTGGATAGGAACATGGGGGGGAGGGGTTTACCGGTGCACGCAATATCAAACGCCACAACTTCGGGTACAGCCTTTGTTGTCAGGCAAAACAATTACCTCCATATTTAAAGACCGGGAGGGCAATTACTGGTTTACCACTTTAGATGATGGTGTGTTTTTGCTCACTCAACCCGATGTGCTAACGTTTACCACTGCTGACGGGTTACCTGCAAACGATCTTTACACCGTAACCGGATCGCCTTACGGGCAGGTATGGGTGGGCACCGGAAGGGGAAGCGTGGCCTACCGTCCGGTAGATGGTGGCAGTTGGCAGGTTTTTGAAAATATCTCGAATGATAATGTGTTTAATCGGGTGAATGATATCAGTGTAGATTCGGACAAACAAATATGGGTAGCTACCGATGGAGGGCTGTATTTTATTGACCCGTCGGCAGGATGGTTTTTGCTCAATCTGACTCCGACTACTGCGTTTGCACCGGCGGAAAATCATCAGATTTGGGTGGGGAAGTACCGGTTTCCGACAAAAATCAACCTTAAAACCGGAGCAGAAACAACCGTTATTCCAATTCAGGAACAGGTGAACGCTTTGAGTGCCGTTTCTGACAAGCTACTTTGGATTGGAACTTCTGCGGGATTGTATCGTCATGAAAACGGCAAAAACTTTTATTCGGGCGGCAAAGCCCCAATACTTGCCAAACCTATCAACGACCTTCAGACCGATTCTATGGGGAGATTATGGATAGCCACGGCCGATATCGGAATCCTGATTAAGCAGCAAAATACCGTCATACACCTGACTACTGCCAACGGGTTGAACAGCAATACCTGTAATGCCATATTTTTGGATAGCAATATGAGGGCATGGGCGGCTACCAATAAAGGGTTGAACCGGATTTTGATGAAAGAGATGGACCCGGCAACTGTTGAAGTAAAGACTTATTCCCGATTGGATGGACTGGCTTCCGATTTTGTAAACGATGTTTGGGTAAACGGTGACTCGGTTTGGGTGGCAACAGTTCAGGGGTTAACCGTGCTGCCTGTCCGGGATATTCCACAAGACAGTATTTCACCTCCGGTTTATATCACGAGTATGTCTGTTTGGAACAATGTAGTCCCACCAAATCCGGCCTACCGGCTGACTTATCGTCAAAACAATCTCAGCATTGCCTTTACCGGTCTCTCTTATCGTTCAGGTGGCAATTTGCAATATCTTTACCAAATGGAAGGCGCAGATACCGAGTGGCTCAAAACCGCAGGTACTTCGGTTCAATATCCCGCTTTGCCGCCCGGAAAATACCTGTTTAAGGTAGCAGCACTTGACAAATGGGGGAGGATAAGCAAACAGCCTGCAATAATTTCAATTTATATCACCCCGCCAATCTGGGAAACCTGGTATTTCAAACTGGCAGTAACCCTGTTGTTCCTCGGTTTAGCACTTAGTATTGGTTATGCTGTTCTGAGTTATTACAAAAACCGCAACGAATGGGAGCGAAGAATGATTGAATCGGAGCAGATGGCATTGCGCTCGCAAATGAACCCGCATTTTATTTTTAATTCACTGAATGCCATACAGTACTTTGTTACCGAAAACGACAAAGTTTCTGCCAACAGGTATTTGTCGGTTTTTTCGACTTTGATTCGCAAGGTGCTGAACTACTCCCAACAATCTTATATTAGCCTGGAAGATGAAATTGAGTATCTCCGGTTATACCTTGAAATCGAATCCTTGCGGTTTAAAGATAAGTTTACCTGCACACTCAGCGTTTCTCCCGAAATTTTACCTGCTGAAATTGACATTCCACCCATGCTAATACAGCCGTATATCGAAAACGCCCTTCACCACGGACTTTTGAGCAAAAAAGAAGGCAGCCGTTTGCTGAACATTCATTTTGAACAAATTCAGCCCGATGTATTGCAATGCGTGGTTACCGATAACGGGATCGGCAGGACAAAGGCCAAAGAACAAACCCGGGACAGGGAAGGAATGGGCATAGGCTCGTCCAATCCGCAAGCACGTTTGGCTATTTTAAACAGGCTGCTTAAAAAACCGATTCAGGTCATTATTACCGACCTATATGACACTGATCAAGAACCGGCAGGCACAAAAGTAACCATCGCTATACCGGTTTATAGCGGGGCATAAACCGAAAAGAAACTTTTTACCCTTATTTTACGCTTTATCTGATAAACAAAATTTCATCAATCAAAAAGCTAAATATCTGACACTATGAATCAATCTAAAATCATTCGAATGGTAAGCCTGATTGCTGTGGGCATTGTATTGCTCATTACCGTTACCAGCAATATTTTTTTAACCATCAACACCGGAGAAAAAGGGGTTTTGTTTAAAAAATTCGGAGGAGGTCTGGTAAAAGAAAAGATTTACGGGCAAGGGTTTCATGTGCTTGCCCCCTGGAACACGATGTTTATTTATGACATGCGTGAACAAATCCGCGAGGAAAACTTAGATGTACTTTCGACAGACGGTTTGCCGATAGCAATAGATGTTTCGGTGAGGTTTAACCCGATTGCCGAAAAAGTCGGTTACCTGCATGAAGAAATCGGACCAGATTATGCCGACAAAATTGTTCGCGATGTGGTTCGGTCTGCTTCGCGCGAAGTCATCGGTAAATATACTCCCGAAGAAATATATGCCTCAAAACGCGACTCGGTGAGAATTGGTATCCAAAACATGGTTGAAGTTACCCTGAAAGCAAAATATATAGAGCTAAAAGCGGTCAACCTGCGATCTATAAAGCTGCCGCCTACTATTGAACAAGCCATCCAAACCAAACTGGTACAACAACAAGAGAAAGAGCAGTATGAATTCAGAATTGCCAAAGAGCGCAAAGAAGCAGAGCGCAAAAGAATTGAAGCTGAAGGTATTAAGGCATTTCAGGAAATCGTAAACCAGGGACTGAGCGAACAATATCTTAAATGGAAAGGCATCGAGGCCACACAAATGTTGTCGGAGTCCCAAAACTCTAAAGTGGTCATCATAGGTTCCGGTAAAGACGGTCTGCCAATTATTCTGGGTAATTAATTTTTTGAACGAGGTTAAAACCATGTCTTTAGTCAATCGAACCTTTAGGTTTTTGGTTGCTTTCAATTCAATTTTAAGTTATTAAAATAAATTAAAAGGCAATTACCCGGAATAGCGTTTATGCTATATTCTAATAGACCGGACTTTGCAGGGTTTTGATTAGAACAACTTCATTCCTTGCAGGTAAGCGGTATTTTCGCTACATTTGAACAAAAAATGCACAGGTTACTGTACCGGTTTTTCGCATTTTGTTTACTGTCGGCTGCTTTAGTTGTGGTCTTTGCGTTTGTTGTTAAACAAGAGGATCAGCCCGGCCCGAACCGGGCAGACGAGATTTCGCCCGATAGCCTGATGGGAAAGGCAAATGAGATGGGCAAACTACAGCCCGACTCGGCTATATTTTATTATGAAAAGGCGGCACTGGGTTTTCAGAAACAGGGGGCATGGGCTGAATGGTTTGACTGTATCAACAAAGTTCGGGATCTGTACAAAACGGCTCGCAAATATCAGGCTTCAATAGACTATATGCGCAAAGCCTCACATACAGCGTTGACCCAAATCGGGGAAACTGACACCATTACCGCAAAAGTTTTTACCAGATTAGGAACGGCTTATGACCTTGCCGGTAAATATGACAGTGCACTGATTGCGTATTCGAAGGCGGTTTCGGTTTTTGAAAAGTACAGGATTGAAGATGGCACAGTCGCCACACTGCAAAAAAATATTGGCAATATTTACGGGAGGAGGATGGACTACCAACAGGCAACAGACCACCTTGGCGAAGCCCTGCGCATAAGACTTCAACTGAGCGATCATGCGGTGGCAGCAAGGATTTACAACGATTTGGGGGTTGTTTACCAAAACTGGAAAGACTTTCCAAAAGCATTAGACCAATACAATTTAGCCTTGAAACTCATCAGTCCGGACGATGTGTTTCAGGCAGTTGTTCAAACCAATATCGCTGATTCCTATCAGGGTTTAGGGTTGTTTGAACAGGCTTTAAAAAATCTGAATCAGGCCTTAAACCGGTTTATCGTTCAATATGGTCCCGAACATGAGTATGTTTCTGCGGTCTATCTTTCGATTGCCCAAATTGCACAGGAGCAGGGTCAAACAGAAGAAGCCATCGGCAAGTATGAAACGGCATTGTCTATTGCCCAAAAACTTTACGGAAACAAACACAGGGACCTTATCCGAATTTATACCTCAATGGCAGAAGTTTATGCCGAAAAACATCAGTTTCTTACATCCCTCCATTATCAACAACAGTCCCTGATAGCATTGCTTCCATCGTTTAACGATACTTCTGTTTTGGTGAATCCATCAGAACAACAATTTATTCCTGACCCCTGGCTGTTTGATGTGCTTCAGTCGAAAGGGGAGCTTTGGCAACAGCAGTACCGCTTAACACCCGATACGGTATTGCTTCAGCATGCCCTCAACTGTTTCGGATTGGCTTCCAGACATATCAATTATATGCGGAGAAATTATTCCTCAGAACTTTCTAAACTGAAACTTGCCGATTTGACCTATCATAATTTTGAACAGGCTTTGAAAGTCGTAGTTGAACAATATCGCATCTCGTCAAACAAATGTTGGATTGATACTGCCCTTTTGTTTTCGGAGCAATTCAAAGCCGCCGTATTGCTGGAAAGTGTAAAGGACAACGAAGCCCGGTTGTTTGCCGACATACCTCCCGACCTGTTGGAGCGCGACCTTCAATTGCGTGAAACACTGGCACAAACCGAACAGCAACTGTTTGACCTTCAACAACAAAAAGCCAGCCCCGATACACTGAATAAAATTAACAAACAGTTGTTTGAATTGCGAAAACAAAACCGTCAGCTCAATAGTCGTATTGAACAGGATTACCCGGGGTTTGCCCGTTTAAAATACGAAACAAATACGCCCGGTTCCAAAGATATTATAGAACATCTGTTGGACGATAAAACAGGATTTATCGAATATTTTACCGCCGATTCGGCCATTTATGCCATCGTCATCAGCAAACAACAGTCTTTTATTGCGGTGCTTGACAAAGATAAAGGTTTTGACAGCAGCATAGATACCCTTCGCTCCTTGCTGTCAGACCCGGGTTTAGCACAAAGACAACCTGACGAGGCGTATCGCAGTTTTTGCCAGAATGCCTATTACCAGTACCAAACCTTGCTCCGTGAACCCTTATCCAGGTTGCCTGAAGAAATATCAAGGTTAGTCATCGTTACCGATGGAATTCTGGGCTATCTGCCTTTTGAAGCCTTGTTAACAGGCTTGCCGGAGGTTTCTCAACCCGATTTCAGAAACCTGACTCCGCACTATTTAATACAACGTTATGCCATCAGCTACGGTGCCTCGGCAACCTTGCTTTTAGAACAACAAGCAACCCGCTCCAAAAGGGCTTCGGAGCTTTTTGCCGCTTTTGCCCCCAGTTATTCGCAACCCGATAGCCTGACAACCGCTCAAAACAAAGTAGCTGAATTGAAAGGGGCCGCAGCCGAAGTCCGGCAAATTTCAGAACTCACCGGAGGTCGGGTGCTGAGCGGCAACGAAGCCTCAAAAACGAATTTTAAAAATCAGGCGGAACAGTATCAGATTTTACACCTCGCCATGCACGGTACGGTAAACGATGAAAACCCGATGTATTCTTACTTGCTGTTTACCCAAACTCCCGCCACGCCAAACGATTATGCCCGGCTTCATACCTACGAACTTTATACCATGAACCTGAATGCAGACCTCGCCGTATTGAGCGCATGTAGTACCGGAGAAGGGAAGGCTCAACGCGGTGAAGGAATTATGAGCCTGTCGAGGGGGTTTATTTATGCAGGCTGCCCGGCTATTGTGATGAGTCTTTGGAAAGCTGCCGACAACGGCACTCAAAAAATTATGACCTTTTTTTACCAAAATCTCCTTCAAAACCAACTTAAAGACATCGCTTTGCAACAAGCTAAACTCAGGTTTTTGACTGATGCCGACCGCATCACCGCCAATCCGTTTTACTGGGCTACTTTTGTCCTGCTCGGCAACGCTCAACCCATCCCTACGGGGTACAGCTTTGCCTTTTGGGCATTGTCAATTTTTGCATTGATCGGGCTGTTTGCTGCCTTTTTCCGGATTTGGAGGAAAAACGGGTTTAAAAAATTGAATATTGGCGGTTAGCGCCTTTTTTAAAGGCAATTCCCCTAACGGCAGTATTTACATCGAGTTAATGGTGGTTTGTGAAGCGCTTAATGCCAAAAACATTCTCCGCAAAGCCTCGATGCAGGTGCGCATTGACTCAATGCGCCTCTGCAAAAGAGCACTGCATCCCTGCAAAGACTTAAATCGCCCCTGCAATGACTTATTGCACCCCTGTTTTGAGTTAATGTACCCCTGCAACAGGTTATTGCACCCCTGCAGTGATTTGATGCACCGCTGCAAGGATTTAAATCACCCCTGCAATAACTTATTGCACCTGTGCAAAAACTTATTGCGCCTCTGCATTGGTTTAAAGTGCCCCTGCATTGAGTTAATGTACCCCTGCAACAGGACATTGCGCCTATGCTTTTTTTTGATTGACCCGACTGTCCTTCGCAATGATGGTAGCCGGCAACGAGAGTAGCGGCATAGGTTGGAGAAAAAAAGGAGCAGAATTGATTGCCCAACCCTATGGCAGTTTTAAACCTTTATTGTTCAATCACTATTTTGGTTGTAACCATTTCCTGGTCTGTTTGGATGCTGACAACATAAACTCCACTCAGGAATTCTGACAAATCTATGGTTTCAGTTTGATTTGATGTTGTTTTTTGGCTAACCACACGTCCGGTCATGTCGCTGATGGACAATTTGCGGGAATTGGTTTCCGAAAATCCGACGTGTAAAACTTTATTAGCAGGGTTTGGGTAAACTGAGATGCCTTTTTGTTGCAGAGTTTCAAGGCCAACAAACGCATTTACCGTAACCTCAAAACTACAGGGTTGGTTATTGCCGGCGTTATCGGTAATCAGCCAGCTGATAGTAGTAGTTCCCTCGGGAATTTGTGCGCCGGCAAGTGAAAAAGAGACAGTGTATAAGTTCACTACGCTTGCAATTCCGCAGTTATCCGAAGTTACCAAGGGGTCAAATTCGATGCCGTTTACGGTATAAAAGTGCGATTCGTCAGCATTAACAGTTTGGTTCCCAACACAGGTAATTGTGGGGTTAGTAACATCGTCAATTACCACATTTTGGGTTTGGGTTGATGAAGTGGTTCCGCTGTTGTAAATCCAGGTAACGGTGGTGGTGCCTTGTGCAAGAATAGGCAAGGTTATGTTGGGCGTACCTGTAACCGTATTTCCGCAACCATCGGTGGCGGTAGGTGGTGTTAGAGTTGTTACCAAACACTCTGCCGTAACATTGGGCAGGGTGGCTACATTGGGTACGGGCGGGGCGGTGGCATTGCACTGCTGAAACACCCGCACATGTCCGGCCGCCTCACCGTTTCCGGAATTGTAGGGTGCGCCGATAGCAACAATATTGCCATTAGAATTTAAACTCACACTAATCTCCGGAAATTCGTTGAGATCTTCGCCTGCAATCGTGTTGCCTGTTTGGAACCAATTGCCCGAAACGTTTTCATATACTTTTGTAAATCCGGCATCGGCAGTACGTGCCCCAATAGCAATTTTGTTGCCATTGGCATTTAAACACACCGAATACCCCAATTCGTCAAACCAGTCGCCTTCTATATTATCGCCTATCTGTGTCCAGGTACCCGTAATGTTCTGAAACACCCGTACCAGCCCGGCAGATTGTCCGCTATAATTGTCATTAGGTGATCCGATGGCAAGAATATTGCCGTTGGCATTTAAGCTAACGGAATATCCCGAGAAACTCTCCGGACTTATCCCGTTTATATCTTGGCCAATTTGTGTCCAGGTGCCCGAAATTTTTTCATAAACCCGCACCTGTCCGGCAGCAGGAGTTCCGTTATCGCTATTTCCAAATGCACCAATAGCTACGATGTTGCCGTTAGCGCTTAAACTGACCGAACAGCCCGATTGGTCGGATTCGTTTTCGCCAATTATATCTTCGCCGGTTTGTGTCCAGGTGCCCGAAATGTTTTCAAACACCCGCACCTGTCCGGCCCATGCAGCGTTGACAATAGACCCAATGGCAAGCGTGGTTCCGTTAGCACTTAAACTGATAGCGCTGCCGGATTTATCGCCGGCAAATTCGCCGTCTATATCGCTGCCGATTTGTGTCCAGTTGCCGCCAATATTCTCAAATACCCGCACCTGTCCGGCATCTGTTCCGTTTCCGTCGTTCATTGGCGCGCCAATGGCAAGGATGTTGCCACCGGCACTTAAACTTACTGAAAAACCCGATTCATCTTCTGCTGCTTCACCGTTTATATCGTTGCCTATTTGTGTCCAGTTGCCGTCAATGTTTTCGTACACCTTCACCTGACCGGCATCATTTCCGTTGGTAGCGTTATATCGTGCGCCAACAGCAAGGATGTTGCCGGTAGCGTTTATACTGACTGAGCTGCCTGATTCATCATCTACAGCTTCCCCGTCAATGTCGTTGCCTACTTGTGTCCATGTTTGTGCTTTTACACCAACCATAGCTAAGAGAACCAAAAATGCGCATAAAAAAATGCTTTTTTTCATGTTTCTGTTTTTAAAGAAATTGCAGATATTATTGACCGAAATGCCTGAAGTGCAACTGAAATTTGTTTATGTTGGCGAAAGTTTTAAAAATAGAATGCCTTGCAATTGCTTAAACAAATAGCAACATTCGAAATACTATCTGCCTTACACACAAAGGTATGTAAAAGCATAAATCAATCACTTTTACATTGGTAAATATTTTTATCGCATTGCCGGCAACGCTAAGTGCTGTAACGGAGTTTCGGATAAACCCGCACCGCATTTTCCCAATCAATACTCAGGAATCAGATGAACCTGTTTAAGGGATGGTTCCCCTTTCAAAAATCAATTACCTTCACTGCCGCCCATCCATATTGCGTTCTTATGCCGGATAAGAGCTTAGTCGGTCGCCTGAAAGAAGAAGGTAAAACAGGTGTTAGGTTTTGGTAATTCCTTTTGCTTCAAAACCTGACAAACAACCATTTTGTTTTTTGACTATTTGGGCACTTAGCAAATACTGTCTATCTTTACCGTGTTTCAAATTAGACAACCAATAGTAAACATCACCAAAATTGCAGGCACTCCGCATAAGGTAAAGCTTTTTAAAGTGCAGTTAGTTTTAAACTAAAGATAGCAAGAAAGAACACTATGGAGCAAAAAATTGAACAGATAGCGCGCAAACTTTACGAGGAAGGTATTGAAAAAGCCGAAATTGAAGCGGCGGCTATCGTGCAAAAAGCCAACAAACAAGCCGAAGCAATCATACAACAAGGGCACGAGGTTAAACAAAACCTCATTGCGCAGGCAAAAACGGAAGCCGAACTGCTGAAAAACCGCACACATGCCGAGTTGCAGTTGGTAATTAACAATGCTTTAGAAAAATTAAAACAAGACATTGCCCAACTCATTACACAAAAAGCGGTTAACCACCCCGTGGAACAAGCCCTCAATAGTACCGAAACTATGGCTGCATTGCTTACAGTAGTAGTGAAACAACTTTTTTCGGGCAGTAAGGAGCAAATCAACATTCGGGTAGCACCGGAGCAGGAAGCCCGGATTTCAGGTATTTTATCCCGCCAATTAATTGCCGTTTTAGCACAGGAACCGGTAGTTGTGCCTGATAAAAACATTGTTTCAGGATTTAAAATCGGAAAAACCGGGGAGAACTACATCATTTCATTTACCGATGAGGACTTTAAAACCTATATCGGCAATTTCATGCACCCAGAAATAGTAAAAATTTTCCGCAACGATGAACAGTGAGGCCCGAACTTACCATGGAATAGTAAGCAGTTTACCCAACATATCATTAGATGGTAACACGCCTACCGACGAGCAAAATCTGGCAACCCGATATGCCGACTTTATACACCCAACCGACCTTTGGCTTCTGCAACTGGCATATATGCCTGCCGACCATGCCAACCTGCTGAATAAACTGTACAGCCGTAAGTTGCCGTTTAATCAAAACGCCAATTTTTCCCCCCAACAATTAGAAACCATTATTGCCGGAAAATGGCTGCCCTACCCGTACCTGAACGACTTTTTTACCCATTGGTGGCAACACCACGGCAAAGCCGAAACCTATGCCGATTCTGAAATAGAACTTACCCATGGTTTTTACCGGTTTTTACTTAACTGCGGCAATGTTTTTTTGCAGAAATGGAGCCGGTATGTGCTGGAACTCAATAATTTTTCGCTCATGCAATATAAAGCCCACGGATTGCCCAATATGCGCGACCAATTGGTTGCCCAGGATGAAGTGGCGTACTTAGTGGGCAAATATCAGGCAATGTCTGAACAGGAAGCGCTTATTCCTGTAACCCAAACAGCCGAAATCTGGAACACCGAAAACCCTATGGAGCGCGAAAAAATGCTCGACACCCTGAAATGGCAGTTTATTGAAACCGAACAGTTTTTTTACTTTTTCGGGATAGAAAAAATAATAGGTTACGCCTTACAACAGCAGATATCGCATCGCTGGTACCGGTTAAATCAATTACAAAACCTGCCGTCATCCGGCTTGCTGCTGAAAAATATCCTGTCAGATCTTGTAGCCCAACTTATCCAACCAATTCACCAAACACAGGCCAAGCTATGACCACCACCGGCAAAATAAAAGGCATCATTGCAAATCTGGTTCTCATTGAGCCTAACGGAGCAGTAATTCAAAATGAAATCTGCTATATTTCTACCGGTAATGAAGGAGAAAAATTAGTGGCCGAAGTTATTAAAATTACCGGAAATAACGTGTTTGCACAGGTTTTTGACAGCACGCGCGGTTTACAATGCGGCGCAGAAGTGCAGTTTTCGGGCAACCTGCTGGAAGCGTATCTTGGACCGGGACTGCTCTCAAAAAACTTAGACGGCTTACAAAACGACCTCGACAAACTGGAAGGTTTGTTCTTGCAACGGGGTAAACAAACTTTTCCGCTCGATGATGCCCAACTTTGGTCATTTGAACCCATAGCACAACCCGCAGCCACCCTGAGTGCCGGCGACTGGTTGGGCACAGTACCCGAACACGGGCTGCAACACGTAATTATGGTGCCATTTAACTTGCAGGAACATTACACCCTGCAATGGATTGCGCCTGCAGGTCAATATACCATTCACGAAACCATTGCCGTTCTTACCCACCAAAACGGCAAAGAATATCCGGTAAGTATGGTGCAAAAATGGCCGGTTAAACTGCCGCTAAAAGCCTACCGGCAAAAACTGCGCCCTGCCAGACTGCTCGAAACCGGTATTCGCATTTTAGACACCCTGCACCCTATGCTGGAGGGTGGAACGGGGTTTGTTCCCGGCCCGTTTGGGTGTGGTAAAACCGTTTTGCAACAATCAATTGCAAAACAAGCCAATGCCGATGTGGTGGTAGTGGCCGCCTGCGGCGAACGAGCCAATGAACTGGTAGATATCTTTGCCGAATTTCCCGAACTGGTTGACCCCAGAACCGGAAACAAGCTCATAGAACGAACCATCATTATTGGCAATACCTCCAGTATGCCTGTTTCGGCAAGGGAAGCATCGGTTTATACTGCCATGACCATTTGTGAGTATTACCGCAATATGGGTTTGCGCGTGTTGCTGTTAGCCGACTCCACGTCTCGTTGGGCACAGGCGCTGCGCGAAATGTCGAACCGCCTCGAAGACTTGCCGGGACCCGATGCTTACCCGGTAGATTTACCCGCGGTCATTTCAAATTTTTACGCCCGCGCCGGCATGGTAACACTCAACAACGGGAACACCGGTTCCATTACCTTTATAGGAACCGTTTCGCCGGCAGGCGGAAATTTTAAAGAACCCGTTACCGAAGCAACTAAAAAAGCTACCCGCTGTTTTTATGCCCTCTCGCAAAGACGTGCCGACAGCAAACGCTATCCTGCCATTGATCCTATTGACAGCTACTCGAAATACACAGATTACCCCGAATATATTGAATGGATTTCACAAATTGCAGGCAATAACTGGCCGGAGCAGGTGCAGGAACTCAAAAACTACCTTATGAAAGGTAAAGAAGCCGCCGACCAGATTAACATTTTGGGCGACGACGGCGTTTCTACCGACTACCATCTCCATTTTTGGCGCGCCGAACTCATTGATTTTGTGCTGTTGCAACAAGATGCTTTTGATGAAGTTGACCAGCTAACACCACTTACGCGGCAACAGTATATGGCCCGCTTATGCCTTGAAATTTGTAAACAAAACTTAGTTTTCGACAATTTTGAAGAAACCCGGAGCTTTTTCAAGAAAATACTGAACGCGCTTCGCCAAATGAATTATTCCCAGTTTAACTCCGATGCTTTTACCAACTACGTCAATGAGGTAAACCAACTAATGAACCTGCGCCTTGCCCTTCAAAACAACCAATAACCCGCCATGAAACTGAAACCATTTTTAAAACGGATTACCAAAATTGAAAACATTACCAAAGCCACCTGCACCCTGATGGCCAATGAAGTAGGCTACGAAGAACTGGCATTGGTTGACGGGCGACTGGCGCAAGTCGTGAAAATTAAAGGTTCCGAAGTAACCCTGCAAGTATTTGCCGGTGCCGAAGGCATATCTAATTTTGCCGAAGTGGTGTTTTTAGGGCAGTCGCCGACTTTAATGGTTAGCGATAAACTTACAGGCAGGTTCTTAAATGCCTACGGCAAGCCTATTGATGGCGGACCCGATATAGAAGGCATCGAAACAGAAACGGGTACTACTTCGGTAAATCCGGTACGTAGAAAGCAGCCTAACACACCTATATTTACCGGCATTGCAGGCATAGACCTCAATAATACGCTGGTAACAGGGCAAAAAATACCCTTCTTTGCCGATCCCGATCAACCCTATAACGAGGTAATGGCAACCGTTGCCATGCGCGCCAATGCCGATAAAATTATTTTGGGCGGTATGGGTTTATCCCACGACGACTACCTTTATTTTAAAGAAACATTCAGAAAAGCCGGAGCGCTTAACAAAATCATTGCCTTTATCAATACCTCCGAAGACCCACCTGTAGAACGCTTGTTAATACCCGACTCTGCACTTACTGCTGCTGAGTATTTTGCCGTTAATTATAAACAAAACGTGCTGGTATTGCTTACCGACATGACTTTATTTGCAGATGCACTGGCAATAGTGGCAAACCGCATGGATCAAATACCCTCCAAAGACAGTATGCCCGGATCATTATACTCTGATTTAGCCAGAATTTACGAAAAATCGGTACAGTTTAAAGATGGCGGCTCTATCACCATTATTGCTGTTACTACCCTAAACCAGGGCGATATAACCCACGCCATTCCCGATAATACCGGCTATATTACCGAAGGGCAGTTATTTTTGCGCAAAGACCCCGAATCCGGCAAAGTAATAGTTGACCCCTTCCGCAGCTTATCGAGGTTAAAACAATTAGTTATCGGCAAAAAAACACGTCAGGATCACCCGCAGGTAATGAATGCCGCTATTCGTCTCTATTCTGATGCCGCCGAAGCACGCGTAAAAATGGAAAACGGCTTCGACCTTACCGATTACGACATTCGGGCCATACAATTTGCAAAAGAGTATGTTACTCAATTGCTGTCAATAGACGTAAACCTACCCATTGATGCCATTTTAGATACAGTTTGGCAACTTTTTGGGAAGTTTTTTACCATAGAAGAAGTATCTATAAAAGATGAATTGGTAAACATATACTGGAAAGATAATCATGAGCCTGCAGTTTCAATACAATAAAATATCGCTGCAACAGGTAGAAAAAGGGCTTAAAATGCGTTTGGCTGCCCTGCCTACCATTCGTTCCAAAGAAAGCGCACTCAGGAACGAAGTGAAATTGCTCCGCCATCAGTTAATCGAACTACAGCAGCTATACCAAAAAGAACTCAACAGCTATTCCTCCTTTGAAGCCTTATGGCAGGAGTGGGAACCCGGTCTGTTATCCGTAAAAAAGGTACATACCCACATATTTAGGTTTGCCGGTGTGGCGGTTCCTCAATATAGCCATACTGAATTTCAGGTGGCTTCGGTGGCATTTTTTAACCGCCCCCTTTGGTTTGTGCAAGGGATTGCCCTGCTCAAAAACTTAACCGAAAAACAAATACAATTGCAGCTACTCCAAACTAAAACAGAATTGCTGGAAGCTGAACGCAAAAAAACCACTCAAAAACTACACCTGTACGAAAGGGTACAAATTCCCGAACACGAAGAAGCAATAAGAAAAATAAAACGTTATCTTGAAGATGAAGACCACCTGGCAAAGGCAGCCCAAAAGTTGATAAAAATGAAAAAAGAAAACCGGTAGTTGCTTATGATTGCACCCATGTTAAAATATGCTTTTTTGGTCTATCATGCCGATTATGCCCGGTTTCTGAAACAGTTGCATAATTTAGGAGTGGTGCATATTGAAACCCTGAGCAACCAATTCTCTGCACAGGCAGAACAAATAGTTCGGCAACTCCAAAAAGTTCACGAAGCACTGGATATTCTGCTTAAAAAAGCACCACCTCAGATAACCGGCACAACCGGCGAAACACCTTTTTCGGGCGGTTCCCAACTCTTGCAATTATTTGAAAACCTTACAG
Organism: Sphingobacteriales bacterium; assembly: GCA_016700115.1. Lineage (NCBI taxonomy): Bacteria > Pseudomonadati > Bacteroidota > Sphingobacteriia > Sphingobacteriales > Sphingobacteriales bacterium. The sequence continues at coordinate 263,281 of CP064999.1, read as the reverse complement.
CTCGGGAAAACGACCTGAAAAAGCAAAAAAAAGATGTATCGGCCCAAATTGCTCTACTTGAACCATGGGGAAAAATACCGGCACAGTTAATTCAGTTGCTCCAAAACAGGGGGGTGTTTTTTCATTTTTATAATTGTACGCTTCAGGAATTTAACCCGCTTTGGCAACAACAATACACCATTGAAGCCATTAACCACCTAAACGGAAAAGTATATTTCCTGCTTATTTCAGAACAGGACCTACCCCCCGCGTTGCATGGTGCAGAATTGATACACCTGCCACTTATCAGCATAGAATTACTAAGACACAAGCAAGAGGAGATTGCTATCGGTTTTAATGAGTTAAATGAAGCTTTTAATAACCTTGCGGCGCATGGCTCCTTGTTGTACCAATATGCCGAAACGTTGGAAAACGAACTGCAACACGAAATTGCTCTGCATAACACACAACCCGAAGTTAGCGGCAAGATGATGCTGTTACAAGTTTGGGCACCGAAAAAAAACAGGGAGGAATTGCTCAATTTCCTTAATAAAACAGAAACCATTTGGGTAGAACAAAAGCCGGGTAAAAACGACAACGTGCCCATATTGCTTGAAAACGACCGCTTTAGCTCCCTTTTTCACCCGGTGGTAAACTTGTTTTCATTGCCGGCCTATACCGAAATTGACCTTACTCCGTTTTTTGCACCCTTTTTTATGCTGTTTTTTGGCATGTGTTTAGGCGATGTAGTTTACGGATTGATTATTTTTACAGCGGTTACCCTGCTTAAAAGAAAAAAACAATATGCCCATCTGCGTTCGATGTTTACCCTGGCGCAATTTTTGGGCACATCGGCCATTGTTTTTGGGTTAATTACCGGAACGGTTGCAGGTATTGATTTGAGCAAAGCCAACATCGGGTTGTTAAAGGATGTAAAAGGGTATTTTATCAGCATGAACAGCTTGTTTAATGTTTCGCTCATTATCGGACTGGTGCAAATAGTGTTTGGCATGGCACTCAGGGTAGTAAATAACCTGAAACAGAATGGCTGGCAATACGGTATGTCGCCGCTTGGCTGGATTTTTGGGATTGCCGGGGGCTTATTGTATCAGTTTACTCAATTTGCCGTTCCCGCTTATACGCTTATAGGCATTGGTCTGTTTTGCATCCTAATATTTAGCAACCCACAGGCAGGTTTTATTAAACGCATTGGTCTTGGCCTATGGGATTTATACGGCATAACCGGCCTGTTTGGCGATGTATTGTCTTACGTGCGCCTCTTTGCATTGGGTTTATCTTCGGCAACACTGGGTTTTGTGGTAAACACCATAGCTCTTAGTGCGCTTTCATTACCTCCTATATTAGGCGAACTGGCTTTTTTAGTCATTTTATTGCTGGGGCACGGGCTTAATTTTGGTATTTCAACACTCAGTTCTTTTGTTCACCCCATCAGGCTTACTTTTGTAGAATTTTACAAAAATGCCGGTTTTACCGGCGGCGGTCAGGAATACCGCGCATTCAGGATTAAAAACAATCACAACTCAATATTTTAGAAAATCATACATCATGATAGCAGAATTAATAGCAGCCTATACAGGCATTGGTTTAATGATAGGGTTATCGGGTTCAGGCAGTGCTATTGGTGTTTCTATTGCCGGTAAAACCACCATTGGTGCGCTTAAAAAGAAACCCGAGGCATTTGGTACTTATATGTTACTGAGTGCATTACCCGGTTCTCAGGGTTTATACGGGTTTGCCGGTTTTTTTATTTTAAACAGCAAACTCCAAACCCTTACTGCCATAACCCCCTTTCAGGGAGCGTCTGTGTTGGCGGCAGGTTTGGCGTTGGGGTTGGTAGGGTATTACTCTGCTGTTAAACAGGGTGAGGTAGTGGCGCAAGGTATAGAAGGTATCGCATCGGGCTACGATGTATTTGGCAAAACCATGGTGCTGGCTGTATTTCCCGAATTGTTCGCCATTATTGCGTTTGCGGCTACATTCCTCATCAGTGCAGGGTTGTAATGGTTTAATTTTATTGCAAAATGCCGGCATGGTTACTCTAACATTTCCGGTAAATGAGCGGGTAATCCTGGTTTTGCTTTAAAAAGTTTGACTAATTAACAAAAGTTATTACCTTTGCCAGTAAGCCTTCTGTCAGCTTTAAGATTCAAAGAAATACAATAATAATAAGAAGGACTCTGAAAAAGTTAATCCCGTCTGTATGAATGACCGGAAGTTATCATGGACAATCGCTTGTTTTGTGTTTGTTTACCTGTATTTGGGTAAAACAATGGTTGCTTCACCCGACGAAGTGCGGTTGTTGTTTGCCGGTGATGTGATGGGAAACAAACCCCAGATCAATGCGGCTTATGATTCTGCCACCGATAGTTATAACTACTATCCCTGTTTTCAATATATCAGGCCGGTGGTTGAATCGGCAGATATAGCTGTTGCCAATTTGGAAGTTACCCTGCCCGGAGGTCCGCCTTATACCGGTTTTCCGATGTTTAGAAGTCCTAACAGTCTTGCAGAAGCCTTAAAACAGGTGGGGTTTGATGTGTTGGTAACCGCAAACAACCATGCAAACGATTCCGGTTTGAACGGGGTTGTCAATACCATAGAGGTCATCCGGTCGTTGGATATGATGCAGACAGGCACTTACAAAGATGCAGAAGACCGTGCTGCCCGATGTCCGTTGTTGATGGAAAAAAACGGAATTTTAATGGCACTGCTCAACTATACCTTTCACACCAACGGAGTATCCACCAAACCACCCAGCATAGTGGATCGTATTGACCGGGCACAGATTGCTGCAGATATTGCCGCAGCACAAAACGCAGGTGCTGAATTTATTATTGGCTTTTTTCACTGGGGCGATGAATATAAAAACACAGAAAACGCTTATCAACGGGAGTGGGCTCAGAAGGCAGCAGATATGGGAATAGATCTGGTAATTGGAGCGCATCCTCATGCGGTTCAGCCGGTAAAGATGCTGACAGCCAAACGGGCAGATGGCAGTATTAGAGAAGTACCTGTTGCCTATTCATTGGGCAATCTGGTATCCAATGCCATCAGTACCAATACCAGTATGGGGTTAATGCTGGAAACTGTTATTGTACGCGATGAACAGACCTGCCGGATAGGGGTGTCTCAGTTAAATTATATCCCGGTTTGGCGCTATTTAGAATCAAAAACGGTCAATAAGCAATGGAAAAACACCTATTATGCCTTGCCGGCCGGTGCTTTTTACCGCGACACGCTCAACGTAATGCAAATGCCCCCTGCCGCTACCCTTCAACTTACCAACGCCATCGCCAATACTTATAACATTTTAGATGGAGGAATTGCCACAGAAAAAAGAATCAGTGCAGAACAAATTTTTGGAAACAACTGGGAAGATGCGGTATGTTATGCCCTTGAAAACCGGGCACAGAAAATCTCAAAGATTCCGGCAGCACGTCCATCAAAAACGGTCAATACTGCCTTGGCTATGGTCAGTCCTCCTCCTTCTGTGAGCAAAACACTTAAAAAAGACAAGCCGGAATCTGTAAAGGGAAATACGTATAAAATACAATTTCAGGCAGCCAGAACCAATAAACAGAACAATCATCCGTTTACACAAGTAAGTATAGAAAAAAACGATCAGGGCTGGTACAGATATCTGAGCGGCACATTTACGACCATAAAAGACGCACAAAAACACCTAACCGAGGTCAGGTTAAAAGGATATGAACAAGCATTTATAGCAGTTTATCAAAACGGAATACGCAAAAATTGATGTAGAAAGCCATTTTTTAGTAAAATAAATACATAAATAGTTGGCTTTATTGAATAATGCTTTATCTTGCATAAGATATCAAACCAATTATTGCAATGTTACATCGAACTTTTTTAACAATAGTATTTGCCATTCTGGCACTGATGCCCCTGCAATCGGCTCCTCCAAGAGTTTCGATAGGTGAAAAAGCCCCTGAAATAGATTTAAAAACGACGAACGACAAATCGCTTAAACTGTCGTCATTGCAGGGGAATCTGGTACTGGTCAGTTTTTGGTCCACCTGGTGTGTCGCCTGTAATGTGATTAAAAACCCCGAATATGTGCGACTATACAACAAATTCAAGGGCTATAGTTTTGACAAAGCTAATAAGTTTACCATTTATAGTGTTGCCTTCGACAGCGACAAGGCTAAATGGATGAACCGCATCAAAGAAAACAATCTGGACTGGAACAACCATGTCATTGATTTAGAATCCTATTATTCCAATTATTGGATGGTTTATGACATTAAAAGCATACCGGCCTCTTTTTTATTGGACGAAAAAGGAACAATTATTGGGATCAATCTCACTTACGAACAGATTGAGCGGGAATTGAACAAAAGGAATCCCAAAGCCAATCAACCAACCCCTGTACCGCCCAAAGAAGACCCTGTAGTGGTTGATGTTACACCACCTGTTAAACCTCCGGTAGAAACAAATCCGGTGCCACCTCCTGCCAGTAATGGTTCAGGGAATACCAATTCAGTGGCTACCAAAACAGTCTATAAAATTCAGATAGGCGCTACTCCAAGCCCAGATTTATCAAAATACAGTAACCTCAAAGATTTAGGTACTTTAGAAGCCCAAAAGGCAACCAACACGCTTCAAAGGATATTATTGGGAACATTTACCGAAGTTAAGGCGAATGATTTGTTAGCCGAAGTGCGCAAACGCGGATATAAAGATGCTTTTGTTCGCAAGGAGCAAGTTAGTGGAAATGCGGCATCAAACGACACCAATAATACGACAGCTACTACGACCCCTCCTGCCGGCACCGAAACCAAGCCACCTCCGGCAACCACAACTACTGGAACCGTAACATCTAACGTCCTTCGCAAGTTTTATAAAATTCAATTAGGTGTTTTCAGATTTTATGACCCCAAAAACTTTGCGGCCATTTCGGATATAGGAGCGATTGATACAGAAGCGGCAAACGGCGGGTTGACGCGTGTTTTGCTTGGAAAATATGAAAAGCAATCTGAAGCCGAAAAAGCACTGCAAAATGTTAAAACAAAAGGGTTTGGCGGATTTATAGTTACCCGCGAAGAGATGGAATCTTTAGTAACTTTTGCTAACACGCAATATGGAGATACTTTTAAACCCCTGTTGATGGAAGAGCCGGTAAGCGATATGGCCTTTATGCGCTCGTTCGATTTTTCACCGCTCAAAAAAACCATGCTCAACCGTCCGGCTCCTGACATTAAACTTCCGAAACCTGACAAAAGCACGCCAACTTTATCTTCGCTCAAAGGCAAGGTGGTATTGTTGTATCTATGGGCAACCTGGAGTGGACCGGCAAGAGAAAATCACGAAGACCTGAACAAAATCTATCAGCAATATAAATCCGAAAACTTCGACATTTACAGCGTTGCGTTTGACAAAAATACGGAGCGTTGGACCGATGCTATCGAAGCCGACAAACTGAGTTGGAACAATCAGGTCATTGATATTAAAGGAACAGATTCCGACCTGCTTGCCAAATATGAGGTAGAGTATCTGCCGGCCTTGTTTATATTAGACGAAAAAGGGGTGGTGATTGCCGAAAACCTAACCTACGAACAATTGGACTCTGAACTGAAAAGGCTCTTTGCGAAATAAGTATAACGCCGAGAGACGTACTTTGAATCCAATGATGATTGGTTTGTTTGATGTTATAGTTTTACTGAGAGTTCTTTTTTAATTGTCGGATGATAAGGAGTTTGGAAAACAAAACAAACTTAATTACATTTGTCGCAAAAATCTTTATCTTTTTATTCATCACAAAACCCAATTACTATGGCGTACAAAATTTCTGAAATTGAAGGCATCGGCCCTGTTCTTTCCGAAAAATTAGAAGCAGCAGGAGTAAAAACAGTAGAGCATTTGCTCGAACGAGGTGCGACCCCAAAAGGAAGAAAAGAACTGGAAGAGGCTACAGGTATCAGCCACACTAAAATTTTGACTTTTGTTAACCATGCCGATTTGTTCCGTATTAAAGGTATTTCAAGCCAATATTCCGAATTGTTGGAAGCCGCAGGTGTTGATACCGTGAAGGAACTTCGCAACCGCAATGCTGCCAATCTTCATGCTAAAATGATTGAGGTAAACAACGAAAAAAAATTAGTACGTCAGGTACCGGCATTAAGTCAGGTTGAAAGTTTTATCGAACAAGCTAAAGCATTACCACCGGTGGTAACCTATTAAAAGCAGTTCACTAAATCACAATAAAATCGCATAGAGTTGTTGGCATCCAATTTCTCTATGCGATTTTTTAATTTTAGCTCCTTTGTTAATCTTCCCTAAATGTTCGATATAACATGCGTATTGCGTTATATAGCCGCCAATTAAAAACCGAAGACCTTGCTTTTGTTCAATCAATGCTTTTAACTTTAGAAGCGCATCAGATTCAATACCTGTTGTACGAAGGACTGTTTAAAGATCTGGGAGGACAAGTAGTTTTTGCCTCCCAACCCGACACATTTTCGACCTACGAAACCCTTGCCGGAAAAGCTGACTATCTGTTCAGTATCGGTGGGGACGGAACCCTGTTGAATACCATCATGTTGGTCAAAGATTCAAAAATTCCGGTGTTGGGTATCAATTCCGGCAGGTTGGGTTTTCTGACCGATATCAACAAAGATGAATTTACCACCGATTTGCTGATGCTGTTAAAAAACAAACAGTATGAGTTAGACAACCGCTCGGTGATAAAACTCAAAACCAACGACCCTGAGCTGTTTGCCGATGCCCCTTACGCACTCAACGAATTTACCGTTCACAAGCTCGATTCGTCGGCCATGATTACGGTTCATACATTTGTTGATGGCCGTTTTTTAAATTCCTATTGGGCAGACGGGGTTATAGTAGCCACACCAACCGGATCCACTGCTTATTCGCTCAGTTGCGGAGGGCCGATTGTTTATCCCAATTCTCAAAACTTTGTAATTACTCCGGTTGCTCCGCACAACCTTAACGTTCGCCCGATCGTGATACCTGACCATAAAACCATTTCCTTTAAAATTGAGGGCAGAAGCGATACTTTTTTGTGCACATTGGACTCGCGAAGTGAATCCATTAATCACAATATCCACCTTGAGGTCAGTAAAGAGAAATTTGAAATTTCTTTGCTGCGTTTATCAGGGAACGATTTTTTTTCTACCCTTCGCAACAAGCTGATGTGGGGGGTTGATTCTAGAAATTAATTTTTTATAATTCAGATAGTTGTTTAATAATCTGCATATCCGGTATGACACCCCGCCGTTTTTTTCTTGAAATTGCTTATCACGGCAAAAATTATGTAGGCTGGCAAATCCAACCAAATGGTATGAGCGTGCAGGCGCAAATGATTCTTGCCTTGAATTTGTTGCTGCGCGATTCCGTTACCGTGTTGGGATGCGGAAGAACCGATACCGGAGTTCATGCCCGACAATTTTACCTTCATGTGGACACAGTTCAGCCTTTGCCCGAAGATTTGGTTGGGCGGCTTAACAGACTGCTGCCTGCCGATATTGCGGTAAAAAGACTGATTACAGAAGTGCCGCAGGATGCACATGCACGTTTTGATGCAACTTACCGCGCCTATGACTATCATATCCATTTCGACAAAAATCCTTTTTTGACTGAGTATAGTTTCTTTTTTCCTTGGAATCCTTTAAACCTCGAAGTGATGCAAAAGGCCGTTGACCTCTTGCCGCAATATACCGATTTCAGGATGTTTTGCAAAAGCGGGGCAGGCTCTAAAACCACTATTTGCAACGTATTTAAAGCTGAACTGGTAATTGATGAAGCAAACCGGACATTGCGGTTTCATATTGCTGCAAACCGTTTTCTGCGCGGAATGGTCAGACGCATAGTCGGTTGTTTGCTGTTTATGGGAAAAGAAAAAATTACTTTCGAAGAATTTGAAGAGGTCATGAATCAACGCAAAAAGCAGTTCCCCAAAATGAATATCTCTGTTCCTCCTCAAGGGCTGTTTTTGACCGAAGTGCGGTATCCTTATATTTAAGACATTTCGTTAAACATGTGTGTGGCGTAAGTTTTATACACGAAGTTTAGCGCTTTTCAAACCCTTCAAATATTCCTGATTTCGCATTTCTACGAATTACTTGTTGTTTAACCCCTAACTCTCATTTTATTTTACGGAATACATATTAAGTTTGGTTAGCATTTTTTTAGTTTGCTTTAGAATTGGTTCCTCCACCCAATTATCTCCTAAAAAGACTTTGCGATGCTCTTTGAGTTCTGTAACGAAATGGGCGACCGAATACTTTGACAATAACTCATGTTCTACGAGTAGTGCATAGATGATGTAGTACCATTGTAAGGCAATATGATTAACAAACATCCATCCATTGAGGGTATCTTCATTTTGCATAAAACTCACGTCGGCTTTGAGTACCGTTTTCACACCGTCAAACATGACCTCTATGGCGTTTCTGCTTTTGTATTTGGCATACAATTGTGGTGGTGATATGTCTTTAAGGTTGGAGAGTAGGGCAAAAGTGCCAAAGCGTGGTAGTCGGTCATTGAATTTTTCTCTTGTATAGCCATCTGTGTTGGCATCTATGCGTTGGAGATAGTCTTTTTGCTCCTGTGTTTTTAGGCGGTCGTCTTTGAACAGTCTTACCCTGAATCCATCTTTCTCATATTCGTTAGTCCAAATGATCCGGTCTTCATACTTGAAGTAATCGTTGGACGACCTCACTAAGTTTGGAATAGTCAATCAAGGTGTTGTCGCGTTTAAGTGGTAGGATGTAGTGCAGTCCATTTTGGTCTAATAAATCCATGTTGGCTTTGCTGAAAAACCCCTTGTCGGCTATAATGATCGCGTCTTTGAGCCCACTTTCAAGCAGGGTGTTCTTAAATCCGACCACTTCCCGACTGTTGCCACTAAGGATTTTGTAAAACAGTGGTTGGTGGCTTGAAGGAGAATAAATATACATCAGATTCACTTGCGCATCAAATACCATTTCGCTGTTGTAGCCTTGCTTGGTATAGTACATGGTGGTAGAACTGTTGAACATATTGGTCATATCAATCAGCAAATGTTCGCCTGCTTTGATGAAACTCTGCATATATGCCACACAGGTTGCCCTGTCCTGTCCAATCTCGGCGAGTGTCGTGCTTAACTTTTGGGGGTATATTTTTTCTTTCTCGCCCACACTTAACATGGATTTACTTATCAGCAACGGCATTCGGTTGATGGGGCTGTTGTGTACAAAACGGGCATAAGCCATGTAAATAATCAGTTTGTGGTGTTTGGGGAAAAACTCCTTAAGTTTTTGCTCAATTTCCTTTCCATAGACCTCTAAGAAGTTGGTAAACCCACATTCCTTAATGGCAATCTTGCTAAAGTCAATTCCTTTGGCAGCAATTGTTTCCACTTTGGCTGCTCGTGAGGCGACAAAGCCGTTATTTTCGGTGATTTTGCCTAACAAGACACCGGTTTTCTTGCGCCCTTTTTTACGCACAGGGTCATAAAAAGAACTTACTGCATATAGGTAGTAATGACCATTGATAAACCTAAGCTCTGTTCCGGGCTTGCGATGCGAGATGACCCAATCGGGATAGTTGTGTTTCATAAGTATTACGTATCTTACGTAATACAAAGAAACGACGAAAACCCCATAAAACAAAGAACTTTTAAGCCTATTCCGTAAAAATTTTAAGAGTTAGGGTTTAAACTTCATTTTTAAGTAAAATAATAGGGGAATTTAACACTTTTCAGGTCAATATATCGGTCAAAAAACCAAAACTGCTTATCTTTAAGGCTCCTAATCTGTAACTTCCACCATTTACCCATCAACATCAAATTTTTTTTACAATGAGAATTCATATTGCCAGGGCATTACTGCTTGCTTTGTCAGGATTACTTTTTCTGCAAACTGCAAAATCGCAGCCAAACCGGATTTTGTGGACCGACAAGCCGGAAAGTTCTATCACGGTAATGGGCGAACGATATATTATTCCCAGCATTTACCGCACACTTGAACTCGATTTGCCGGGTATGAGAGATTTATTAAGCCGTGCCCCGATGGAATTTACCCGTTTGGCAAATACCAATCCGGTCATCTTGCTGCTACCAATGCCGAATGGCACTTTTGAGCGATTTGCAGTGGTACTTTCGCCCATCATGGAAGATGGACTTGCAGCACAGATACCGGATGTAAAAACCTGGGCAGGGCAGGGCATTGATGATCCTACTGCGACAATTCGCCTCGATATTACTCCTTTTGGATTTCACGCACAGGTATTGTCTTCTGTCAACGGTAGGGTGTTTATTGACCCTTTCAGCCGGAATGATGTTTCACACTACATTTCTTACTATACAAAAAATTATGTCAAACCCGAAAGTGAAAACTGGGTTTGCTTAGTTCCCGACAATGTACATAAAGAAAGAGGTCACGAAGTAGTACCCGATATTGACCTGCCAATTGGAGATTACCGCGAATCAGACGGACAACTTCGCACTTATCGAACTGCTGTTTCCGCTACCGGAGAATATACACAATTTCACGGCGGAACTGTTGCCCTTGGTTTGGCGGCAATCACTACTTCTATGAACCGCGTTAACGGCGTTTATGAACGAGATGTGGCTGTACGCATGACCTTAATTGCCAACAACAACCTGATTGTTTATACCAACGGCTCGACCGACCCTTATTCAAACAACAATGCCGGTCAATTATTAAGTCAAAGTCAGTCAAATATAGATGCAGTCATTGGAAATGCAAATTATGATGTGGGTCATACTGTCAGCACCGGTGCAGGAGGGGTGGCTCAATTGGGTGTTCCCTGTGTTACCGGAAGTAAAGCAAGAGGAGTAACAGGAACATCAACACCTGTTGGTGACCCATTCGATATTGACTACCTTGCTCATGAAATGGGACACCAGTTTGGTGCAAATCACACATTTAACGGAAACGCCGGTTCATGCAGCGGCAACCGCTCGGCAAACAGCGCTTATGAACCCGGTAGCGGAAGTACTATTATGGGGTATGCCGGTATCTGTGGAAGTCAGGATTTGCAAAACAACAGCGATGATTATTTTCATGCCCGAAGCCTTCAGGAAATTATTGCTTATGTAACAACCGGCAATGGAAACAACTGCCCGGCCAAAACCAATACTGGTAATCTGAACCCCACAGCCAATGCCGGAGCAAGTTATAATATTCCCCTGAATACCCCTTTTGCCCTGACAGGCTCAGGAAGCGACCCCAACGGTGATGCCATTACCTATTGCTGGGAACAGTATAATCTTGGCGCAGCGGGTGCTCCGGCTTCCCCTTCCGGAGATGCACCGATTTTCCGTTCTTTCGATCCTACCACAAACCCTACCCGGGTATTTCCAAAATGGTCAAATATTGTCAACAACAATTCAACCATCGGAGAAATATTGCCTACTTATGCCCGAACACTTAATTTCAGACTGACAGTCAGGGATAACCGCGCCGGAGGAGGCAGAATTGCTACTGCCAATACCACCGTTGCAGCCATAGCATCTACAGGACCATTTCAGGTAACAGCACCCAATACGGCAGGAATAACCTGGACAGCAGGCAGCACAGCCTCCGTAACCTGGAATGTTGCCGGAACTACCGGCTCTCCCATCAGTTGTGCCAATGTGGATATTTTGCTATCGGTTGACGGGGGGTACACCTATCCCTATACTTTGGCAACCGCTGTGCCCAATAATGGTTCTGCTACAGTTAATGTACCGATTATTACCTCAACAACTACGGCAAGAGTACAGGTAAAAGGTTCGGGAAATATCTTTTTCGATATTTCAAATGCCAATTTCAGCGTAACGCAACCGGCTGTCCCTACATTTACCATGGCTGTTAATCCCTCCATTCAGTCGGTTTGTGCTCCGGCACTGGCCACTTATACTATCAATTTAACGGCTTTTTCAGGATTTAGCAACCCTGTTTCTTTTAGTGTCGCCGGTGTGCCCATAGGAGGTTTGGCTACTTTTTCGCCACCCACAGTTATTCCCACGGGCAGTAATACCCTGACCATTGCAAATACAGGATCTGTTCAGCAAGGAGTATATAATGTTACCATTACAGCAACAGGTGCTTCAATTACCCAAACCGCAAGCGTCGTTTTTGCCGTATCTTCGGGCACTCCGGAAGCTGCGATACCTGTTTCTCCTGTTTTTGGAGGAACCAGTGTTTCCACTACCCCCGTTTTAGCATGGCTGCCCATTGCAAATGCCAGTACCTATACGCTCGAAATTGCCAATAATATTGGTTTTGCCCCAGTCTTATCCTCTCAAACAAACCTGACGACCAATACCTATTCTGTTCCGGCAGGGTTATTGTCCACTTCCACTACTTACTATTGGCGGGTGCGGGGTGAAAATGGTTGTGCTAACGGTGCTTTTTCGCCAATCTATAATTTTACAACCATTACCTCATCCTGCACAACCTATAACAGTACAGATGTGCCGAAATCCATTTCGAGTACCAGTACACCGACTGTTACATCTAACCTTACCATAGCAGGTGCCGGGATCATCAGTGACTTAAACGTGAAAACATTGACCGGTACTCATACTTATATCAACGATTTAGTTTTCAACCTTCGCAGCCCGGCCAACACCACAGTTTTACTGTTTAGCCAGATTTGCGGAAGTCAGAACAATTTTAACCTGAACTTAGACGATGAGGCCGCATCATCCAATTACCCCTGCCCGCCAACGGGAGGAGGAACCTATCAGCCTCAGGGAAGTTTGGCTGATTTTGACGGACAAAGTGCAAATGGAACCTGGGTACTCACCATAAATGATGTTTATCCCGAAGACGGCGGCTCGCTTGCAACCTGGGGAGTTGAGGTATGTTCAGCAGCAACACCGCCTACTGCTTATCAGGTTGTGCAGTTAAAGGCGTTTTTGGAAGGGCCTTATAATACTACAACCGGAGTCATGAGTACCGATTTGCGGTCAACCGGAACCAACCTGCTCCCTTTAAATCAACCCTACAACAAAGTGCCGTGGAACTATACCGGAACCGAATCGGTAGCTTCACCTACCTTAATCCCTGCAAACGTGGTGGACTGGGTGATTGTGGAAGCCCGGAGTGCTGCAAATCCCAGCACTTTGATCGCCCGTCGGGCCGGATTTTTACTCAGCAACGGGTATGTGGTTGACATTGATGGCACTGTCAATGGGGTTAAATTCACCACCTTGGCCAATGGAACAGCCTATTATTTTGTGTTGAGACATCGCAATCATGCCGATATTATGAGTGTCTTACCGGTTACTCTCTATAACCATCAGGTTTCTTATGATTTTACGACCAAAGTTGCTACCACCTATGGCAACAATCAACAAAAACTGATGAGCAACAATGTGGCCGCTTGTTTTGCCGGTGATTTTGACGGAAATGGCATCATCAATTATGCCGATTTTAATGTTTTCTTCTCGCAAAATCCCTCTACAAATCAATACAGAGATTCCGACGGCAATTTAGACAGACATGTCAATACTGCTGATTTCAATCTTTACCAGTTAAATTCAAGCCATATAGGAATCAACCAAATCAGATATTAGCCTTCAGCGTTGATTTAAAATCTGAAATAGGCTGTCCGAATTGTCGGGCAGCCTATTTTTGTTTAAATGTACGTTTATTAAAAACCTTATAGCTTTGATACTATTTCTCTTTGAGCTTTTTTTCAAATTATGTTTGACATCGCAAAAGCCGAAGTAAACAGACTATATTGTGTCTTATCATCCCTTTTTTTCTTTGAAAATTTAATTCCAATATCAAAGGTAGTCATGCTTCAGGTTCGCCGGGAGATGTGAGGAAGTTGCCTTATACCGGTTCAGGTGTTCAGGTTATGGAAGTTCTTTTTCAAGTTTTACAATTTTGTAAATTTAAAAGGACAGATGAACTGCAAACTAAACATCACATAAATTCACGCCAATCAAAATCCTGCTGATAATTTCAAACAATATCAGTCGGGCAAACAACAAAAGAAAAGTCAGTGTTGTAATTGGTATGACAATGTTAAATATTTGAAAAACGAAGTGAAAAAATTTTTTTTATTGCCAGCAAAAGCAATTTTTATGAATAGATTCCTACATTTGCAAAGTAAATTATTATCTTTATTCCATAGAAAACTTTCAGGAAGGCTAATAATAGGATTAAAACTTGTAAAAAAACCAAATAAACCCGAACTACAGACTTTCAAGAGAGATAGATTTATATAATCATCCTGAATGTTAAAATCAAAAGGAAACCACCAATTACCCACATTAAAATTAAAAAATGCGCAGCTCTTTAATTTTACTTCTTATCCTGACCTTTACTGTTTTTAGTTTTAACGCCTGTAATAAGAAAGCGGCGGACAAGAGCCAAACTTCAACTCAACAAAAAAGTGGAGAGGAAAGGCGAGCTACAATGGCTGAAGACAGCAAACAAGTTGACCCTAAGTCAAATTTACCCGGTTATACACCGACAGGAAATCCTGAGGTAGATGAACAAAACTATTCACAGGCAAAAGAAAATTTGTATAACAACGATCCCGAAGGATACCGGGCATGGGTAGAAAGCATGAATGCCGGAAATCCGGCAGCTAATCAAACGGTTCCTGCAACTCAAAGCACGGCACAACCTGCCACACCTCAAACCTCTCAAATACAAGAAATCCCTTACTCGGAGTATATCCAAATGCCTCAGGCAAAACGCGACCATATTGACGCACACCCCGAACTTTATAAGGTGGTGAAATAGAGGCTCTAATCTTAAATAAAATTATCAAACAAATATTGCTTTATCACTAAAAATTTCCAAAATATGTTAAAATTTTATCCAACCTTAAAGTGCGTTTCTGCACTTGTATTGATTGTCTTATTAAGCTGTTTTGGCTTTATTCAACAAGAAGCAAATGCTACAACCTGTGCAGCAGCATCTACTGTGGTCTTACCGGTTACAAATCAGACTTTGGTGTGCGGGGCAGCAAATGATGTAATCGCTGCAAATGGCATTCAATGTGCCGGAGCAGTAGTAAGTGGAACCGGTTCAACTTCTTACCTCGGAGGAACTGAAGCTATGTACAAATTTACACCAACTTCAACTGGAACCATTACCATTTCCTTGAATACCACACAAACTTGGTGTTCTATTTGGCTGTTCAATGGATGTCCGGGTGCCGGTGGCATTTGTGCAGTTGCTGTAACAACAAATACCGGCGTAGGAAATATATCTTCAACAGTAGGCGTAACTGCCGGAACAGAATATTATGTCGTCTTTGATTCATGGCCTTCACCGCCCTCTCCGTGTGCTGCCGGTGCAGTATTTTCTATAACTGCTCCGCCTCCAAGCGGTTGTTTAACGGCTGCTTACGGGCTTTACCCCTCCACTACTTTTACCCCTACTTGTGGCAGCGGCGCACAAACCATCACAACCTGCGGTTTCGCCAGTGAATATTCAAATGTGAATGTTGTCAGCGGTAACTCTTATACTTTTTCCAGTTCGGTAGCAACCGATTTTATTACCATCAGCGATGCTGCAGGAACTGTTTCGTATGTTGCCGGCACTTCCCCGGTCAACTGGGTTGCCACCTATACCGGAGTTGCCCGCTTTTATACACACGTCAGTAGTGCTTGTGATGCTGCGGGGGTTTGCCGGGTTAAAAGTGTGGCTTGTACTACAGCCATTCCCGGTTGTTTAACGGCAGTAAACGGGCTATTTCCCTCCGCTACTTTTACCCCAACTTGTGGCAGTGGAGCTCAAGCCATAACAACCTGTGGATATGGAAGTGAATATTCTAATGTCAATGTGATTAGTGGCAATATTTACACATTTTCCAGTTCAGTAGTAACAGATTATATTACCATAGGCGATGCTGCCGGAACAACGGTTCTAGCTGCCGGTACTACTCCGGTAACCTGGACTGCCAATACTACCGGAGTCATCCGGTTCTATACACATACCAACAGCGCTTGTGGTGCTGAATCAGTTTGCCGGACTAAAAGTGTGGCCTGTAGTGTACCCATACCCGGTTGTTTAAACAACACCTATTCAAGCCCATACCCAAGTACTACTTTTACTCCTACCTGCGGCAGCGGTACTCAAACCATTACCACTTGTGCTTATGCGAGCGAGTATTCCAATGTCAATGTTGTTAGTGGTAATAACTACACGTTCAGCAGTTCGGTAGGCACCTACTTTATTACCATCAGCGATGCAGGAGGAACTACCGTTTTGGCAAGTGGCGTTACACCTGTAACCTGGGCAGCCAATATAACCGGAGTTGTTCGCTTTTATACACATACTGCAGGCCCACCAACCTGCGGCGCAATGACAGGTTGTACCGTCCGTGCAGTAGCTTGCACAGCACCGGCTCCTTGTTTTACGAATTTTTATACCAGTCCTTACCCGTCAATTACCTTTACCCCGACCTGTACAGGAACCGCTCAATCCATCACTACCTGTGGTTATGCCAGCGAATATTCAAATGTGAATGTGGTCAATGGCAACAATTACACATTTAGCAGTTCTGTAGCAACCGACTTTATCACCATCAGCGATGCAGCTGGCACAATCAGTTATGCTATCGGATTTGGTTCAGCAACCTGGTCAGCTACATTCACAGGTGTCGTCCGCTTTTATACCCATTTGAATACCGCATGTGGCGATCAGGCTACTTGCCGGATTAGAAGTGTGGCATGTACCGCACCCACCTTTGATGTTTGTGCAGGTGCTTTGCCCATATCTTGTGGAGGCACTTATACAGGAAGCACGGTTGGCCAAACAACAGACCCTTCCGCCGGAACCTGTACAACGACTTTAACAACCGCACCGGGTGTTTGGTATAATCTTACAGGCGCGAGTGGTTTAGTAACACTAAGTTTGTGCGGTAGCGGTTATGATACAAAAATAGGCGTTTTTTCAGGTACTTGTGGTGCTTTGGTTTGTGTAGCCGGCAATGATGATTTCTGTGGATTACAGTCACAGCTCACCTTTACTGCCACACTTGGCACTACATACTATGTATTAGTTACAGGATTCTCTACCAATACAGGTGCATTTACCCTGAATGTTACCTGCCTTCCGCCCCCTGCAAATGACAATGTATGTTCAGCAATACCTTTGGTTTTGGGTGCAAACCCGCCTTATTATAATACCGGTGCAACTACAGAAGCCGGCGAACCTGTGCCTCCGGCTACAGGATGTAGCACACAAACGGGTTGGTGCAATAGTACCATCAGCCACTCTGTTTGGTTTACACTTGTCGGTCCTGCAACGGGTAAAGTAACCATTTCTTCTACCGGTTTTGACAACCAATTAGCATTGTATTCAGCAGCATCCTGCTCAGATGTGTTATCAGGAGGTGCAACTTTGCTTGCAGCCAACGACGACTTTAATCCCGGTTTTGCCTCCTCAATCAAT
This sequence comes from Sphingobacteriales bacterium, assembly GCA_016700115.1. Classification (NCBI taxonomy): domain Bacteria; kingdom Pseudomonadati; phylum Bacteroidota; class Sphingobacteriia; order Sphingobacteriales; species Sphingobacteriales bacterium. The sequence goes on along the minus strand of CP064999.1, from coordinate 245,888 downwards.
AATGTTTGTGTAACTCCCGGTACAACATATTACGTTCAGATGGACGGGTATAACACTACGACCGGAACTTCAACAATTACGGTGATTGCAGAAGCAAACAATCCTCCTGTTCTTACCGCCTGCCCGGCAAATATAACCACCTGTGCAAATACTGCCACATGGATAGCCCCGACAGCTACAGACGATTGCAGTACACCAACTGTAACAGGTTCTCATACTTCGGGTGGGTTCTTCCCCAACGGCTTCACTACGGTTACTTATACAGCTACCGATAATATCGGCGCAACTTCTACTTGCTCCTTTACGGTTCATGTTGCTAAAATTACGGTTACCTTTAACACCACCAACGTGAGTTGTTTTGGAGGTAGCAATGGTTCTGCAACAGTTATTCCTGTTGGCGGCACAGGTCATACCTACAGTTGGAGTACCGGTGCTACAGGTGCAACTGCTTCCGGTTTATCGGCAGGTAGCTATTTCGTTACGGTTACGAATGCTCAGGGATGTTCTTTGGTCAGTTTGGTCAATATTACCCAACCGCCGGCATTAAATTGCAACGCTACTTCTACCAATGTAAACTGCAACGGCGATGCGACAGGCACCGCAAGCGCTACCGCTTCAGGCGGAGTAGGACCTTATAGCTATAGCTGGAGCAATGGTGCAACAAGTGCCAACATCTCCGGTTTGGTTGCCGGTACTTATACGGTAACTGTTACTGATGTCAACGGATGTATTTGTACAAAAACCGTAACCATTACCGAGCCTCCGGCCTTACAAATCGTTTCTGCTGAAGTCATCGTTGACGGATCGGGCGGAACTTTTTATAGCGTTTATCAAATAGTTGTAGCCGGCGGAACCCTGCCTTATGATGTAAGCTTTAGTGTTACCGGTGGATTTGCCAGCTACACCATTGTTTATAGTTTGGTTGATACCGACAACAACGGCTCGGCAGATTCTCCGGGAGCTACTATTGATGTTACCTATCAGGCATCTGCCATTTGGACACTTACTTTAGACGACGCATTCGGCTGTGGTGAAACTCAGGTGTTTACCAATGCTGCCGGTTCGCCTATCTTGAGCATTGCCAATGCACTTATTACTGCCGATAATGGCACTGCCACCGGTGCAATTGCCTTGACTGTGGCAGGCGGTACTCCCGTTTGCCCAGGCTACAGTTATGCATGGTCAGGTCCTTCCAACTGGGTGGGTACTCCTCCAAATAGTGCCACTATCACCGGATTGCCTTCAGGCTGGTATATTGTAGTAGTTACTGACTGTAGCGGTGAAGAAACCTTTGGCTGGTTCTGGGTTCCGAAAGAAAATCGTGGACGCGGAAAATTGGCAGAAGGTCAATCTCTGACTGCCTATCCCAACCCTGTAAACCAACTTACCACCATTGAGTTCATGATGAATGAAACTGCCAAAGCATCAGTAATGGTTCACAGCATTGACGGCAAACAAATCGCACAATTGTATGATGGAGTTGCTGAAGCCGGAGAACTTTATACCGTTCCTTTTGATGCATCTCATTTGCCCAATGGACTTTATATGGTTACCTTAACCGGAGAAAACGGATTTGCACAACAGTTTAAATTGTCAGTGCTTCACTAATTGTTTTCTTCATATTGGTTTTATAAGCTTTAGGTTGTAAAACCGGTATCCAAAAACGGCAATTATTCTCAACAGGAATGATTGCCGTTTTTTTTGTTTATCAGCTCACTAAAGAAAACCGCTAAATTGTTTTTTCAAAGGCTGAACCGGTTCTTTTCCAACCGGAACCGGTTCATTATCAACCGAAAATGGTTCATTATCAACCGAAAATGGCTCATTATCAACCGAAAATGGCTCATTATCAACTGGAAATGCTTCATTATCAACTGGAAATGCTTCATTATCAACTGGAAATGGTTCATTATCAACTGGAAATGCTTCATTATCAACTGGAAACGGAGCATTATCAACTGGAAATGGAGCATTATCAACTGGAAATGGTTCATTATCAACTGGAAATGGTTCATTATCAACTGGAAATGGTTCATTATCAACTGGAAATGGTTCATTATCAACTGGAAACGGAGCATTATCAACTGGAAATGCTTCATTATCAACTGGAAATGCTTCATTATCAACTGGAAATGCTTCATTATCAACTGGAAATGGAGCATTATCAACCGAAAATAGAGCATTATCAACTGAAAATAGAGCATTATCAACTGAAATAGTATTTTTCCAATCCCAAAGGCGCAAGTAGCAAAGTCGTGGTTGGAAATTACTAAGGTTAAAGACCGTTATTAACAGGTACTTTCGATACTTTTATTGGATTAAACAGATCAAGGGATTAAGGTATCTCTGCAACCTAAAGGTTCGTTTTATAGTGCCAAAGACTAATTTAGGTGCGCCACAAAATAGTTTTGTAGTATGCCTGATTTTTACAATTTGCAACGCAATTCTTTAAGGTCAAAATGAATATGCAAACTTTATAGCTATCTTGTCATTCCTTATGACGTTGTAGCCGGTTGGAGGCGAGGCGTTTGGACAATCCTGCAGACAGGACTTAAATTGGTGAAATGAACAGGCGCGATTTTGTTACTTCATTGCTTTTACTGAGTTCGGTATCAGGAGGGCAGGCCTGCAAAAACCTGACCTTAGACATAAATCCCTCAAAAACAAGTGAAGGGAGTTTAGAGCCTTATTCGGGAGAATGGACAGAAACCCTTGCGTCTTACTTGCTCAGGAGGACTACTTTTGGAGCCACACATCAACAGATATTACAATCGGTAAAAACAGGACTGAAAAGTACGATTGAACATTTGTTTGATGAATTGCCATTGCCCAACCCACCCCTAAACTATTTTTTTACGGAAGATCCCAATGTCCCGATTGGTAAAACCTGGGTGGAAGCCCCTTATTTGAAAGAGGTATTTTTTGAACAATATCGAAAAAAAAGTATCAGAGCGTGGATGATTGAACAATTATGGGGAGAAGGCATGTCAATTCGCGAACAATTGACCTTGTTCTGGCACAATCATTTTGGCGTTTCAGACATCATCGAACATAAGCAGGAGTATATCCACATCACATTGCTCAGAACTTATGCCTGGGGCAATTTTAAAGAATTAGTTAAGAAAGTAACGACAGACCCTGCTATGTTGCGGTTTTTGAACGGTCGCGACAATTCAGCAATTGCTCCCAATGAAAACTATGCCCGTGAATTGCTGGAGTTGTTTACCGTAGGAAAAGGTTTTCCGGCAGCTCAGGACGATTATAGCACTTTTACCGAAAAAGATGTGTTGGAAATTGCACGCGCCATGACAGGGTGGGAAGACAGAGGGTTTTATACTTTTGATGCAAATGAAAAAATTGAAGCCGTATTTAATGAACATGCACACGATAAAGGAGAAAAACAACTTTCACATCGTTTTGGCAACTCTAAGATTCCGCAGATGGGAAAAGACGAATATGCCTTTGTCATAGACTTGATATTTGAGCAGGAAGCGACGGCACTTCATATCTGCCGCAAACTTTATCGTTGGTTCGTTCATCATGCCATTGATGATACGATCGAAGAAAAAATTATTGTTCCTTTAGCGGAGCAATTGCGCCGTGAAAATTTTGAAATCAAGCCGGTTTTAATGCGTTTGCTGTGTAGCAGGCATTTTTTTGACCGCATGAAAGATGCACCTAAAATCAAAAATCCGTTGGAGTTTATAATAGGCGCACTCAGGCAGTTGGAAGTTAAGATGCCGGACAACTTCATCAGCCGCTATCATTTTTGCCATTATTTATATAAATTAGGGGCTTTAATGCAAATGGAGCTATTTAAACCGCCGGGTGTTGCCGGTTGGAAGGCCTATTATCAGGCACCGCAGTTTTACCGCAACTGGATCAATGCTTCTACCTTGCAATACAGAACCCGATATACTGATGAACTGACTCAGCAAAATGGCATGAAAGGTATGCCGGAAGGCTGGGAAAAGGTAAAACTAAATCCACTTTTTCTAATGAATAAATTAGAAAATCCATCAGACCCAAACAAGTTGATTGCCCAACTCTCGGGGCTGCTTTTTGTGCATCCATTAACCGCGCTTCAACACAGTAATCTCAAGGAAATTTTATTAGGCGGATTGCCCGATGATGAATGGACCAAAAACTGTTTAGCTTATCTGAATCAGAAATCTGATTGGAGCGAAACTTCCAGTTTGCTGACCAAAAGGCTGCTTTCACTTATTTCCACTATGCTAAAAATGCCGGAATTTTACCTGCTTTAACTGTTGACCTAATACCTGAAATTATTCGTTAAACCTTTAGTTTGCATTTTTGATATGAAAAGAAGAAAATTCCTTAGTCTGACCTCAACCGGAATTGCAGGGTTGCAGTTTACGCCGGTATTTGGGCAGCCGGAACCGGAATTTTCTAAGGGAAAAATCGAAAACGACCATATCCTAATCTTCATACAACTCAATGGTGGCAACGATGGATTGAACACAGTCATACCTTTGGGCAGTTATAGACAGTTGAAGCAAGCCCGCCCTAATATTCTGATTTCAGAAGACCGCCTTTTATGTCTGACGGATACCTTGTCGCTACATCCAAACCTGAATGGTTTACAAACATTGTTTGAAGAACAGCAACTTTGCATCGTGCAGAATGTTGGCTATCCCAATCAGAATCGCTCCCATTTCCGTTCGCTTGATATCTGGAACTCCGGCTCGCCTTCTGATAAATTTTGGGATACAGGTTGGCTGGCGCGGTATCTGGAAAAAAAACATTCCGGTTTTCCGGTTTATTATCCAAACCCCGATTTTCCCGCTCCTTTGGCAATCAGTTTGGGCAATATGGTGTCGGAAACCTGTCAGGGGTTAAATGCCAATTTCGGGTTTACTTTGAGCAGCCTCTCCAATCTCAGCAACCTGAGCGAACCTACCTTTGCAGAAACCCTGCACCCCGCTTATTCCGAAGAACTCGCTTTTTTAAGAACCGGAATTGTGCAGACCAATGCGTATGTCAAGGTAGTCGAAAAAGCAGTAAAACTTGGCAGAAATAAAGCGATTTACCCTGAAAACAACGAACTGGCACAACAACTTAAAATCGCAGCCAGATTGATTTCAGGAGGACTGCCTACTAAAGTCTATGTTTTGACTCTTGCAGGTTTTGACACACATGCTCATCAGGTACAGAAAGGCGAAACCGATTCCGGTACTCATGCAGTGCTGCTTAAAACTTTATCAGATGCCATTTTTGCCTTCCAGAAAGATTTAGGTTTACTGGGCTTAGACCATCGGGTTTTGGGGATGACCTATTCTGAGTTTGGCCGACAGATCCGCTCTAACGAAGCACTTGGAACCGATCATGGAGCTGCTGCTCCCTTGTTTGTGTTTGGTACGAATTTACAACATCAAATTATCGGGAACAATCCGGTAATACAAAATGAAATTGCGCCGCAGGAAGGAGTTTCCATGCAATACGATTTCAGAGAAGTCTATGCATCCGTTTTGGTAAACTGGTTGGGGGTTAGTGCAGGAGATATTCCCCGAATTTTTAACCAATCGTTTAACACCTTGCCTATCGTGAAAAAAGTTTAGCTTTGCTACGGGAAGCCCTCTTTTCATCATTTCCCTAATTTCACCTTTAAACTTAAAAATTCTATGCAAAATCTTAAATCTCATTTTTTTACAAGTGTGCTCTTTCTGGTGATTTTATTTTTAGCCGGCATAAATTCATCCTGTACCATTGAAAAGGCAGATGACAGCAAAGACAAGACCGCTACCCCTGACACTACTCAAAATAAACCGAAAACTTTTGATGGGGAATATTTTTTTACCGGTAAACCCAACGACAGAGAAATGATGCTAAAAATTGTGATGAAACAAAAAAGCATCAGAGCCTTTTACTACTATACAGACGACGGAAAAGAAACCGCTATTGCCGGAGATCTGACCTCGGACACAACAGGCGAAATGAACCAATATGACAAAAACGGAAATGTTGTCGAGAAATTTATGGGAACTTTTAAAACAGACGGAACAGCAGATATAGTCCGGCAGAAACCCGGTGATACCACATCTGTCAGATTTACCATTACGCCATTAAAAGACCCTTCCGCCTATCAACCCAAGATGTAATCAATTTTAACTTTTCACCAAAAAACGAGCTTCCGTTGGAAATTCATTCCGGTCGGCCAATGCCTTTGACTGCTTATCTGAAATATCTGTTTCAGTACAGGGAGTTTATCCTCACTCTGGTAGGGCGAGCATTTAAAATCAGGTATGCACAAACATTTTTGGGGAGTTTGTGGCTTGTTTTACAACCCTTAATCAATTTGGCCATTTTTGTTTTGCTTTTTGACCGGCTATTGGGTATTTATTCGGGGCGGGCACCTTATGCTTTGTTTGCTTTCTGCGGATTATTAGGCTGGAATTTGTTTTCTCATCTAAGCAATCAGGGCAGTTCTGCCATCATTTATAATCAGGATCTGGTCAAACGACTCAGTTTTCCAAAATTAACGCTGGTGATAACCCAAATTCTGACCGGATTGCTCGATTTTGCAATCGGTTTTGCCATCCTGTTGTTGGGAACTGTGGTATTAGGCAATGGTTTACATGCTTCCCTTTTATTGTTGCCTGTTTTTATCCTCATCAACCTGAGTACAGGTACTGCAATCGCCCTTTTGATGAACATTGTAGCGATTAAACACCGGGATTATTATCAGGCTTTGCCTTATTTGCTTAACTTTGGAATTTGGATAACCCCGGTTTTTTACCCGGTATCCATCATCCCGGAACACTACCGGTTTTTGTTGTACTTCAATCCGATGGCCGGAGTTATTGAAGGGTACCGGTGGTGTGTGCTTCAGGAAGGCAAGTTGGATATGGGGTTTCTGCCGGTTTATCTGATAACCTTTGTTTTATTGGGTTTGGGTTTTTACTTATTCAAACAGAAAGAACCAACCTTTATCAATTCACTTTAATTCAACCATTAAAATACCAGATTTATGCGCAATGTTTTCAGACAAAACGAACTGCAAAACCGGTTTGATCAGTCCGGATATGTAATTTTACCGTTTCTGTCGGCTGAGGAAGTTGCCCTGTTGCGTCAGGCTTATTTTGATACGCTGCCCCTGAAAGGAGGCAATATTACCGGAGAAGAAGTAACAACTGTGGATGTCAAAGAGCGGATAACTTATGATTTCACCTTTATTGATAAAAGCATTGACTATAAGAAAACCGTATTTGACCTTATCACCAATGCCTTTAAATCGTGTACAGACCAATATTTAGAGGGCTATAAACCCATCATTGCCAACTTTATATTTAAATCTGAAAATGACGGCGAAGTGCCATTGCACCAAAACTGGGCATTTGTAGATGAAAGCCGGTTTACTTCTGTTTCGGTCTGGGTGCCTTTGGTGGACAGTAATGAGCAGAATGGCACTTTGCAAATGGTAAACGGCAGTCATAAGCGTTTTGGGCAAATCAGGGGGCCGTTAGTTCCCTGGGAGTTGGATGAAATCAAAGGCGACATCATCAAAAACTACTTAACCCCGATGAATGTGCAGGCAGGGCAGGCGGTGATCCTCGACGACAGCATTGTGCATTATTCCGACATCAACCGAACCCATGATTTGCGCCTCGCCATTCAATTAATCATGATTCCCGAAGAAGCGGAAGCGATTCATTACCATTATGACCTGGAACCCGGCAAAAGCGAGGTGAAAATTTGGGAAGTTGACCGGGATTTTTTTATAAGTTTTAACCCATGGAAAATACCGGAGCAGGTTAAAACAATCGGCACATTAAAATTTTCCGGCCGGTTTATTGACCGGACTGAGTTTGACGAGCGTTTTTTTATGCCTCGCTATGATGGGGTGGTTACAGAGGTCGAATTGCCACCTGTTTTAGAATCGGCAAAAGCGCTACACACACCTCAACCTTCTCTTTCAAAGGGCTTAACAATCAATCACAATATGCACTCTATTTTTATCAGTTCCGAACAACAAAAACATTTTGACGAAAACGGTTGGGTGGTCATAGATCTGCTTTCAGAAGACGAGGTAAACGACTTGCTCGCTTTCTACCATACCCATGACTCAGAATCCAAGCCTAAACATGGTTTTTATGTCAGTCTGGACAGCAACGACCAAAGTTTTACACAAAACATCATCACCAAACTTACGGAAGTGATGGGCGCAAATGCTAACCGGTTTTTCAAAAACTATAAATTGTTTACCGGTAGTTATGTGGTTAAAGAACCGGGTAAACAAGGGATTGTTCCTCCTCATCAGGACTGGACTTTTGTAGATGAATCTCAGTTTTTTTCAGCCACAGTCTGGACACCTTTGGTGGATGTGAATGTTGAAAACGGCGCATTGGGCGTTATTTCGGGTAGTCACCGGTATTTTAACCATCCCCGCCCTTCTCCGGCACCCATTTTTAAAGCCCCTTTTGATGCGCATGTGTTCACCGTATTCCCTTATTTACAGGTGATCGAGCTAAAAGCAGGGCAGGCGTTGGTGTTTAATAACCGAACAATACATGCTTCTCCTCCCAATGTGTCAGAAAAACCGCGAATTGCTGCGGGAATAGGGCTGACCCATGAAGACGCTCAACTCATTCATTGTTATATGGAACCGGTTAAAAAAAATCCTACTGTCGGAATTTACAAAGTTGATGAAAGTTTTTTTCCGGTGTACAATAACGCCCGCCTGAAAACCATGTATGAACAGGGCATTTCTCTGGCAGAAGAAGGTTGGGAAAAAATTGCCGAAGTGCCCTTAAAAACTCCCGAACTCAGTGCAGATGAACTGGTAAAAAAAATCACCCTGTCGGGAAATACGTTTAACTGGTCATTGGCAAATAAAATGGCAGTGCTGTTTGGCTACGACATTTCCGGAGGGACGATACCCTATCACTCAAAACCCGAACCCTCGTCGGGTGCTGCTACTCAGGCAGCCCCGCTTCCTGAAAAAAGTGAGGAATGGTATGAAATTTATACTCCCAAACGAATTGTTGCGGAGGTAATCCATAAAGTCAGTCGTGCACAAGAAAATCCGGAAGTTTATACTCCGGCAAATATGGCTTCAGAACTTTTTCATCGTATAAAAGGGTCAAAAGTATTGAAAAGTGCGGCCTATTCCATAGCAGGAACCTTGTTGTTGCGGTTGTCGTGGTCAGTTTTGAGATTTTTCTGGCGAAGGCGCACTAAAATATAAAGCCGAATGAACGGAATATTTTTACAGCCCCATTTATCGGAATCATTCAGGGAAAAGGGTTATTTGTTAATTGATCTGTTGAGCCAACCTGAAACAGAGGAGTTATGGAATTTTTACCATGCACTCCACCATACTCATAAAACCGGTTATGGTTTTCATGTCAGTTTAGATAATCATGACCCTGAGTTCGTCAGGCAAATCAATAACAAAGTTTTAAAGATTCTGAACCAAAATCTGACGAATTTCTTTACCGGTTTCAGGTTGATTTCAGGCCGGTTTTTAGTCAAGGATGAAAACCGACAGGGGTTGGTTACCCCGCATCAGGATTGGTCGTTTACCAACGAAACTGAACAAACTTTTTCCGCCACAATCTGGATTCCACTGAAAGATGTCGGCATACAAAACGGTGCCATTGGTGTGATTGAAGGCAGCCACAAGTTATATAAAGGCATAAGGGCAACGCCATTGCCCATTTTTAAAGTTCCTTTTGAAGATTGTGCCGCCCGGATTTTTCCTTACCTGAAAATATTGGACATGAAAGCAGGGCAAGCTTTGATGATGGACAATAGACTGATTCACGGCTCTCCTCCAAATCTAAACCCGCAACCCCGCATTGCTGTAGGTGCTGAAATTATTCCCGCAGAGGCTACCCTTTATCATTACTACCTCCATCCCAAATTTCAGGAAATTGAGCAATACGAAATTGACGATACTTTTTTTTACAGATTCAGTAATGCCAAGCTCCTGGATTTGTACCGCAACAATTCCGGCCCCGATGGTTATAAAGCCGTCAACCGGTTACCTTACAACCCCAAACAACTGACATGGGAACAAGTCAACCAACAAATACAATCGCTGTTCCCTCATGTTTACAACCCCTTGCTTCAACATATTTTCGACTACAGTTACCAACACACCGACAAACATCCTTTTGAATCAAATCATCAGACGCATAGTGCCACATCTTCTAACTCGATATTAAACCGGGTTATTAGTTGGCTAAAACAATAAACAAATGCTATGACAAACAACATCATCAAAGACGAACGTCTCGAAAAAATAATGGACAAAGACGGATATTTTGTTGTCAAATCATTTCTGACCGGACAACAATTGCAGGCATTAGAAAACCTGTATGCCGAATATCGCCCTACTGACGAAATCAACAAGTACGGGTTTTATGCCAGCACCTTTTCGTCCAATATTGACTACCGGCAAAGGTTGAAGCAGGAAATCCCCAATATCTTCAAGCCTTCTTTAGAGAAGATGTTTAAGGACTATAAATTCATCGGGGCAAATTTTATTCTTAAAATTCCGGGAGGAAACAGCCGTTTGGAGATTCATCAGGATACGACTCTTGTTGATGAATCGCGCTTTACCCCGGTCAATGTATGGTGTCCCATGGTGGATGTGAATGTAGAAAATGGTACACTTTACCTCATTCCGGGCAGTCACCGGTTTTTTAACAACATTCGCATTCCCGCCATTCCTTACCCATATCAGGACATCTTTCCGCATGTACTGACCCATTTAATGCCCATTTCAGTAAAGCGGGGTGATGCGGTGATTTTCAACTCCTCTATCATTCATTATTCGCCCGATAACAAATCCGGCACAGAAAGGGTAGTGGCTGATACTTGTCTGACACACCGCGATGCCGAAATCAGAGTATATCATAAAGAACCCGGTCAAACCGATGATTCTTTGGAGATCATCAGTCAGCAGGACGATTTTCTGGAAAAATTCCTATACTTCCGGGAAAATATCTTTGCCCGTCCTGAAGAGGGCACTACGATCGGACACATCAATTATTCGCATAATAAAGTCAGTGAGACAGAATTTGACTCTTTGGCAAACAGGCTGACTAATAAACACTCCTTTAGCGAATTCGATTTTAAAACAGGCGCACTTCAAAAATCTTTTTTTCCGGCAACGGGAATGGCAAAGTTGAATCAATTGGCATACCGGATAAAATCGTTGTTTCAGACAACGGAAGCATAATATGGAAGCAAGAAGTTTAAGGACTTGAACTTCAACCTATTATTACATCAATTTGTTATCTCAAACATTAATTAATCACCACTCAAACCTAACATATTTATTTTGATGAAAATTTTTTGCATAGGGCGTAACTATGCCGAACATGCCAAAGAACTGGGCAATATAGTACCGGATGAGCCTATTGTTTTTTGTAAACCTCCCACGGCAGTACTCAAAGATGGTGCTCCATTCTTTCATCCCGATTTCTCTTCAGACATACACCACGAAGCAGAAATTGTGGTTCGTATTGCTAAACACGGGAAGCATATCGCCGAAAAATTTGCCCACAAATACTATGACCATGTTACCATAGGTATTGACTTTACCGCCCGCGACCTTCAATCGCGGTTAAAAACCAAAGGTCACCCCTGGGAAATTGCAAAAGGATTTGACGGCTCAGCTCCAGTCGGGCATTTTATAGCACTCAAAAACCTTCCACCGGTCAACAATATTGAGTTTTCATTACTCAAAAACGGACAAATCGTTCAGGCAGGAAATACCGCAGACCTGTTATTCTCTTTCGATAAAATTATCAGCTACGTCTCATCCTTTTTTACTCTCCATAAAGGAGACTATATTTTTACTGGAACTCCTGAAGGGGTAGGGAGGGTACAGACCGGCGATCACCTGGAAGGATTTATAGGAGGACATAAACTGCTCGATTGCAAGGTATTGTAACCACAGCTTTTCAACTTTGAGACTTACCGCCACGTTTTTATAATAATTTGCGAACTTTGTATTCATAACACGATTAAACCACCATTTAACCTCTGATGTATCATGTCTGAATTTACCGACAACGTAAAAACCTCTGTGCAAAGCGGCGCACAAAAGACTATGCGCTTTTTCAAACGCCTGTTGATTTACGCTTTGGTCATCAGTGTTGTAGCAGCAATCGGCTATTACTTTTTTGCCCAGATGACCCTTAGTGAAGGCAGCCGTGCCGGGTATCTCGTAAAAATATCTAAAAAAGGCGTTGTGTTTAAAACTTACGAAGGACAGTTGAACTTAGCCGGTATGGGACAAGGCGGTGTAGCGAATATGAGCGAAGAAAATGTGTGGAATTTTACCGCAGCCAACGAAACTGTTTTTTACGAACTTCAAAAACAAGAAGGTAAAAAAGTTGCCCTTCACTATAAAGAGCGATATAAGGTCTTCCCTTGGCAAGGGGAAACCAGGTATTTCGTTTACCGGGTAGAAACGGTTGAGTAAATAAATATGAACTTTTACGCTGCAACCGACCTGAACGACACCATCATTGCCCTCATTACCCCACCCGGAATAGGCGCAATAGGCGTATTGCGTATGAGCGGCAGCAGCGCTATTGCCATCTGTGATGAGGCATTTAAGGGAAAAATCCTGCAAAAACAACCATCACATACCATCCATTTTGGGACTATCGTCAACGATGAAGGGGAAATTATAGATGAAGTGCTTGTCAGCCTTTTTAAAGCGCCGCACTCCTATACTTCCGAAGATACGGTAGAAGTGAGTTGTCATGGTTCACCTTTTATTTTACAACAGGTGCTCACCTTGTTTTTGAGCAAAGGCGCACGGCTTGCCAAGCCCGGAGAGTTTACCATGCGCGCTTTTTTGCATGGCAAGTTAGACCTCAGTCAGGCAGAAGCAGTGGCCGACCTCATCGCATCAGAAACCAAAGCCGCACACGATATAGCCCTCCGGCAAATGAGAGGCGGGTTTTCAAATCAACTTAAACAGCTACGCGAACAACTCATCAACTTTGCTTCTCTGATAGAATTAGAGTTAGATTTCAGCACCGAAGATGTGGAATTTGCCGACCGCACCCAACTTGTCGGTTTAGTGCAACAACTCCTTACCACACTTACCCAACTCATCAACTCTTTTGCATTAGGCAATGTCATCAAAAGTGGAGTAACTACCGTGATTGCCGGTCGTCCTAATGCAGGCAAATCCACCCTGCTTAACACATTGCTGAACGAAGAACGCGCCATAGTCAGCGAAATCGCAGGCACTACCCGCGATACTATTGAAGAAATACTGAACATCAATGGCATTTCCTTCCGCCTCATAGATACTGCCGGAATCCGCGAAGCACAAGACCGGATTGAAGAAATAGGAGTTGAAAAAACCATGCAAAAAATAGCTCAGGCTACCTTACTCCTGTACGTGTTTGATGTTACACAACTTTCTCCTGCCGAGGTGGAAAAAGACCTGCAACAACTTCAACCCGATGGAGCCACTACTCTGATAATTGCCAACAAATTAGATGAACTGGACGAACAGGTGGGGAACGGATATGATTATATCAGCCGCTTTTTCCCCGATAACTATATTGCCCTGTCTGCAAAACGAGGGGAGGGGATAGGCAAACTAAAGGAAGCCTTGTATCAATCAGTTACCGGCGGCTTTGACCAAATAGCCGAAGGCGGTACAAGCACTATTGTGAGTAATGTGAGGCATTTAGAAGCTCTGCAAAGTGCTAAAAAGGCATTGATTCAGGTTTTAGAAGGAATCAACCAACAGATTAGTGGCGAACTGTTGGCAGCCGATATCAGAACAGCACTGGATTATCTGGCTCAGATAACGGGGGAAGAAATCACCCCGGACGACTTGTTGGGCAATATCTTTAGTAAGTTTTGTATCGGAAAGTAAGTAGCAATAATTTTTTTGTAATTATGTCGCAATGTTGAGAGAAACCTCAGTCAAATGAGCGTTCCGAAAAAAATCTGTATCATTAAATAAATTCTTATGAAAAAGCTAATTATTTTATTTGCATATATTTTAATAAGTATAAGCCTCAACTCCCAAACAATTGAATTCCAAAACGGAAATGCTAAGTTTGAATTAGGAGATTATCAAGGGGCAATTCAAGATTACAACAAAGCGATTGTGATAAATCCTAAATTTAGCGAAGTATATTGTGCCCGGAGAATTCTTAAATTTGTTTTAGGCAACAAACGAAGTGGTTGCTTAGATTTGAGCAAAGCAGGTGAATTAGGAAATTTTTGAAGCATACGAAATAATTAAAGATTATTGTTATTGACAACAATATCCTATACATCTTATAGCTCACGCAACTATGTATTACATATTGAAATGGTTAATTGAAAAAAATAGCATATCCAATATCTTCTTAGATAATGGTAAGTTTTATTTTCGGCTTCATATCAATTATCTTTTGTTTGATCGTATTTCAGCAAGTTAAATGATAGCTTGTAATGTTCCTTTATTCATTTTTTTAGAGGTGGAAGGGAACAGAGATACCATTAGATTTTATCGGGTGTTTAAAAGATATGTGCGAATAATGGGTTAGGTTTTTCGAACAGCATCAATAATTCTATTCTTCACGCTGCTCCAAGTTACACTTTTGTCAAAAATAAGCGGAGTTGGGTTTTCTTCTGCATCATCAAAATAAACAAGACTTCGCAATACATGAAATAGTGTTTGATGCGGATATTTTTCTTGATACAATCCCAGGATTTTATTTAAGTCAATCAATTCTAACAAGAAGTAAAGGTCATAAAAGTCTTTTTTACTACCACGCCCGGTAATAGCATCAAGCTTCATTGGAGCAATATCTTCTATGCTTAGCAACCTAATATTCTCTATTTCTATAACCGGTCTTATAAAAGGGTAACGAAACCGTATAAAATCTACTTTCACACTATTTATATTGCATATAATGGTTTGTGGTAATTGTTGTCTTACTTCTACATTGTAATCTAGTAAAAGAAGGGCTAATAAAGTTTGTGAATCGAAATCTTCAATCGTAAACAAATCTAAGTCTATGGATTTACGATGTCCGATTTGCAAAGCTAATGCGGTTTCACCCACTAATACAAACTGTTGCAGACTATTATTTTTCATCAAGCTATTCAATAGCTCCAATGCGATTGGTTCAACTGCTTTTCTGTGTAGCATCTGAATTGATTTAAGGGAGTTCTAAAATAGACACTACAGAAATTAAGTACCCGGACATCTAAATAACGGAGCTGCTTGGTTATTTTTTTGAGTTTGGGTTTACCGTAATAGGCTTTAATAGCAAAAAAATCATCTAACGTACCTAAGTGCATCACTCTTTCTACAATAAAAGCAGCATGTTTTTCGGGATCAATCGAGTTTTTATCTACATCCCAAAATAATGAGTCTGAAAGAGGAAGTAGGGTTTTTCGGGGCATCAGATATTTATTTGTTATAGTAGTATAGTAATCTTAACATTACAAATGCAAATCTACGATTTTAGCGACTATTATCAGGAAATTAGTTTAAGCCTTAGAAGTAGCGGATTTTCTTAATTGGCTATCTGATACTTTGTTTACTTTATCGTAAATTGTCCCATTATACAAAATGCAAATCAACCCAATACCCTGTTTTCGTCCTGCCAAAATCTTGTTTCACTATTAGCTAACATCTTCAAAGAAAGAAAAAAGCCAAGCCCGAAAGGCCTCAATACGAATAACCACAGGTGCAACCTGTGGACAACATGCACATCAATCCAAACCAACCTGAAGGGAGTTTTCAGGGCTGTAGCTTTTTGATAATGAAAATAACCCTATTGATAAGCAGCATTAAAACAAGCCTATAAAGACGGGTATTTACTGTAGGAAACACTTTTTCTTTTTATGGAAGGTTGGGAAGGGATATATAGTTTTGATTGTATCGTATTGATATGAGAAAGAATATCCCGTAGAGATACAATATCGGAATCAAATCATCAACACAAACCAAGAATCCCGTAAGGTTTCAACAGTGATTGAGGGAAGATATCTAAAACTTTACCGCTAAAGTCATTAAAATAGGTTGAATGTCTATGACATTTTATATGTTTGTTTCGAGTGTGTTACCGATATTTAATACCTACGGTATTATGTTTGTGCATTATAGGCAACTAAGTAATTAAGTCTTTAAAAATTCGTACATGCTTTACATCGGCATTGCCAACAACTTCCGCTTTGTTAACTTAATGCTGTCGGGATAAGTATGAGTTTTAAATAGGAATAGAGAATCTTGCAAAATACAACGACCACAAATAAATTGGAAGATGATTGGTTTAGCGACATTAAATCGCTTTATTCATGATTCCCAAAATGCTAAAGAGAAGATGATACAGAGTAAGGTAAGAAGGCAGAATCTTGACATCAAATTTCAAACTCACTTTTAAAAGTCTAACTTTGCCGGACACAAACAAAAGTCAAAGATGTTTTCTATTCCAAACGAAGAAGAGCAGGTTGAAGTATTAATGAAAGAGGGTAAATATTCCGATGCTATAATAGTATTGGAACAGATACTCCCTCAATTTAAAGCAAACGAAGCATGGGAAGCGTATGTAAAGCACTTAAATCTCTATAGTCAAAGTTTGTGGAGGGACAGGCAATTAGATAAAGCTCTTAAAGAATCGGAAAAGATATTGACAGTTTGTATTTCCCTTTTAGGTGAACAGCACCCGGAAACTGCTCAATGCTATAATAATTTGGGTGCATGTCAGTTTATTTTAGGAAATCTTAAACAAGCAATAAACTATTATGAACAATCCTTAGCCATACGTTTAGTTGTTTTAGAGAAAAACCATTATGATACAGGGGTTAACTATAATAATTTAGGTTTATGTTACAACAATTTTGGAGATTTTAAAAAAGCTATTGCATTTACAGAACAAGCTTTGATCATCTTTTTACAAGCATTGGGCGAAATGCATCCTTATATTGCCGGCTGCTATAGTAATTTGGGAATTTTATACGAAGAACAAGGCAATCATGCCAAAGCAATTGCTTATTTTCAGAAATCTTTAATTATTAAATTAAACATTTTAGGAGAACAACATCCTGATACAGCATTAACTTACAATAATTTAGGAGCTAGTTATAATTCATTAAGAAAATATAAAAATGCAATCTATTTTACTCAAAAAGCATTAAACATTAGATTAAAAATTTTAGGAAAAGATCATACAGATTTAGGATTTAGTTGCAATAATTTAGGCCTATTGTATATCATTACTGGAAATTACAAACAAGCCTTTAACTATTTGCAACAAGCTATATCAATTTATTCTGCTCAACCAGAAAGTTTTCATCCAAAAACAAGTAGCATTTACATAAATTTGGCAGATTGTTATCAACGACAAGGAAACGAAGAACAAGCCTTAGCTTGTTATAAACAAGCTTTAGAAATAGATTTAGCAATTTATGGCGAACAAAACTATTCTACGGCAGTAAGTTATTTAGGTTTTGCAGTTTATTATCAAAGAAACTGCCAAGCTAATCTTGCTTTACAATATTCGCAAAAAGCGCTGCAAGCCTTAGCCTTAATTACACCGGATTTTGACGAATATCTGTTGCCTGAAATTAAAGATTACAATGGAATATTGGAACTGTTAGATATCTTAGTTTATAAAGCCACAGCATTCTTTTTAAAATATCAGCAAACACTTAATCCTAAAAACTTAGCCGCTTCATTAGCTTTTTTTCAATGTGCCGACCAACTGATAGATCAATTTAGACACAGTTTTAAATTCGAAGGTAGTAAACTGATATTGGCCGAGAAAAGTAAGCAGTTTTTGTGTGATAAAGGTTTGGAAACAGTTTGGTCGGCAGAGCAATATTTCCAAAGTAATGGACAAGATATTTACCAAAAAAATGTTGTCTCTTATAACCAATTGCTCAATTACCGATTATTAGACACCCCCATTGAAAAAGCATTTTATTTATCAGAAAAAAGCAAAGGAATGCTTTTGTTCGCTGGCATGAAAGATGTTGAAGCAAGGGGGAATAGTCAACTTCCATTAGAATTGAAAGAGCAAGAATATTGGCTGCGTATTGACTTGACCAATTTGGAGCAAAACATCATAGAGGAAGAGAGTAAGCATAAGGATAATCAAGATAAAGATATGTTGACCGGATGGCAAAATTCATATTTCGATTGTAAAGTCAAATACGATGCTTTGATTGAACAATTAGAAATAAAATATCCGCACTATTATCATTTAAAATACGACCTCAAAGTTGCCGATATTTCCCAAATTCAATCCAAGCTTTCTCCGCAAACAGCGATGATTAGTTATGTGGTGAGCGACAAATATTTATACAGCATCGTCATCACTTCCCAATCTGCTAATTGGTTGCAGCAAAATATACCGGACGATTTCGAAGGTTTGGT
Organism: Sphingobacteriales bacterium; assembly: GCA_016700115.1. Lineage (NCBI taxonomy): Bacteria > Pseudomonadati > Bacteroidota > Sphingobacteriia > Sphingobacteriales > Sphingobacteriales bacterium. The sequence continues at coordinate 227,506 of CP064999.1, read as the reverse complement.
AGATGACCTGCTCTTTTCATTCGAGCCTTTCGGTAAGGAGGACTACATCACCTACGCCCACAATATGTACCGCATCTTACTGCAACCTTTGGAGCAAAACGGTTGGTTAGAGGGCATCGGGCGGTTGGTTATCATTCCCGACGGCATATTGTCGCGCATCCCATTCGAGGCATTGCTCACCCAATCAACCTCTGCCGCCACTCCTTACAACCAACTCAATTACCTCCTGCATCAATACGTCATCAGCTACCACTATTCCGCCACCCTTTGGCTCGGTCAGCAAACGATGGATGCGCATTTGCCCGAAAGCGAAACGAGTTTCCTCGGCTTTGCTCCGGTTTACAACGACAACATTCAACCGGCCAAAGAGCACGATATAGATTTATCGTTAGACGTTGAATTGCTTGCGAATCTGGACATTGAATTAGAAGAAGTGAGCCGAAGGACACGATACGCTGAGTCGGAAGGGGTAACAAGGGGAAAGGTAGAAGGAAAAGAGTATGCCGAATTGCACTACACCGAAAAGGAGGTGCAACAAGCCGGACGCGCTTTTGCCGAAAAAGGCCATGCCTCGCGGGTGTTGTTGCATCAATCGGCTACCTTAGACGCTTTTAAGCAATTGGCCGGAAGATATCGCTACCTGTTAATCGCCGCACATGCCGACATGGACGACGAGCATCCCGAACAAACGGGCATTATCTTTTCGCCCAACGAAGAGGACGGCAGGGGCATTTTCTATATGGGAGATGCCTACAACTTACCTCTTCAAGCGGAATTGGTGGTGTTAAGTTGTTGCGAGTCGGGGTTAGGAAAAATCAACAAAGGTGAAGGCACGATGGCGCTCAACCGCGGATTTCTCTATGCGGGCGCAAAAAATGTGATCTTTACTTTATTTAAGGTGTACGACAGGGAGTCGTGCGAACTGACTACGGTGTTTTTTCAACAATTGCTATCAGGTTTAACCTGCGCCGAAGCCCTGCACAGCGCAAAACTGCAACTCGCCGAACGGGGGTTGATGCCGTTGAAGTGGGCGGGATATGTGTTGGTGGGGAAATAGGGGGATTAGTTATGAGTTAGTTGTCGCTTAAGAACATGTTAACGCCTTAAAAATAAGGCAAAAAGTGTCTAAAAAGTTATGAAATAATTGCAAGATTGCGTAAATTTAGAAGTAAAAACTTGCAATTTATGTTGTCCAAAAAGTTAACTCTGGAGAGGGTAACCTATACTTTTCATTGAGAGATATGCTCAATGACCGACAACCTTTGTATGTTTTATCATCTGTTATAAATCGGGAGGTGTTAGAGCGGTAGTTTAGTCCTATATATTCAAATGATATTGGCCGACCTGCCAAACCAATTCGTCTGATGGGCGGACTACTTAAACTTAAACGCAACTTGTCAGACGAATCCGTAGTGGAACAATGGGCTGAATACCTTTACTATCAATATTTTTGTGGGATGAAGGATTTTGAACATAATCCTCCTTGTGAGGCATCAGAATTAGTTTATTTTCGCCATAGGATTGGAGACCTGGGAATAGAGTTGAAAGCATAAGTAGCTAAGACAAACAATTACAAACTGACAAAAAAACTTGACCCCTTACTTTTAAAGGGCTTAGGCTGTTTTTATTTTATTGTTGTTTTGTGTTACATATCGTTTGTTTATCAAAATTTTGTACCTTCGCTGTACCTTGATATGGGTGGAGATGCTAATATTTGCCTTCTTCCAAACATAAGCCATCGGCAAATTACCCAAACCAAATATTTTGATGCTATGAATAGAAGTTCAACCATAAAAACTTTTTTCAACGAAAAACAAGTTCTTGAAATAGATAGTGCAAGCAACTATTCCAGGTCGCCTTTAAAACCAAAGCTGCTAATGGAATATTTAAAAACCAATGAATTGATAAGTTACTTTGAAATAGAGAAAAATTTCATGCCGTTTAGCCATGAAGATTTTCTGATTGCACATCATGGCAATTATGTAGAAGCAATGTTTGCGGGCTTGAAGCCATTTTGTGAATATAATGGGTTAACATGGAGTGAACAGTTTTTAGAAAGTTTGACTTATACCAATTCTTCTCTTTATCACGCAATCAGGCAAAGCATTTTAGAACCTCAGCAAATCACCTTTAGTCCTACCAGCGGATTTCATCACGCCACACCGTCAGGAGGGCGTAGCTTTTGCTCTTTTAGCGGCCAGGTCATTGCCTCTATGAAGATTTATTCTGAATTTGGTTTTAGTGGTGCTTATTTGGATTTAGATGGACATTATGGCAATTCAATTCCTGATAGCTATAGCTATGTAAAAGATTTAGACAAAGCTATTCCGGTTGGTTGTAATGTCAATCTTTATGGTTATGGTAAAAATTATATTACTGATTTAGAACGCAATTTGGAATTTTTAGAGCAGAAAATCTTAAAAGATGAACTTCACTACCTTGTGTTTGCACACGGCGCTGATAGTCATAAAGATGATGATTTAGGAGGTCAGGTAAATACAGAGGAATGGTTAGAATGCTGTCATATTTTTTACAAATGGATAGGGCAACTTGATAAAAAACTAAAACGTCCAATACCCCTGACATTATCTCTGTTTGGAGGCTATCGCAAAGATGATTATGAAAGTGTACTTTCTTTGCACACTTCAGATTTGGTAATCTGTTTAAGCACTTTATGTGGTTCAGATATTCGATATCAATCAAAAGTTAAACCAAAAAATAATTCAATCTGATTGAAACACAAGAGCAGGCAGTAGTATTTAGTGCTTGCAAAAACTACATAGAATCAAACAAGATCTGCCAACGCTTAGGGCGGCAATGGACTGACACACCAAATCTACAAAAAAATGCAGTGCCTTCGTAATAATGTATGTGCCTGATATTCAACGATTTGTGACTAAAAATGTATGAACATGGAAAAATTTTTTTTGTAAACAGGAAAATAAATTTGGTTAGTTTAAAAACCCATCGTAATATTGCGATAATATTCTCAAACCTATGGGTGTAACAAAGTCAGAAGTGTTTTCAGTAAATGATAACAGCGTAGCAAAATACGCGAAGGCCTTGTCGCATCCGGCAAGAGTGGCTATTTTGAAATTGCTCATACAAAAGCAATCATGTATCTGTGGCGATATTGTGGACGAATTGCCGCTGTCTCAGAGTACAATATCCCAGCATTTGAAAGAATTGAAGAAAGCGGGGATAATTAAAGGCGATATAGAAGGTGCTAAAGTTTGTTATTGTATTGATGAAAAAGAGTGGAATTTAGCTCAGTCCAAATTGAATGAATTATTTGTAAGTTTTCATATATCAGCAGCTAAATGTTGCTGATATTTTTTTGCCAAAAATCATCGGCATATTACGATAATATTTTTAAACAAAAAAATCACAAAACATGCAAACAGAAGAACAAACCAAAAAAATGGTAAGACAGAAATACAGTGAGATAGCCTTACAAGACAAGGAAACCAACGAATCATCCTGTTGCGGATCCACTTGTTGCAGTACTGAAGTGTACAATATCATGAGCGATGATTATACCACGTTGAACGGTTACAATCCCGAAGCCGATTTAGGGTTGGGTTGTGGCTTACCCACCCAGTTTGCCAAAATTCAAAAGGGTGATACGGTCATAGACTTAGGCAGCGGAGCAGGAAATGATTGCTTTATTGCCCGGGCAGAAACCGGTGAAGCAGGCAAAGTAATTGGTATTGACTTTACCCCGGCCATGATTGAAAAAGCTATAAGCAATGCAGTGAAATTAAATTTTAATAACGTTGAATTTATATTGGGAGATATTGAAAACATGCCGGTAAATTCAAACGTTGCAGATGTTATAGTAAGCAACTGTGTTTTAAACCTGGTGCCCAACAAAGACAAAGTGTTCAAAGAAATATACAGGGTGTTAAAGCCCGGGGGGCATTTCAGTATTTCAGATGTGGTGTTAATTGGCAACTTACCTGATGTATTGCGCAAAGACGCTGAAATGTATGTTGGATGTGTTTCAGGGGCAATACAAAAAGAAACCTATCTGGAATTGATTGCTGCAAATGGTTTTACTAACGTAACAGTTCAAAATGAAAAGCCGATTATAATACCTGATGATATTTTAAATAACTACCTGAACGAAGAACAGGTTGAAAATTTTAAAACAGGTAACACCGGCATATTCAGCGTAACCGTATATGCAGAAAAACCAAAAAAATGCTGCGGTTCTGATTGTTGCAGCTAAAAATTACCATGAAAAGAGTTTTAGTATTGTGTACAGGCAACAGTTGCCGCAGTCAGATAGCAGAAGGTTATCTGAGATACTTTGCCGGAAACAAAGCAGAGATTTACAGTGCAGGTGTAGAAACGCATGGCGTAAATCCCCGTGCCATAGTCACCATGAAAGAAGATGGCATTGATATTTCAGAGCATACTTCAAATAACCTTGAAGAATACCGGCACATTGATTTTGATTTTGTCATAACAGTTTGCGACAATGCAAAAGAACGTTGCCCCTTCTTTCCATCAAACGCCAAAAAATTCCATTGCAATTTTCCTGACCCGGCCAAAGCACAAGGTACTGAAGAAGAAATTCAATTGCAATTCAGAACAGTCAGGCAAATGATTAAAACGTATTGTAAAACATTTGTTGACGAAAATCTATGAAACAATGTATAGCTGAAGCTATAGGAACTTTTGCCATTGTGTTTTGTGGCACAGGAGCCATAATCATTAACCAGCAATCAAATGGAGAAATCACCCATACAGGGATTGCTATTACGTTTGGTTTAATCGTTATGTCCATGATTTATGCTTTAGGAAATATCTCCGGAGCTCATTTTAACCCGGCGGTAACAATTGCATTTGCCTTTGCCAAAAAATTTGAGGTAAAAAAGTTGATACCATACATCACAAGTCAGATTATCGGAGCAATTACAGCAAGCATCTTACTTCGGTTTCTGTTTCCGGACAACCGGCTATTGGGTGCATCGCTTCCGGCAGGCAGTGAAATGCAATCTTTTATTCTTGAGTTTATTCTCACTTTCTTTTTGATGCTCGTAATACTAAATGTATCTCACGGCTCAAAAGAACAGGGGATGTTTGCAGGATTGGCTATCGGTGCTGTTGTATTATTGGCAGCAATGTTTGCCGGTCCAATATGCGGGGCATCTATGAATCCTGCACGGTCGTTAGCTCCTGCAATAGTTTCAACACATGTGGAACATTTATGGCTCTATTTGTTTGCCCCTGTAACCGGAGCGGCAACGGCCGTTATAATTTGGAAATACCTTAGTAAGTAGTTTGTTTTTTTTCATAAAAGTGGTAAAGCAGATAACTCTTTGCTACCCAAAGGGGATGAGGGTAGCAAAGAGTTATGTTCGAGTTATATTATTTCGGGAATAAATTTCCTTAAACCTGAAAATGAGGTAAGGGGGATTATATGGTTTAACTAATTATTTCACCCGGTTCTTTTCGTCTTCCAGCCCGGTTTTGCGTTGTCCGCCGTTTTTAAGTTGGTTGTTGCCAAACAGGTAACTAAAGTTCAGACGCAATTGTCTGCTTTCCCAACCACCTCTTGCGTCAACATAGAGACCTGCGAAATCGCTGATTCCACGCCAACGCATGGTTTGAAAAATATCGGTCAGGCTGAGTTTCAGATTTCCTCGTTCACTAAACATTTTTTGTTGCCAGCCGATGTCCATTCCCCAAAATCGTCTGTTTCTGAAAGTGCCCCCCCAAATAGAAGGAGAGTTGTAAAAACCTGAAAGTTCAATAGAAGCTTTAGGGGTAATGGTAAAAGTATGTTGCATATAGACTGAAAAGGCGTTGACTTTTTCGTCTATTGTTTTTTCCGAGCCGAAATCGGCCAGGTATCTGTTGGTATAGCCGTTTAGATTTGCAAAACCGCTCCACCATTTAAACAACTCAAAGGGATAGCTGATGTTGGCGCTAAGGGTTTGTAAACTACCCAGATTCCTTGTGGTGATAAAATTTCGGTTGGTTTCGGTAGTATCTGTAATTTCTGTAAAATAGTCTTTTGTGTGATTGTATGACAATGATGTGTTCAGGGTATAGTTAAAAGTATGGTTAACCGATACGCTGTTGGTGTATTGAGGGCGTAAAAATGGATTGCCCTGTTGATAGGTAAGCTCGTCTAATTTGCTTTGAAACGGATTTAAATCCTGATAAGTAGGCCGATCAATTCGGCGGCTATAATTTAGGCTAAGCGAATTTTTCTGATCGAGTTGATACGAAATTCCTCCAGAAGGGAAAAAGTCAATATATTGCCGGTCAACATTGTTGTTGTTGTTGGGTTGAGACGCAGTCAGTTCGCCCTTTGAATTCGTTTGTTCGGTTCTCAATCCAGCTTGCAAATTCCATTTGTCAATTTTCCGGGAATAATTGATATAAAGCGCATTGATGTTTTCGGTATAGATAAAATTATTGCTTCTGTCAGGATTAGGATAAAACACATCGTCATAAATGTCGAAGAAGTTGAAGCCGTTTTTTGTTTTTACCAGCGAAAACTTAGCGCCAATACCCAAAGTGCCTTTCCAAAGAGCTTGCTCATAATCGGTTTTAAAGGTATAGATGTCAATATCCGTTATTGTATTCATCTGATAAAGCCTTTCCGTAAGAATAACCGATTCGTCGGAATTTGTATAATAATTGGGCTGATAGGTTTTGTTACTGTTTCTGAAAAAAGCATAGTCGGCATCTAAACCAAGACTACGACCGGTAGTATCGGCAAAACGGTAGTTGAAATTAAACGAGGCATTGTTGCGCCGGGTGTCGGTTTTGTTTTCTGCTAAAAGTTTTCCAAGTACGATATCTGTGATCATCGGTGAAATATCGGTTATGGCATCACTGTTAAACCGGTTTTTGGTAATAAAAGCAGAGGCAACTGCACCAAGAGTATGGCGTTTGTTGAGATACCAATCAACCCCGGTTTTAAGGTTATGGGTTTGAAGGCTGTCAATCATAACAGATCGCTGATCATAAGTGGTATCAGCTTGTTGTCTGTAGAGATCCATGAAATTTTCGTTTTTGGCAAAGTTATTTCCGTAACTGCTAAAAATATTAAGGTCTTGATTGCGATGATTAAAACTTAACGAATTTTCATTTTTAAAAAACTTGCCATAGCCAACACCGGTATTCAGTGTTAGGTTGGTGCCAAACCGGCGATCTTTTACCAATTTAATATTTATAATACCTGCGTTACCGGCAGCATCAAATCGAGCAGATGGGTTGGTGATGATTTCTATATTTTCAATCTGTGAAGAGGGCAGATTATTGAGCCAAACGGCCAAATCCGGTCCGCTAAGTGGCGAGGGCTTGCCATCAATATAAATTTGTACGCCTTCTTTTCCCTGCAAAATGATGTTGTTGTTGCGGTCAACCACAACCCCCGGTGATTTTCGGAGCAATTCCAGCGCGGTTACCCCTGTTGTGGCAATATTGTCTTGTACATTAAACACTAATTTATCGGGCAACACCTCTATGAGCGGTTTTTTATACACTACTTCAACAGCATTGAGGGTTTGGGTTTGCTGAACAAGGGTAATATCGGGCAACCGGAAGGCAGAGGTTGATTCGGTCAATGAAACGGTTTCGGAGTAAAACTTTTCGTATCCCAGATAACTAACTGTTACACGATAATTGCCGGCAGCAATATCGTTAAATTCAAAAATCCCCTGTAGGTTAGAGATGGCACCTTTTACCATCACCGAATCCGGAAAGGATAACAACACTACGGCCGCTCCTACGGCATCTTCGTTATCTCCCGTTAAAATTTTTCCGCTCAGGTTGTTTTGGGCTTTCAGGGTTGTTAAAAACAGGAGCGCTGAAAGAAAGTAAAGAATGTGTTTCATAGCTATATTGGTTTTTAAGAGAGTGGCGTGGGTATTTATGGTAGATAGTTTTCAGTAAAAAAATGCTCTTACTAAAGAGGGATTATCAAAATCTGTGCAAATTGCTAATTTAGTGGGCATTATTCGGTTTTTATGCAAAAATATTTTGCAAAGGTCGCGCAAATGACACGAACTCTTATCAAAAAGCTGATATTGTGTTTTATAACCTAAGTGGTGTAAAGCCGGCAATAGTGAAGCAAAGTACTTAAGCAGGCAATTAAAAAGGGTAGGGTTGACATAGTAGTTTAAAGGAGTTGACGAAAAAGAAATTTGCCGAATTAGTAGTCCAAACAGGCCAACTTGTTACAAAAGGCTTTTAAAAAGTAACAGACATTCTTCTTCTTTTTGTCGCATCAGCGCTTGTTCTTCGGTTTTTTTGTCTTTAAAACCGAGCAGATGTAAAATGCCATGAGCAACCACTCGTCTTAACTCTTCGTCCGGTGAAACCCCGTATTTTTTTGCATTATCAACAACTCTTTCAATGCTGATAAAGATATCTCCTTCTATGATGCCGGGGTTGTCTGAATTGTCAAATGTAATGATGTCTGTATAAGTATTGTGTTGAAGATATTCCATATTGATTTGATACAGATATTCATCCGAACACAGGATAAAACTGGTTTCGCCTAAAGATTTATGGTGGTTTTCAACGATAGTTTTGATCCAGCGCTTGAGTTTAGCGCGGTCAGAAAGCCGGAATTGTATGGGTGGCATCAAATGGAAACTAACAGCCATAACCTTGACAACAAAGAAAATGCATTTAAATCGAAACAAGCGACTGCCCGTTCCGAAACAGGTAAACCCAATTAATTAAGAAAAATCAGAGAGGGAATATACAAGGAGCAATCAGGCATTTGTGAGGTTAAACCTGATTTCTACTTTTTTACCGTCATCCGAATATTGAAGTTGATCGGAAAGTTGTTTCATTAAAAAAACGCCCCGCCCGTTTGGATTGCAGATACAATCGGGAGTGGTGGGATCGGCAATTTTATCGGGATTAAAACCGCATCCTTCATCAGATACGGTAAAAGAGAGTGAAGATTTGGCAGGTTTGGCCTTTACAACTACCCTTTTGCAGGGGTCAGCCCCATTGCCGTGAAGAATAGAGTTGTTTACCGCTTCGGTCAGTACAAGCAGCATATTGAAGTACACTTCATCGCTCAGGTTATACTGCTTTTTAAGTTGTTGCAAAAACGGTTCTACTTGGGTAATACTATCCGGAACTGAATTGAGTTTTAAGGTAAACCGGCATTTTTGCTGCATGTTGTGTAACAATTGGTGCATGTAATGAATTTAAGTGAAGCAGGATGTTTTAAAAAATTTATCAAGCGGGTATCCACGGCAATATAGTACCGGAGATACCCGATTTTTTGTTTTATGAATTAAATAACGTTTAAAACGTCTTAAAAGTTACATTTTAAAAACTAATTGCTTTAAAATATCGCTCAACCAATGATTTGTAATAAGGTTTCAGTGAAGGCGGCACTGTTTTATACAAATCAATTTCTGATTGTTTCTTTTTTAAGTACTCTTCTACTTCGGGCGGAATTTGCCTGTTTTTTTCTTTTGCGGTTTCGGCAAGACGTTTTTCATCCCAATCTTGTTCCCGTTCGGCATCAGCTGCCCGCAACATCCGGTTCAAAATTTCCTGCTGTCGTTTCAGCATTTCGGCAGTCAGGCGTTTGTTGACCAAATCGGTTTCCGTTTGTTCCATTTGTTTAGGCAGGTCGCCAATGCCGTCTCCTTCTTTTTTTCCGTCTTTACCCCGTTGCTCCTGCATTTGTTCCATTGCTTTGCGAATAGCGGCTTGTTTGGCGGCCAACTCTGCGGCTTCCCGGCTCATTTGTTTGCCATCAGATTTGCCCTCTTTCATACCTTGCTGAAGTTTGGTAATCCGGTCGTTCAGTTGTTTTTGCATCTGACTCATCCCTTTCATTCCTTTAGGGTTATTGCCGGGCTTTTGACACATTTGATTTCCCTGCATCTGCTGCGCCATTTGCTGCTGCATTTGTTGCATAGCTTCGTCCAACATCAATGCCAGATTGTTGACACTTGTCATGATATATTGCTGGTTGGTTGCTGCAGGTGCCGGTTTCCGGTCGGCCAATTGTTCCAAAGCAGTGCCCATATTGCGGTTTATTTCTGTCAGTTCTTTGGTTATAAACGATTCTAACTGGAAAACCCTTCGGCTGAGTGCCATCAGGCTGTCTTCTATCAATCTGGCATCGTCTTTCAGTTTAAACTGATCCCGAACCAACGAAGTATAAAGCGGCGTGTTTACATCTATTTGCTGCATATTTTCCATCACATCTTCCTGATCCATTGACAGTTTTACGAGATTTTCGAGTAACTGCCGGATGGCCTGCATATCTTCTTCCATTTGTTGCTGTTGTTGCTGCATTTGCATTTGCTGCATATTTTGCGCCATTTCCTGCATCTTTTTAGACGCGTTTTTCTGGTTTTTGCTGGCGTTTTGGGATTTTTGTTGCTGCATTTGCTGCATACTTTGCTGCATTTCTTCGCTGATGTCCTGTTGTTGTTTTTCAGTTTCTTTTTGCAACTCCATATTATTATTCAGGTCATCGCTCATTTTTTGAAGTTCTTGCATGTCTTTTTTGACATCTTCAAACTTCTCGTTGATTTCCTCTTGCTTTTCCTGTTGTTTGTCTAAATTGCTGCCTTCGGGCTGTTTTTGAGTTTCTTCGCTGAGTTTTTCCTCTTCTTTGGCCAAGTCGTTGAGTTTGTCAATGGTCTCATTCATTTTTTGCTCAAACTCTAATTGTTTAAACAATTCCAACATCCTGTCCATTTCTTTTTCCAACTGCTCGCTGTTCATTTCAAAGTCTTTGAGTTGGTCTAAAGTCTCCTCTTTGCCCAATTTTTCCATCAACTCCTTCAATTTTTCGAGCATTTCTTTCATCTCGTCTGTCAGAAGTTCGTCCATCAGTTTTTGGAGTTGTTCTTGTTTTTTCTGCATGTCTTCAGAGAAGTTTTTAAACTCTTTCTGATTTTCCATATTTTGTTTAAACTCCTCCTGCATCTCTTTGATTTCTTCCTGCATTTCTGAATGTTTTTGCAGGAGGTTTTCTATCCGCTCCTTGTCTTCCCAGGAGGGTTCTTTTTTCTGCAATATTTTTTCCTGAACTTTTTTAAACTCGTCTTTCAGCTCATTGGCTTTGTTTTTCATTTTTTCCAAATCGCTTTTAATCTCTTTGTTTTTGGTATCGGCTTGAGCATCCATTTCCTCTAAGGTTGGAATTTCAAAACTCATCATTTGAGATCTGGATGATTTACTTCCGTTCACCCCGTCGTTATCCCAAACTTCAAAGAAATAAGTAAGTCGGTCACCGGGTTGAAGCCCTAACAGGTCGGTATCCCACATATAAGTGAAGCTTGCTGCCTTTTTGTCGGTACCCCCAAGATCAACTAATTTGGTGAAATAGCCCGAATCTGAAGAATAATTTTGGTCTTTTGGATCAACTTTAAATTTGAATTCGAGGCGGCGCAATCCGTAATCATCCGCAACATCTCCAAAAAAGTAAAAGTATTTTTCATCAAGGCTGTCCCGTCTTTCATTGGCGCTGATGATGGGGTATAAATCGGGCACCACCGAGATATTATAACTGATGGAATCGCCATTTGGAATTCGGGCGTTTGAGAGATACACCGTATAGGAAGCATCTTTAAACAATCGTTTGGTCAAAGAAAACTGTCCGTTTTGGTTGTTTTTGGCGGCTACAGGCTCGGTACCATCAAATTTGACGGCAATGTCATCAGTGTTCTGAGCTTCAAAATTCCACGTAACGGTAGTACCTGCCGGAACGACCATATCGCCTGAATTGCGAAGTTTTTCAGATTGCTGACCCGTATATGCGGGATATTGCACGTCAGTATAGAAACTGACTATTGCCGGTTTTGGAATAACTTTAAGGGTGTATTCTTTAGATTTAACATTGTTGGCTTCAAAATAGAAGCTGATATCTTTCTGAACTTTGCTGAACCTGTAGCTAAATTCGGTAGCGGAATTTTTTTTGAGTTTGTAGGGGAAATTATTGACCACAATAAACGCTTCGCCGGGCAAAACATCGCCCTGAACGTTGACCACTACATCATAATCGCTGAATTGTACGGTTTCCAATTCGGTAGTAACCAAATTGAATTGAAAAGGAGCCGGTGGTTCGAAGGTTTGGTTGTTGTTAATCAACCTTGTTGCGCTGCTTGGCAATAAATTTGGTGCTCCGATAAGGATGGCCAACAACAGCAAAACCGGAACAACAGCATATTTTGCATACTGGCGGTTGTTGCGAAGATCTATCGCATTGGAAAATGGAACCGGCTTAATTTCTTCAATTTTTTGATTGACACTCGCTTCAATCAGAGAGGCATCGGCTACACCTTTGGATTGCTCTTTGAGTTGTAAAATATTGAGCAACTTGTCTTTTACATCAGAAAAATGGGCCCCGACAATTTGTGCTGCCTGTTCGTGAGAAATAATTTTTCCTAAATGGAAGTAGTTAAGCAGAGGAAGCAAGACCAATTTTACCAAAGAAAAAATGCTTGCTCCAATAAAACCGTAAAGCATCACCTTTCTGAGAGTAGTAGAAAGGTAAAAATAGTATTCCAGAAGATTGATGACTAAAAAAGAAAGCAATATAAATCCGGTGCTGTATAACAGCCCTCTGATGAGTTTATTGACGTAGTACTTTCTGATAAACTGGTCTAACTTGGATATGAGTAGTTGGTAATTGCTCATGTTTCCGGTCATAATATATTTATATATTTATCTTTCTTTAAAAAATGGTAAGGCAATAACAGATTGATATGCCATAAAGTTTGGAGCGACCAAGTTACCTAAATCTTTGATAAGGCGACTTGTTTTACCCCTGATTCGATACTTTTTAACATTCTCTAATCCACTATTATATCTTTACTACACAGAGATGGCTGCAGAAAATTTCGATTGTTAAAACGTATTTTGATTAAATTTGCAGGAGGTCTGTAAAGAGGCACTCAAAGCAACATTTTTTTACACGGTTTTGAAACGGCTAATTTTTAGGTAACGCATACTGAAAGGCATATAGTACATAAACAGAAAAAGATAGCCATCATCCACAAAAACAACCGGAAAATCCATGAATTTTTTATCCGAAGAAATCAGTAAATATGCAGAAGCCCATACTTCCCCGGAATCATCGGTATTGCATAGCCTTAACCGCGAAACACACCTGAAAGTTTTGATGCCTCAAATGTTGTCGGGATATCTGCAAGGTGCATTTTTAAGAATGGTCAGCCAAATGGTTCAGCCTAAATATGTGTTGGAGATAGGCACCTATACCGGATATTCCTCAATTTGTCTTTGTTCGGGGTTGAAGAGTAATGGTCATCTGCACACAATAGATATCAATGAAGAACTCTGCGACATTCAGCAGCATTATTTTAAAGCTGCCGGATTAGAGCAACAAATAACTGCTCATGTCGGAGACGCAATTGACATTATTCCGATGTTGGAAGAAACCTTCGATCTGGTTTTTATTGATGCCGATAAGCTTAATTACAGCAATTACTACCATCTGGTGTTTAACAAAGTGAGAAAAAACGGGTTTATTCTGGCAGACAATGTGCTTTGGAGCGGTAAAGTGCTGCATCCGAACAAAGATAAAGACACACAAGGTATCTGTGAATTTAACGAACTGGTTCAAAACGACAAAAGAGTTGAAAATGTGTTATTGCCGGTCAGGGATGGAATTATGATGATACGTAAACTGGTATAAAGCTTGTTTAAGTTTGGCGTGTTTTCTTTTAAAAACCAGCAGAATAAAGAACCCCCAATGAATGTTTTGCACATATTCTATAAGTCGTTACTTTTTTGTTGCCTGTTCCTATCCATTACTTCTGTTGCTCAGGTCGCCCCTGCTTCATCAGACTTGATTATTTATTCAAAACAGAGCAGTATAAAGTTTCTTGTGGGAGTGAACGGGATTCAATATCATGCAAAACCGGTTTCCGGCATCAGGATAACCGAAGTTCCGGGACCTCTTTGTGTCATTCAACTAACGATTGTTTTTCCCAAAGCCGACACATTAGCCTGCAATATTTATCTCAAAAACAGCGGTAATTACTATTATGCTGTTGATACAGTTTCAAACAATGGCAAATTAGCGGTCTTATACGAAGCCGAGGATCTCGCCCCAAAGCAGATAAAAGGGTTTATCAACAAAACCTTTCTGCCTATTTCTTTAAAACATGTAGTTATTGATACAATTGCCTCTTACAATGTAAGGGGGAATGCCGTTTTTTCAGAAGATTCCAAGCCGGTAGCCATCCGTAAAAGCTGGATGAACAAAGCCAAATGCCATAAACCGGAAAACGACAACCTGAAAGTAACTTCGATTAAAACTAAGCTATCGGAAAGAAGTTTTGAGAGCGATAAAATGAAAATCGCCAAACAACAAATCAGCGCCGGATGTTATACGGCTGCACAAATCAAGGAGTTGTTGTTTCTGTTTGATTTTGAACGGGTTAAACTCGATTTGGCAAAATTCGCTTACCATTATATTTCGGATACAGAAAACTGCGGTCAAATTTCTGATGTGTTTGAGTTCAACCGGAGTATCAAAGAGTGGGAACGTTATATTGCTGAAATACAATCTAAAATGTAAAAGGAAGGAGGGACTTACTTATTTCCTTTTTTTATTCTGATGGGATTGAACCACAAAAAGAAACCGCTCAAAGAAAGCAGCATTAACCCCACTGAAAGGGTAAAAGTATAAACTAACTTAAATTGCTCGTTCTTGGTATTGATGAGAAAGTCAAGTATAGAGGCATCGTGAATTTTTTCGATGATGTCTGAAGTTCGGGTTTTGACCGATAAAACACTGCCTGTTGTACAGTCTAACTGCAATTCGGTAAAATGATCGGCATATACAATTTTTGCAATTCCTTTCCCCGGTCTTATATCAATACGGTCTATACTGCCCGATTTTTTTAAGGTTGATTGGGCATAATTTCCGGCAATTATAACCAAACTGTCCACCGGCAACCATTGTTTGCTGTCGGCACTTATTCCTTTTAAAGTAGGGGGAAGCAAACCGGTATGTTTTTTTAAACCCAAAAGAAACCCTGTTGCTCCAATCAGAAAAAAGAAAACAAGCAATGGAATGGCAACCCATTTATGTAATTTCCGGTAAAATCGGGTGGTTTTTGCTATCCGGCTGCTTGTTATTGACACTATTCTGTTTTTGAATGAATAAATATGTAGTAAACGCTCTCAATATGCAGAGGTTTTTTGATTGCTAAGTCTCTATAAGTTTACCCCCCAAAGAACAAACTTACAAGTTAAGAAACAACTTCATGGGGTCTTCCAATAGTTCTTTAACACGCACTAAAAAACTGACCGCTTCTTTACCGTCAATAATGCGATGGTCATAACTCAGGGCAAGATACATCATAGGGCGGGCAAGAATTTGTCCATTCACAACCATAGGTCGTTCCTGAATTTTATGCATCCCTAATATTGCTGATTGAGGCGGGTTGAGGATGGGAGTTGACAATAGAGAACCAAAAACTCCGCCATTGGTAATGGTAAAAGTGCCACCGGTCATATCTTCCATTGTCAGCAGACCATCGCGGCCTTTGATGGCCAAATCTTTTACGGCAACTTCTATTTCCTTCAGCCCCATTTCCTGAACATTGCGAATAACAGGAACTACCAGACCTTTGGGAGTTGAAACGGCGATAGAGATGTCCACATAATCGTGGTATTCGATAAAATCGTCTATTATATAGGCATTCACCCCGGGAAAATCGAACAGAGCAATGGAACAGGCTTTTGAAAAGAACGACATAAATCCAAGTCCAATTCCGTGTTTTTTTTCAAACACTTCTTTGTAGCGACTTCGAAGCGCCATCACCTCTGTCAGATCCACTTCGTTGAAGGTGGTCAGCATGGCAGTATTGTTCTTTGCTGAAACCAAGCGTTGAGAGATGGTTTTTCGAAGCCGGGTCATTTTTTCGCGGCGGTCATTTCGGTTACCTGCCGATACTGCCGGGGCAATTTCAGTACTAACAACCGGAGGGACCTGGGTTTCCGGACTTTCGTTTGTTTGTTTGGCCGTATTAGTTTTTTGAGCTTCCAAAAAGAGCAGCACGTCTTGTTTCGTGATTCGCCCGTCGGCACCGGTACCTTTGATATCGCCTGATTTTATGTTATTTTCTTCCATTAATTTCAGGGCAGCGGGCGAAGGATGCCCCTTTGCATAACTATTGTCGTCGGCTTCTGTCTGTTCAGAAACAGGTTTCGTACTTATTTTGGGCAATTCGGCAGCGGGCGGGGTTTCCTGTTGTCCGTTGGAAAGGGTGTTTATCGTTCCGATTACGGATCCAACGGCAATATCATCTCCTTCCTTAACATTCAGAGTCAATATTCCGGCAGCTTCGGCACCTACTTCCAAAGTGGCTTTATCCGATTCTAATTCGCAAATCACCTGATCTATGGCGACTGTTTCCCCGTTTTGAACCAATATTTTGCCGATGGTTACTTCAGTTACAGATTCCCCCGGAGATGGTACTTTTATATCAATTATCATGAATATTGTTCTTTATTGTGGAAGAAGTTTAAGCGGTGCAAAAATAACAAAGCAACTTGGTTAAGTCAGGGAAAAAGCCCGGTCAATCAGTTCTTTTTGTTCTTTTTCGTGTTGTTTTTTAAATCCGGTGGCCGGCGAAGCGCTTTCTTTTCTGGCCACATATCCGGCAATGACATCGGGCAGACGATGTTTGATATGCCAAAGCGCACCCATATTTGCAGGTTCTTCCTGTACCCAACATACCTGTGCATTTTTGTATTTTTCCAGAATACCGGCAATTTGGGTGCGGCTTAACGGATAGAGTTGTTCGAGTCGGACAATGGCAATATCGGTAATATTTTCGGTTTGCTGTTTATTTGCCAGATCATAATAGACTTTTCCGCTGCACAGGAGCAGTTTTTTTACCTTTTTGGGGCTTTTAACAAATGGGTCGTCAATGATTTCCCTGAAACAGGTATTTCCGGTGATGTCTGAAACCGGAGATTGCGCAGACCGGAGCAGGGATTTGGGCGACATAATCACCAAAGGTTTACGGAAAGGCCAGGACAACTGACGGCGAAATACATGAAACAAATTGGCAGGTTCGGTAATATTGACCACACATATATTTTGTTCGGCACAAGCCTGCAAAAACCGCTCTAAACGAGCGCTTGAATGTTCAGGACCCTGACCTTCATAACCATGGGGCAGTAACATGACCAAGCCGTTCATCCGTTGCCATTTGCTTTCTGCGGCCGAAACAAACTGGTCAATAACAATTTGAGCACCGTTGACAAAATCGCCAAATTGTGCTTCCCAAAGCACCAAATTTTCGGGAGAAGCCATGGCATATCCATACTCAAATCCTAACACTGCATATTCTGACAACAGAGAATTGTAAATCAGGAACCGCCCTTTTTGATCGGGGATAATATGATTGAGGCGGTTGTAAGATTTGCCTTCCTGTGTTCGGTCATAGACAACGGCATGGCGGTGTGAAAAAGTACTCCGTTTGACATCTTCTCCACTCATCCGCACATGTTTGCCTTCCAGCAATATAGAGCCGTAGCTGAACAACTCTGCAGCACCCCAATCGAGAATTTGTTTTTCTTTAATTCCAAGTGCCCGCTCTTTAATCATTTTTTGCGCCTTCACCGTAGGTTGAAACCCTTCAGGCAATTTGCCAAGCCCTTCTATCAAGAGGTTGACCTGTTCTGTGGAAATACCGGTTACGGGGGATTTTTCAAAATCGGCAGGGGTTGCTTTGCGAAGGGCTTTCCATGCCAGTTCAGGCTCCTGATATTTATAGGCAAGCGGTTTTTGTTTTACCATATCCAACCGCTCCTGAAGCTGAGTCCAGAATGCTTTTTCCATTTGTTCGGCCAAAGCAGCTTCGATTTCCCCTTTTACATTGAGTTGTTGTGAATATATTTTTCTGACACTTGGGTGCTTTTCGATAATTTCGTACATGAATGGTTGGGTAAACTTGGGATCATCTCCTTCATTATGTCCGTATTTTCGATAACAAACCATGTCTATAAATACATCGTTGTTAAACTTATGCCGGTACTCAACCGCCAGAATTGCCGCAAAAACAACCGCTTCCACATCATCTCCATTGACATGAATTACCGGTGCTTTGACCATCGCAGCCAAACTGGTACAATAGTCAGACGAGCGGGCATCGTCAAAGTCGGTGGTAAACCCAACCTGATTGTTGATGACAAAATGGACAGTTCCTCCTGTCTGGTATCCGGCAAGTTTACTCATTTGCAACACCTCATATACCACTCCCTGACCGGCAACTGCGGCATCTCCATGAACAATAACCGGAAGAATTCGGCTATAATCTGAATTGTAGATTACATCGGCTTTGGCACGGGTAAAACCTTCAACAACCGGATTGACTGCTTCGAGATGCGAAGGGTTTGGCGCTAATTTGATATGAAGCTGTTTACCTTCCGGAGTTTTGACCAATGACGAATAACCCAAATGGTACTTCACATCCCCGTCTCCCATAGTCAAATCGTCAGGCAGAGTGTTTTCAAACTCACTGAATATCTGTTCGTATGTTTTTTGCATGATATTGGCCAATACATTCAGCCTTCCTCTATGCGCCATTCCAATCACCACTTCCTCTACCCCAAACCCTCCGGCACTGTTAATAATGGCATCCAAAGCGGGGATCGTTGTTTCGCCCCCTTCGAGCGAAAAACGCTTTTCACCCTGATATTTACGGTGCAGAAACTCCTCAAAAACGGCAGAGTCGTTCAGTTTTTGCAACATCCGCCTTTTTTGGTCAATACTGAAACCAAAATTGTTTTTCATCCCTTCAATCTTGCTTTTTAACCAGGCAAGTTGTTCGGGATTGGTAATATAGGTGTATTCAAAGCCTAAAGAACCGCAATAAACCGTTTTTAAACGTCCGGTAATTTCGCGCAAAGTGGAGTTTGGCAATCCAATCTCACTGCCAACGTAAAAAGTTTTGTCAAGGTCAGCCTCCTGCAATCCAAAATCGGACAATGCTAAATGGGCAAACCGGTTTTTCCGGGGCTTAATCGGATTGGTTTTGGACTCCAAATGTCCTTTGTTCCTAAAAGCAGTTATCAGGGCATACACTTTCAACTCGGTTTGAACATCAACCGATTCGGCAGAAACAGAAACCGGTTGCCCATTGTCTGCACCATTTTGAGAAAGCGCAGAGGAATTTTTCAGCGCATAGTCAAACCCTTCAAAAAACTTTTGCCAGTAGGCATCAACCGTGCCCGTTTGAGAAACATAATCTTTATAAAGGGCTTCAATAAAAGCCGGGTGCGCATTTGAAATGTATGAGTAGGTGCTCATGATGTTTGGAAATAAATAATAATTTACGCTGTATAGATTAAAGGGTTGGAGACAAATGCAAACGTTCAGACCATTCAGGTTTTTACCACTTTAGATAATAGCCTTTGGTTAATACAAAAAAGTTGTGTCATAAGTTTTTAAATCAACCAATATCAGGGATCGCTCTTATAGACCCCGAAATTGGAAGTTTCCCGTTTGGGGCTGCAAATTTCATAAATAAAAATGAATTTTTTGGTGTAATATTGAAGGTTGGAAAACCTAAGCCGGATAATCCGGAATCAAATAGGTTAATATGTGCCCGGCACAATGTTTTTTATTTAACAACAGTTTGGCTGAAAACTTGCCGGTAAGCTACTAATACCGTAGCTTATAAATATCGGTAATCATTAAGATACGGTTGTTGAATTATACCGTAAGTATCATACCGTAAGATTTGGAATTAAATCAGGCTAAATCATAGCAACATGGCTGCCACACATTAAAAAAAAGAAGGGAGGCGATATCTTTGTAATTTTGCGAATTGCAAACCCAAAATCAAAGTATATGCCTCCCAACATTCTGCCTTTAGAGTTATATAAAGACATCCTGTCAGTAGCAAAGATATTACAATTAAGGGATTTTCTGTACTGTTTTATGTGTATTCGATATGGAGTAAGTGTACGGAGTTTATGCCGCTATAGTAACTACTCTGTTCGCACTTGGTTTCGTTTTATGTCAGAGGACTACCTGTGGGAGCGCATTCGTATGAAGTTGTTTTTGAAGTGGGTGTATCAACCGGAGGAGAATTATATTATAGCCATAGACGAAGTGGTAGAAGGGAAAAGTCGGGACAAGACCTATGGTTTGTCGAAGTTTTGGAGCAGCATTCAGAAATGCCCCATATTCGGGATTTGTTTTTTTGTGCTTCTCTGATAGCTGTGGGGAAACGGAAATCATATCCGATGGTGGTAGAGCAAGTCGTACAGACAGAGGGGGACAGGAAGCGGATAGCGGAACAGAAAAAGAAGGCATTAGCTGGCAAGCGACGCAGTGCCGAAGGCAGATGTTTGGTTCGTGGCAGGAAGCAAGGCAGCAAAACCGACCCAAGCAGCCCAATCCTACGGCATCCTTTCGGGCATTCACCGCCTTGTTAAACAAGTTGCTTTCGTGCTTACCGGGCATCAACCTGACCTATATGGTAGCAGACTGTGCTTATGCCTCGGCAGATTATTTCTCTGCGGTAACAAAGACCGGACTTCACCTGATTACCCGTTTGCCTGTAAATGCCGCCCTCGTCTATGCCTACTCAGACCCAGTAGCCCCAAAACATCGGGGAAGACCCAAAAATACGGAGAAAAAGTAGATTTGAACAACCTTGATAACCAAGAACTGAAAGACACCAAAACCGAAAATGGTCTCCTTACTCAGATATGGCAACTGCCCTGTTACAACAAATCCTTAAGCAAAAACCTGTTAAATGTGGGGATAGTAAAAATAACCAATTTGAAAACCCAAAAAGTAGCCTTCTCTAAATTTTGCACCACCGACCCTAACCTCGACTGGCAAACTATGATAGATTATTATAGTTTGCGTTTTCAGATTGAGTTTGACTTTCGGGATGCCAAACAATTTTTCGGACTATCCGATTTCAAAAACTACACCTCGAAAAATCTGACCAATTTTGTTAATCTATGCTTTACCGCTACCTTGACGGCTAAAATTTTGCAGGCACAATATCAGGTTAAATACAATAACCCTAACTTTAGCATTTTAGACCTCAAAATACTCTGTAATACGCGTTTTACGGTCAAAACAGTTATTAAATTGGTACGAAAATCGCCCGATTCAATTTTTAATACTCAATTCGCAGACGGGTTTATGCCAACAGATTTGGTCAATGTCGCTTAAATATCTATAATATAGAAGAAAAAACACGACCGTCTTATCTTATATTTGTGGCAGCCTTGTTGTCATAGGGGTATGATAAAAAAAGTTTGTAAAACTCTGCGTCTTACTTTGTGTTCTTTGCGATAAAAAAAACGTGGTAACAATAGTCAGTTTGTTGCCGTCAGGCACAAAACCAATGCAAAGAAACGCTTAAATACCTTTCTTTTTTTGACTTAACAGCACTTAAGGCTTTGTAAAATAGGTTCCTAATTTCCAACTACACATTGTTTTAATATCTGAAAGTTTCTGAAATGCCTCGTAAATTATATTTAATCCCTCATCACCAAGTTCTGACAGAATAAATATCCAATAAATCTCAAAATAATCATTATTTTTACATCTGTCTTTCCCTTTTGTTTTTAAATCTAAAATCAGTCTGCTTATGAAAACAAAACTGTTTCAAATGATCATTGCCGGTGCATTGCTTATGTTTGGAACATTCGCCTGCAACAAAACAGATGACCTTACTGAAGAACTGCTCAATTCATCGGATGCTGCATCTACCGTAATTATGCGGGGGGGGGGGAACTACCGCTATTCAGATGACGACCGCCCCATTGTGTTAGGCAACCAACTGCTCAACCCATACACAACAGAAGTAATGACCACCGCATACAACCGCTTGTACGAACCCGATGTTGCCGAACTGCCTCCTACCCACCTCTATGTGCGCTGCCTGCCCCGAACTTTGGAAGAAGCCGCCCTGTTAGAAAGCCTGCCCCTCGATTGGTTTGATACCCCCTTAGATTATGAAATTGCACAAATGGGAACCTACTACCAAGACCCTACCGTAAACAACCCGCTATATACCTGGCTCTATACCGTAATACCCGCCGCTTATACCCTGCCCAGCGGCATACATCAGGAAACCCTTGCCGGACTGCTCATTGCACCCTACCGAAGTTTTCTTACCCGCGAAGCTTATAGCTTGGTTGGAGCACCTTATAACGACGACTGGAGTGCTGCCTACAGAATAGGCGATTGCATACCCGAATGTGAGAACTACCCCGACTGCCTGCTCGATGCCAATATACCCTGTAACCCTCAAACTCCGCAACCGCCCGGCAGTAGCCCTACACCTGTAGAACCACCCTGCCATCCGGGTATGCCCAACTGGCCCGATTGCCTCATAATACCTGTTAATGAAGAAACTACACCGGGTGTTACCGCCCCACCACCGGGCAGTTTATGCCAATGCCCCCTTAACAGCAACCCGCGAAAACCCAGCGGCCGGGTGCAGGTGCAAGATACCCAAATTGGCAACAGCGGCTGCATGGCAGGCGTGCGGCAGGTAAAAATACGCATCATGGAAAACCTGTTTCAATGGCAGCATGTTTACACCAACGACCAAGGATGTTTCACTTCGGGCAACTATGTAAGCGGCGGGCTGTTTTTTAAAACCAGAATTTGGGTAATCTTTAAAAACGACCGCGCCGCCGTGCGGGGCTTGCGCAACGCCAACCTCTTAGATTACAGCCACCCCGTAACTGATTTGGTAGGCCAGTTTAGCCATACCGACAACCTAAACAACCTGCAAATTATATACGGCAACTCCACCAATAATTCTACTAAAGCCAAAATGTATTGGGCTGCCGCCCATGCCAACAACGCCGTGCACGAATGGCACGACTACGCAGCCGAAAGCGGCATAGACCCACCGCCCAACGGGTTAAAAATATTGTGTACGCCGTTTGCAAGTGCAGCAGCAGCTCCTATGTTTCATCAAATATTTGGCATTTCGTTGCCTTTTATTGGAGCAGCGGCAGGTAATGCTTTAGCAGCAGCGGGTATTTCCATAGCAGGTTTTATACAATATTTGTTTCCCGAAATTCCGGCTGCATCGGGTCTTATACAGGCGGCAAGCATTACCCTGCCTTTTCTTACTACCTACTTTACTACTTTTTTGCCCGATGTAGTGTTAGCAGTTACAGACAACCCATCAGACAGAGTAAATCGTACCACATACCACGAACTTGCCCATGCCGTACATTACCGAAAAGTGGGAAACGGTTACTGGATTGCAGAAGTAGCCTACACCATAGCCCATTTTGGTTACGGAGATGGAACTGCCCCCGGAGCCGACAGGGTAGAAGTGGTAGAAACATGGGCAAATGAAATGGGCTACTATTTGGCAGACCGGTATTATGGGTTGAATCATAGTAATACTACAACTAGTCAGTTGGATAGATATCGACATTATTATTTGCTAGAAAATGATAAATTCAAATATCACCCACCTGATAATATCATTGATTATATTCCTTGGGCATTATTTCACGATTTGGTTGATGACAATAACTTAAATCCGTTGGGGGTATCAGAGAATCCAACTGTTACCGACAATGTAAAAGACTTAACACATTTACAGTTATACCATGCACTCACCTCAGATGTTACAAGCATACCCACCTTTAGAACCCAGTTGGCTGCCATTGTACCCGGTTTAAATAGCAACACACAAACAGATTTCAATGCATTGTTTAGCAGCTATGGCTACTAAACATGGTTACAAAGGTTTGCAATCAGGTACTGGTAGCAGCGCCTGATTGCAAACCTTTCATTTTTTGTAAAACAATTAAAGTACAAACCATGAAAAGTATAGTTTCTAAAACAGCCATTTTGTTTTTCTTCGTTTTATTGTTTAGCAGTTGCAGGCTTTTTTTTGATATGGATTGCATTAATGGCGATAAAAACAATTACGAATTCTACCTGCCCTTCACCCTCTACCCAGCACAAGACACATTTCATATAAACGACACTATATGGTTACATGCCGATTTTTCTGACGAATTACTTGATTCCAATTCATTAAATTACTACAAAGTAGAAAATCAAACGTTTAGAAGCTCCTTATTTTTTGAGAGAATTGACACTTCCCCACGTCTTGATGCAAATCCCGACTTCCTTCTTCTTAATGATACCGGCTATATTAGTTTTGTTCAATTTCCAACAGCATCTAGTTTTGACATTGCCTATTTATATGTAAACAGTCGTTACAAACTACATGCAGGCTTTGTACCCGGCAAAACCGGTTTATATGCGTTTAATTTGGGGGCTGTCACATATCAGGAAGTAGATTTTCAAAAAAGATGCCCGGGAGAATTAATGAATGTTTTATTTAACTTAAACAGCGGTGCTGAAAATAACTATCCATTTATGGCACTAAGCCCCGATACTTTGATAAACAGTTATCCGTATAATAAATTCACTTATAATGGGTATTATTGTTTTTACGTTGTAGAATAATGTGGTTTCTTTTCGTTCACCCTTTGTTTCCACTGCCCAACGGGTTAAAAATATTGTGTACGCCGTTTGCAAGTGCAGCAGCAGCTCCTATGTTTCACCAGATATTTGGAATTGCGCTGCCTTTTATTGGAGCAGCGGCAGGTAATGCTTTAGCAGCAGCGGGTATTTCCATAGCAGGTTTTATACAATATTTGTTTCCCGAAATTCCGGCAGCATCGGGTCTTATACAAGCGGCAAGCATCACCCTGCCTTTTCTTACTACCTACTTTACTACTTTTTTGCCCGATGTAGTGTTAGCAGTTACAGACAACCCATCAGACAGAGTAAATCGTACCACATACCACGAACTTGCCCATGCCGTACATTACCGAAAAGTGGGAAACGGTTACTGGATTGCAGAAGTAGCCTACACAATTGCCCATTTTGGTTATGGGGATGGAACAGCCCCCGGAGCCGAAAGGGCAGAGGTGGTAGAAACCTGGGGAAATGAAATGGGCTATTATCTGGCAGACCGGTATTATGGGTTGAATCATAGTAATAACTACACCCCATACCCTATAAATCAAACGCCAATGAGGCATTTGTACGGATTGGAAGACCAAAAATATTATGATTCGCCTAATGAGTTCATTCCTGTTGGTTTGTTTAGAGATTTAGTTGATGATAATAGCCAAAACCCGCTATCGGGACCTAACGGATTGGTTGGTGTTTATGAGAACCCAACTGTTACCGACAATGTAAAAGACTTTACACATTTACAGCTATACCACGCGCTGACCTCAGATGTGGAAAGCATACCGGCCTTCAGAAACCAGTTAGCTGCCATAGTACCCGGCTTAACCGGAAACGCACAAACAGATTATAATGCATTGTTTAGCAGCTACGGCTACTAAACATGGTTACAAAAACTTGCAATCAGGTACCGAAAGCAGTACCTGATTGCAAACCTTTCATTTTTTTGTAAAACAATTAAAGTACAAACCATGAAAAGCGTAGTTTCTAAAACAGTCATTTTGTTTTTCTTCGTTTTATTGTTTAGCAATTGCAGGCTTTTTTTTGATATGGATTGCAATGATAATTACGAATTTCACCTTCCTTACACAGTATATCCTGCACAAGACACCTTCCACATTAATGATACACTTACGATATATGCCAATTTTTCGGACATGCTGCTCGATTCTAATTCATTAAATTACTACAAGGTAGAAAACCTTCCGTTATATAACTTTTTATATATGGCAAAGATAGATACTGTTCCTTCTCCGCAGGGATTTCAGAACTTTACTTTAATTGCCGATACGGGTGCTGTTTTTGATAGTTCTGACCCTGGACATGTATTGCGGCATATCGTTTTTTTGTACCAAAATAGCAGATATCAGTTTAGTCTTCGGTTAATTCCACACAAGGTAGGTGTGTATTGGTTAGGTTTGGGCGCAACTCCAAATCAGGAGGTTGATTTCCAAAAACGATGCCCGGGCGAGTTGATGACCCAATATTTTACTACCAACGGAGGCATCAATAATAACTACTACCTGTTAACTTTAAGTCCTGATTCATCATACAACATTATATCGGAAGCGGCATTTAATAAAAGTGGAAGTTTCTGTTTTCGGGTGGTAGAGTAGGGTGTATATTTTATCAAGTCACTTGCGCAAACTATAGCTTCGTGAGTTGAGTAATCTGGCCAAGCTATGGCTCATAAAATCTGAAATGTATGTTTTGTAAAAGGAGCAACCTTGTCTAATTCATTATACGATCCTAACCTTCACACAAGCATGGTCTTACAAGCGGCAAGCATCACCCTTCCCTTTCTTACTACCTACTTTACCACCTTTTTACCCGATGTAGTCTTATCTATTTCAGATAATCCATCAGACATAGTAAATCGTACCACATACCACGAACTTGCCCATGCCGTACATTACCGAAAAGTGGGAAACGGTTACTGGATTGCAGAAGTAGCCTACACCATAGCCCATTTTGGTTACGGAGATGGAACTGCCCCCGGAGCCGACAGGGTAGAAGTGGTAGAAACATGGGCAAATGAAATGGGCTACTATTTGGCAGACCGGTATTATGGGTTGAATCATAGTATTGCCGGCACTAATGCTACTACAGCCGATATAGAAAGATTAAGACATGGTAATTGTTTAGAACCTCATCACTTTAAATATAGCCCTCCCGATGATCCCATTAATTTTATTCCATGGGGTTTAATGCATGATTTAGCTGATGACAACAACTCTAACCCGATTGGCCTTTTGGAACATTCAAGTATTACCGACAATGTAAAAGACTTTACACTTTTACAACTATACCACGCGCTTACCTCAGATGTTACAAGCATACCTACCTTCAGAACTCAATTGGCTGCTATTGTACCCGATTTAAATAGCAACACACAAACAGATTTCAATGCATTGTTTAGCAGCTACGGCTACTAAACATGGTTACAAGGGTTTGCAATCAGGTACTGGTAGCAGCACCTGATTGCAAACCTTTCATTTTTTGTAAAACAATTAAAGTACAAACCATGAAAAGTATAGTTTCTAAAACAGCCATTTTGTTTTTCTTCGTTTTATTGTTTAGCAGTTATGACTTCTGATACTCTTTAATAGGGTAGAGCATATTGCATTTATGTGTATAGGTGCCCTTGAAGCTACTACTAAACGTTTAAAAACAAATTCTCTCAGTTTTATTGTCAAACCTGATTGAATTCATAAAATAAAAAGCCTGTAAATCATCTCAGGATAAGAACTTATTGCTGTCCCATTCCACATCAGGAGGGAAAAGTTTTTCCTTTCGTTTTTTCATTTGTTCTGCAATCAGCGCACTATCTCCGCCCAACTTTTCGAGTTGGGAAATAATGTTCAGGTAGCTATTTTCATCTCTGTTCTGACTGAGTTTGAAAACATTTTCGATTGCCTCTACTTTTATTTCAAAAGCAACTATTGCAGGCAGCATCTTTTTTAAAAACTCAACCGGAAGATTATCATAAATGGTTGGAGAAGTCAGGTTGTTGTTTTCAAACCGCAAGGTTAGTTTTTTCAGGAGGGAAATCAAGGCTTTTTCATCCAAAAAGCGGATATTACCTTTCAGGTGAACGCTCATGTAATTCCATGTTGAACCTATTTGGGGATTTGAATACCAAGAAGCACTCACATAAGCGTTTGGCCCGGTGAATACGGTAAGTGCTTGAGGGTTTTCAATAAACGCTTTATGATGGTCTGTTTGTCGCATAATGTGGCCTTGGAGAATTAAACAATCATCCTGTTCTTCAACGAGTATTGGAATTTGTGTAGCTACTTGTTTTCCGTTTGCAAAGCTGCCTGTAAGAAATGCAAACGGATATTCATTCAGAAACTGTAGCAAGATTTGTTTGTCTTCTTCTTTAAAATACGGAAGGTTATACATTTCGGAATGTTTAAAAGTATTTCAATTTAAGTTTTACCAATCGTTATTTTTTGTTGTTTTTTATTGATGAAAACTGCGTTTTGTTTTCCATATTTGAAACGCAATTCAGTTTGATGTTATTGAAGTGAAAAAAGAAAAGAGCAATGAATAAGTAAAAGCATTAAAATGGTGTTAGAAATCCTTTACTGTTATTTTGGTGAGGGATTTTTTGTGTTAGTTGCTTTAATTATGTTGTATATTAGCGGGTAATTTATTTGGGTTAATGCGGGTTGTTTAGGTGTTTGTGAGCAATTTGTTGTGTTTAAGGTAAATGTTGTGCGTCAGTGTAAAAAGTCCAACCGACCCGAAATCGGCACATTGGGTTTTGCTGACACATGAGCTAACCCTCTGACAGACCAACAGACAGAAAAAACTAAATTTACAGACTGAGAATTTTTGAAAATAAAGTGAAAGAATTGACAGACGAAATAAAGACAGATAAACAAGTAAAATCTAAAAAGCGGGTTGCCGACCACGGTGAAGTGTTTACGAACGAACGTGAAGTAAACGCTATGCTTGATTTGGTAAAGCATGAAACAGAACGAATTGACTCTACCTTCCTTGAACCTGCCTGTGGTAACGGAAATTTCTTAACCGAGATATTAAGAAGAAAGTTAAAAGTTGTTGCCGACAGGTACAAGCATAGCCAAATTGAATTTGAAAGATATGCTTTTCTGGCAGTTAGCAGCATATATGGTATAGACTTATTGTTAGACAACGTTGTTGAGTGCAGACATAGGTTACTGCAAATTTTTTGTCAGTTTTATAACAGCCTCTTTCAGCCCGATGCCAATTCTAAAATTATAAAATCAATTCGATATGTTTTATCGAAAAACATTATTCACGGTGACGCACTAACCCTTAAAACCGCAGGGCTAATTAAAGACTTCATTGTTTTTTCTGAATGGAAACTGATTTCGGGAAACCTTGTAGTAAGACGGGATTTCAAATTTAAATCCTTATTAGAAAACAGACCTTTAGAAACCCCGAATTTGTTTTCTGACCTTGGTGAAGATGCTTTTATACCAACACCCGTACAAACATTTAAGCCAATTAGTTTATATCAAATAGCTACTGATGAACAACTTGAACTATAACCCTGATGTACTTACTTGCCTGGCTAATCTGAGCAATGACGAAGTTTTTACCCCACCCAACTTGGTAAATGATATTTTGGACTTGCTTCCTGCCGAGTTGTGGAGCAACCCAAACGCCAAGTTTTTAGACCCTGTTTCTAAGAGTGGTGTGTTTTTACGGGAAATGGCAAAGCGACTAATGGTAGGTTTGGAAACCCAAATTCCCGACAAACAGGAACGTATAAACCACATTTTTAGCCAACAGTTGTATGGCATTGCCATTACCGATTTAACGGCCTTGCTATCTCGCAGAAGCGTGTATTGCTCCAAAACTGCCAATGGTAAATACTCCATTTGTGACACATTTAATGATGAACAAGGAAACATTCGCTACAAACGAATGAAACATACTTGGCAAAACGGAAAATGCACCTATTGCGGTGCAAATCAAGAATCATATGACCGTGATGATGCCTTAGAAACATACGCTTACAATTTTATTCACACAGACAAACCAGCAAAAATATTCAATATGAAGTTTGACGTTATCGTTGGAAATCCGCCATATCAAATGAGCGATGGTGGTGGTCGTGATTCAGGTGCAATTTCACTTTATCACAAATTTATAGAACAAGCAAAAAAACTAAATCCAAGATACCTTTCAATGATTGTTCCTGCAAGATGGTATTCAGGCGGAAAAGGACTTGATGAATTTAGAGATGAAATGCTGAAAGATAAAAGATTGGCTCAGATACACGATTTTCCAGAAACGTCTGACTGCTTTCCCGGTTTGAATATTCGTGGTGGAGTTTGCTATTTTCTTTGGGATAGAGAAAATAAAGGAGATTGTACAATTACGAATTACAAAAATGGGGCAGTTTTAAGTACTTCAAAAAGACCGTTATTAGAGCCAAAGTCTGACGTCTTTGTAAGATACAATGAAGCCATTGAGATACTTAGAAAAGTGAAAAAGTTTAATGAAAAGACATTTGATGAAAGTGTAAGTGCAAGAAAACCATTCGGACTTGATTCTAATTTTTCAGGTTTCAAAAAGAGTAAAACGGATAAGCATAATATCCTGCTATATAGATTTGGAGATAATGGATTTGTAAGCGAAGAACAAGTGATAAAGAATAAGCATTGGGTTAAAGAAATAAAAGTCTTGGTTTCCAAAGCCAGTCCAGGTGGAGACTCATATCCTCACCAAATAATTAGTAAACCAATTGTTGCTGATAAAATGTCTTGTAGTACAGAGACATATCTAGTTGTTGGAATTTACAAAAACAAAAAAATTGCAGAGAATGTGGCAAAATATATGCAAACGCGTTTTTTCCGATTTATGATGTCGCTAATCAAAAACACACAAAATATTTCTAGGGGAGTATTTGCTTTCGTTCCTATCCAAGATTTCAACGAAGAATGGACTGATGAGAAATTATTTGCAAAATATGGCATCACAGACAGTGAAATTGAGTTCATTGATACCTTAATAAGACCAATGGAATAATATGAGTAAAAAAGAATTCTTTCCACCCCGTCCGTCCACCAATCCCACCATTTATGCTTATGAATTGGTGGGGGTGAGTAATCCTATAAACCAATAAACCCAGTAAATGCTAATGCAGACAAATGAAAGAACAACAAAACATACTCATCTACCAAACCGAAGACGGTAACACCAAGATACAAGTTCAGTTAACCGAAAACACCGTTTGGCTTACCCAGTCAGATATGGTGGAGCTGTTTCAGTCATCCAAATCGAATATTAGCGAACATATCAAACACATTTTTGAAGAAGGCGAATTGCAGGAAAATGCAGTTGTTCGGAAATTCCGAACAACTGCAACAGACGGTAAAAACTACGATATAAACCACTACAACTTAGATGTCATCATATCAGTAGGTTACAGAGTGAAATCGCTTCGGGGCACACAGTTTCGCATTTGGGCCACCGAACGCTTGCGGGAGTATTTAATCAAGGGCTTTACCATGAACGATGACTTGCTCAAACAAGGAGGGGGCTATTTCGAAGAATTGCTCGACCGCATTAGGGACATTCGTTCATCTGAAAAGGTTTTTTACCGAAAAGTGCTTGAAATTTATGCCACCAGTATGGACTACGACCCGCGAGCAGGTATTACTCAACAGTTTTTTCAAACGGTTCAAAACAAATTGCATTGGGCAGCCCACGGGCACACAGCAGCCGAAGTCATTTTTCAACGCGCTAATTCCGCTTTGCCCTTTATGGGCTTAACGGTATTCAAGGGCAAGAAGCCTACAAAGCAAGAGATAGGCGTGGCAAAAAATTATTTGTCGGAAGAAGAGTTGGCTATTCTCAATCGCCTGGTTTCCGCTTATTTGGATATTGCTGAAATCAATGCCATGCAGCGCAAGCCCATGCACATGAAAGATTGGATTGAAGTGTTGGACGGATTCATAAAAATGAGCCGACAAGAAGTACTTAGCCATGCAGGAAAAATCTCGGCAGAAATCGCACAACAAAAAGCTCTGGCAGAATATACGAGCTATAAAAGCAAATCAGCATACGAACTATCCGAAGTGGAGAAACAATTTATAGCGAGTATTGAGCAGGCTGAAAATCAATTGAAAAAACTGAAAAAGAAATGAGTAAAAAAGAATTTTTTCCACCCCGCCCTTCCACCAACCCTACCATTTATGCTTATGAGTTGGTGGGTGTGGCTACGCACAAGGGTTTGCTCAAAATAGGTTATACCGACCGTGATGCACAAACACGTATCAAAGAGCAGTTAGGGACGGCAGCTATTTCCTATAGAATTGTATTTGAAGAATCGGCAATGAAACGTGATGGCAGTTCTTTTACCGACCACGATATTCACCGTCATTTACGAAAGCAATGTTTTGCTAATCCTGAAGGTGAATGGTTCAAATGCACCTTAAACGATTTACGCAAAGCCATTTGGGAAATCAAAACTGGTGGATGCACCGAAGCCAACCGAACGCTTACTTTCGGTATGCGACCCGAGCAGGAAGAAGCGGTCAATAAATCCATTGCCTACTTCAAAAGTTTCAAAAAAGAAAATAAAGACAAAACCCCGCACTTTTTGTGGAATGCCAAAATGCGGTTCGGAAAAACCTTCGCCGCCTATCAGATGGCAAAAAAAATGGGCTGGACAAAAATATTGGTACTGACTTTCAAGCCGGCTGTTGAAAATGCTTGGGAAGAAGACCTAAAAACCCATGTAGATTTTTCCGGTTGGCAGTTCATAACCACTAAAAAAGACGGGCATTTAAACTATACCGATGCCAATATAAGCAAACCCATCGTTTGTTTTGGTTCGTTTCAAGACTATTTAGGCAAAAACACCAGCACAGGCGGAATCAAAACCAAAAACGAATGGGTACACGCCACCAATTGGGATTGTGTAATTTTTGACGAGTACCACTACGGCGCTTGGCGAGAGAACGCCAAAGAGCTTTTTGAAGCCGAGGGCAAAAAAGAATTGGAATTTGGCGAAGGTGAAGGCATAGAATACTTTGACGAAGAAGCCATGCCCATCACTACCCATCATTATTTGTATTTATCAGGTACGCCATTTAAAGCCATTGCTTCGGGTGAGTTTATAGAAGAACAAATCTTCAACTGGACGTATTCGGACGAACAAAGAGCCAAAGCTGAATGGGACGATTCCAAAGGGACTAATCCTTATGCTTCCTTACCCCGAATGGTTATGATGACTTACCAATTGCCCGATTCTATCTGTAAAATTGCAGAATTAGGCGAATTTGATGGGTTTGATTTAAACATATTCTTTTCAGCAGAAGGCGAAGGCTCAAAAGCCCGTTTCAAATACGAAGACGAAGTTCAAAAATGGTTGGATTTGATTCGGGGTTCAATCAGCGAAACCACAGTTGACAACTTGAAAATGGGTGCGAAAAAGCCGCCTTTGCCGTTTTCACACGCTCCATTACTCAATGTATTAAATCATACGTTTTGGTTTCTGCCAACCGTAGCAGCTTGCCACGCAATGGCAAATTTGCTCAAACAGCGCCAAAACAAGTTCTACCACGACTATACCGTAGTGGTTGCAGCAGGTACGCAAGCAGGCATTGGCGTTCAAGCCTTACCACCTGTTTTAGATGCAATGACCGACAATCCATTGGAATCAAAAACCATTACGCTTTCTTGTGGTAAACTCACCACCGGAGTTTCAGTGAAACCGTGGACGGGTATTTTTATGTTGCGCAATTCTTCCAGCCCCGAAACTTATTTTCAGGCAGCTTTCCGAGTGCAAACGCCGTGGGTAATCAAAAACCCAGACAACAAATCGCCCAACAAAGAAGAAATTCTGAAAGAAGAATGTTATGTGTTTGACTTTGCTCCAAACAGAGCATTACGTCAGATAGCTGATTATGCTTGCCGGCTAAATGTCAATGAATCGAATCCCGAAAAGAATGTCGAAGAATTTATCAATTTCCTTCCTGTATTGGCTTATGATGGCAGTTCGATGAAACAAGTAGATGCAGCAGGTATTTTGGACATTGCAATGAGTGGCACAACTGCCACCCTATTGGCAAGACGTTGGGAAAGTGCATTGCTCGTAAACGTGGACAACAACACGCTAGCCCGACTGATGGCAAACGAAGAAGCCATGCAAGCTTTGATGAACATTGAAGGCTTTAGAAACTTGAATCAGGACATTGAAACCATTATCAACAAATCGGAAGCTGTTAAAAAAGCCAAAAAAGAAGCCAACGACCGAGACCTAACTAAAAAAGAGAAAACTGAATTGTCTGACGAAGAAAAGAAATACAAGAGCCTGAGAAAGCAAATCCAAGAAAAGCTAATCAAGTTTGCTACCCGTATTCCAGT
Organism: Sphingobacteriales bacterium; assembly: GCA_016700115.1. NCBI lineage: Bacteria > Pseudomonadati > Bacteroidota > Sphingobacteriia > Sphingobacteriales > Sphingobacteriales bacterium. The sequence goes on along the minus strand of CP064999.1, from coordinate 193,644 downwards.
ATTTATGTACTTAACAGACTACCGAGAGCGAAGCCTAAAAGACGTAATCACACAATTGGAACCGGGACTTTTCAAAAAAGTAACAGGACTTTCTGTAAAGGACTTTGAATTATTGGTAAGTCTTGGCGTGTTCAATTCTGCTTTGATGAACGATGCCGTTTACAAATTCAAACGCTATGAAGATGCAAGTTTGGAATATATTGGAATTAATAAACACGAAGGGCAAGACGTAGGTCTTTACGACACCGTTTTGAGCCGAAAAGACTATGAAGAAAGTTTTGTAAATGAACCCGAATAGACAAATGTCAACGCTCCACAGCCACACACAATGCAAAGTCGCACAAGCCGAACCCCAAGCCAAATCTTGGCAAAGATTATGTCTGTTACAACTCACATCTGACCCATAATCAGGACGAAAGAAGAAAACCGAACGCATAACACGGATAACTGTTGCTCAACCACCCAAAAACCACTAAATACCCGATTTTTAAGAAGTTTGCATAGAATGAATGGCTTTTAGTGAATTGAGGTTTACCCGAGTTTATTAAAGCAAAATAGAACAGCATAGAAATAGCTGTGAAGGTTAAAATACCACTAATAACAGGCATTACAAACAAAATAAATATCATCGGCAAATGACGATATATTAAGTTTGTGTTATTCTATTGAGAGTATTGCGTTCAAACTTTTAAACAATTTTTTACCACTACTTAAAAAAGGAGTTCATTTGTGTAAACCGGTTTTTTCACAGTCCACAGTTTAGCCTTCATTCCAAAAAAAGCCGATAAAAGTTCCATTGGAACAAAGCTATGTTTGAAGACACAGGTTTGAATATGATAATTAATTGCTGTTATATCCCGATTTGCTGTGCATCCCAATTGTTTTTCTTTATCATATCACTTAAACATATTTCCCATTATTCAACCGAATGAATCAGGGAAACAGATCCGGCTATTCCGTTATTCCATTGAACCTCAATGATATTGGTACCTTGCCCCGAAACAATAATACCTCCTTCAACTGTCCACAGGTATGTGCTGCCTGCCATGAACGGTGCTGAGTAAGTTACGGTGTTATCCGTGCAGACATTTGTCTGACCGGTTACTGATGTTATAAAATTACAGGGTGGAGGTGTAGCATTTGAGATAGGTATGTTTTCACATGGAAACACAAAGTTGTCATTTGGGTCAGAATGCAGATTTTGCCAGCTTGTGTACACTTCGTTCACCGTTTTCCATTGAAATTTACCCGTTTCGGCATAAGGTCGAAGTCTTTGCAGCAATTGCCCTGCTTTGGCTGCAAAATCAGGCGAGGTAAAATTTCTGAAATTCATCATAATCTTAAAGCTGAAAAATGCGGTATCGGGCCAGGTGTTGGCGTTGAGGTAGTTTACCAAATTTATGATGCGGTTGCCCAACAAGGTTACGTTGGTTGTGTCTGTCAGCAAAAAATCATCGTTACAACCCCCACCTATGCAGATAAGGGGTTGGGCGGGATTATGAATGCCAAAACCGGCAACGGTAGGAGCTGAGGGTTGCCAAACCCCAAAAGCCTGAAAATCCTGGATATGATTCGGAGAGCCGCCGCCCCAAATAAATTGAGGTTGCCAGTAATAGTTGGTAAATGTGTGGCCGGGTTGTGGTGTTTGCCAGATAGTCCAGTCTTCAGAGATGGGGGGAGTGGTGAAGTTTCGCCAAATGAACCCGCCCATTAATTTTCGTGGAGCAGGCAGACCGCAACTATCTAATAAATGTGCCAAATCTGCATAATTATAGGGGTTGTAACCCAAACCGGTGGTTGGTTTAAAATGATTGTGCGGCTCTACATCAATTTGAGGAGTGGCATCAGCCCATTGCAATATGTCAGTATCAGAGGTAGCGGCATTATCATTGGCAAGGCATCCCAAAATAAAATTGCTTTCAACTTGTAAGACATACCTTGCGTTGTAGGTAATAATCGTATCACATACTGCTTTTACATAATTCCGCATCATAGCAAAATGAACCGGATTGACATAATTTAACCCATGATAGGTGGCATCGTTCATTTCGTTGTGCGAAGCAAAATAGAGATATACAGGAGTTTGTGCCCGGTTTTGAAATCCGGCAAACAACAAAACAAACAACAGTATTATTTTATACATTGGGCGGAGTTGAGTAGTTGAACCCTGATTATATCGAGTTGTTAGACCCTGAACAATCAGGGAATATTCCCAAATTTACAATTTCAATCTTTCGACAAAGATATTCAACGCGCATTTTTTGTTTCGGCAAATTCGCTATTCAGCAACTGTCCTTCTTGTAATTTGTGTTATACCTATCCTTTATATAAAAGGTAAAGATTTTTTGAATTGCAGGTAAACGGTTCGAAAGAGAAAATTGTGTGATAGATTGGATAGCCCTTGTGTGAATTTCTTTGTTTCCAAAAATTTTAAATATAACCTAAAAGCCTCCTCTTAAAAAAGCCACCCTTTTATCGAAAAACAAGGGTGGGTGAGCCAAAAATTGCTGCCCTTGCTTTCATTTTCAACTACCCCCATCAAATTTTTGTTTAAAATTTACAAAAAGAAGGCTAAAAATTTGTTTTTTTTATCAATAAAATGTCAATTTTAGAGATTAAAATTGCTTTTTTAAGGATAAATGAAACAAACTTTGGTTCATTTCTTATTTCCAAAATTTTTAAAAAAGAAATTGGATGGATTTTAATTGAGATTTTAAAGAGGGAAATTTCCTTTTTGGATTTTAAAAAGTATTTAAAAATGAAAAAAATGATGATTTTAACAAAGAAAATGATAATTTAAAAGAAAAAGGAAATAAGAAATGAAGCGTTTCTTATTTCCTTTTTGATTTTATTTGACTTAAAAATTGGTTCTTTTGATGAGGGAACGGTTGATTAGCAGGAATGATGGAGTTTTATTTTTAGCTTTTCTATTTACAAACCCAAGATTTCCGGTTGTTTTTTCTGTTTAGGTGAATTTGTTAAACTGACCTTGTTTTAGATAAGAAGCAGGCTTAATTTTGCCGCTTAATTAACAGAACAAGCATGGTTGATGTCGTTGAAAATTATCTGCTGAAAGATTTTAACACATTCAGGTTGCCGGTAAAAGCGCGATATTTTACCACGCTGACTGATATTGCCGGATTTCAGGACCTTGTGGCTTTGGGAAAGTATGATGAGATGTTGATTTTGGGAGGAGGCAGCAATATTTTGTTTACCAAAGATTTCGACGGGTTAGTGATTCACAACCAACTAAAAGGTATTGAAGTCGTTGACGAAAACGAAGAATTTGTTTGGATAACTGCCAAAGCCGGAGAAGTTTGGCATGACTTGGTTCGTTTTTGTGTCGGAAAAAACTGGGGTGGTATTGAGAACCTTTCTTTAATTCCGGGTTCTGTCGGTGCAGCACCAATACAAAACATTGGGGCTTACGGGGTTGAACTGACAGATGTGTTTGACCATTTGGAAGCAGTTCATATTTCGACCGGAGAACTGCACTTGTTTACCCGTGAAGATTGCCGTTTTGCCTACCGCAGCAGTATTTTTAAGCAGGATTTCAAAGGAAAATATCTGATTTCTTCCGTTACACTGAAACTCAACAAACTACCTTGTTTCCACCTTGAATATGGGGATGTACAACGCAAACTGGAACAATTGGGTTACGACATTCCGACTGTTTCGGCGGTTAGTGAAGCGATATGTCAAATCAGGAATTCCAAGTTGCCCAATCCGGCAGAGTTAGGCAACTGCGGCAGTTTTTTTAAAAACCCCGAAATAAGCCCTGAATTGTTCGGCCAACTTCAAACTGCAAACCCCGGAATTCCCAATTTTTCGGCACCCAACGGGTTAATAAAAATTCCCGCCGCATGGCTGATTGAACAATGCGGTTTTAAGGGGAAAAGTATGGGCAATACGGGCACTTATGTTCACCATGCCTTGGTCATTGTCAACTACGGAAAGGCTTCAGGAGAAGAAATCAGGGATTTTGCCTTGCTCATGCAAAAAACTGTGCAAAACCGGTTTGGTATTTTGTTAGAGCCGGAGGTGAATATACTCTGATTTACAAAATAGGCGCTTGTTTTTTATCAAGAATTTGATGCCTGCAAAAAAACTTTTGAAGTCAGACCTTTGGTTAAATGTCAATAGGCTTGCCGTTAGCCGTTCAAAATTGCATCCAAGCCTTTTGAAACGGGTAATATCGCAGTCAAAGTGTGCAGATGGATTATTCTAATTTCGGGTGCTCTTTTTCACACTTATTGGCAACTTTGTTAGGGAGGTTTTGGAGGATGGTTATCTGTTAATGTCCAAAACAAAGGATACATCAAGCCCGACAAATCGGATGGACTCGGTAATTACACCTCCGACTAAACATAGTTTAATGAACCTTCTCGATTCTTTGGTCTATTTCAGATTCTTCTACTGCCCGTTTTTTTGCTACCCTTGCTGAAATATTGATGCTCAATTCGTAAAGCAGGTACACCGGAAAGGTTACGAGAATTTGCGAAAACACATCGGGAGGGGTTATGACTGCCGCTACTATCAAAATCACCACTAAAGCATGCCGGCGGTAGGCGCGCATGTCTTCGGGCGTGAGCAGCCCCATTTTGCTCAGAAAAAAGACGACCAATGGCAGTTCAAACATGATGCCAGATGCCAGAACGATGGCCAGAATGGTATCTACATAAGATGCAAAAGCAATATTGTTGCCTACTTCTGTGCTGACGGTGTAGGACACTAAAAAATTGATGGAAAACGGGGTGATGATATAATAGCCAAACAGGATTCCCAACAAAAACAATAGAGAACCTGCCCCAACCACTCCTCTCATGGCGTTAATTTCAGACTGGTATAAGCCCGGGCGTACAAAACGCCAGATTTCCCAGAAAATATAGGGAAATGCCACCACCAATCCGGCGATAAAGGAAATTTTAATATGCGCCAGAAACTGCCCCGACATTTCGAGATTGATAACATCGAAAGCAGAAGGTTTGATACACAGGGTTTCTCCCAAACCCAGCCATGCCGAAAGTTTGCAAAAAAAAGTATAGGTCAGAAAACCTTCCGATTTTGGGCCAAATATGATGGTGTCAAACAACACGCCGGGCAACATAAAAACGACAATGGCAATGATGGTTACAGCAAGCAAAGACCGGGCAATATGCCATCTCAGCTCTTCTAAATGCTCTATGAAGGTCAAATCGTCTTTTCCTTTGGGTGCTGCCATATCTGTTGGAAATAAAAAAAACAAAGTCTAAAGGAAGCGGTCAAAGCGCTGTTTAAAAAATACCGTTTCTACTGAGGGGCAAATATCGGGAAAAAAAATCGGCACATCGGATTTTATAGTGCTCGTTTTGGAAAAAACACCCGCAGATGCCTTGGCGGTTTCCCGGATACCGGATATTTCTATTGAATAATTTATTGCTTATCTTTGGGCAAAATAAACAGATTCATGAAATTTTTTTTAACCCTTGCCGCCTTGTTTTTCGGCGTTTCTATGACCGCACAACCCTTTAAAAACCTCAGCAAATTAGAAGCCGTTTATGCCACTTATACAGACGAAAAAGGCAAGCAGGTGAAAGAAGCCGGTTATTTATATTATGTACCTACATTGGGAAAACCGGTCAGCGATAAGGAGCTTGCTCAACTCTACCCCTTTACCAAAGGAAACCTTCCCGATACGTGGTTGGGTATGATCAGGACAAAACTATCCGCTTCAAACCCCACCGAATATCTTGTTGTGTTTGATTGGGGAATGTCGGACGATTTCAATTTTGCGTTTTACAAAATGGAAAAAGACACCCTCTTGCCGCTTCAGACCCTTTCATCCGAGGGGAAAATTACAGATGCCTATATATGGGGGAAGGAGGTTTATCTGCCCGGAAACGGATTTTTTTACACCGCAGGTCATGTCAACAACATGTTTGATCACCGCAGCAAATGGAGTATCAAAAACGACCTGTTGGAAGAAACAAGTCAACCTTTTTATTACGTGGGGCTTGAAACAAAAGCCAAAACAGGTTTCCCCATCTATTCAGACATTCAAATGACTCAAAAAGTGGCAGATATAGCTGCCGGCAATGCCATTACTGTTTTGCTCAATCTTCCGCCCGATTTGGCTCCGGACGAAGCTTTTTCCAAAGACGATCCGATGTTTCAGCAATACGACTACTACCTCATCAAATCGGAGTTCGGGTTAACGGGATGGACAAAAGTTGAACTTTATTCGATGGAAACACCCATAGAAGGGCTGTTTTATGCAGGCGACTAAGACTTGAATTAAATGAGTCGGTTCTGATGTGTCGGTTTGCGGTTCATATTTGAAATCAAGTCATAAAAAAAAGCAGATTTAATCTTATTTTTGCCTTTCCAATTTAATTCAAAATAAACAGAATACTCCGCCCATGAATTTTCAACTTACAGAAGAGCATTTAATGATTCAACAGGCTGCCCGCGATTTTGCCCAAAATGAATGTAAACCCGGTGTGATAGAGCGGGACGAAAAAATGCAGCATCCGACAGATTTGGTCAAAAGAATGGGTGAACTTGGATTTTTAGGCATGATGGTTTCCCCCGAATATGGAGGAAGTGGTTTGGATGCGGTTTCTTATGTTTTGGCAATGGAAGAAATCTCTAAAATTGATGCCTCTTGTTCCGTGATTATGTCGGTCAATAATTCATTGGTATGCTGGGGTTTGGAAACTTATGGCAACGAAGCACAAAAGGCAAAATACCTTCCCGATTTGGCAACCGGTAAAATAATCGGTGCCTTTTGTCTTTCAGAACCTGAAGCAGGTTCGGATGCCACCTCTCAACGCACGACAGCCATAGATATGGGCGATTATTACCTGTTGAACGGCACAAAAAACTGGATTACCAGCGGCGGACATGCCGGAATTTATTTAGTCATAGCCCAAAGCGATGCAGATAAGAAACACCGGGGGATCAACGCCTTAATTGTTGAACGCAATTGGAAAGGGGTTTCTACCGGTGCCAAAGAAAACAAAATGGGTATCCGTGCTTCCGACACACATTCCGTTATGTTTCAGGATGTGATCGTGCCGAAAGAAAACCGTATCGGCGTTGATGGTTTCGGTTTTAAATTTGCCATGAAAACTTTAGACGGCGGAAGAATTGGGATAGCTTCTCAGGCTTTGGGTATTGCTTCAGGTGCTTATGAACTGGCATTGGCCTATTCAAAAGAACGACAAGCATTCGGTAAACCCATTTCTCAACATCAGGCCATACAGTTTAAACTGGCAGATATGGCTACCAGAATAGAAGCTGCACGTTTGCTCTGTCTAAAAGCCGCTTTGCTTAAAGATACCGGACAACCTTATGGAACAGCAGCAGCGATGGCAAAACTTTTTGCCTCAGAAACCGCTATGGAAGTAACTACCGAAGCCGTACAGGTACATGGAGGCTACGGATATGTAAAAGAATATCATGTTGAGCGGTTAATGCGCGATGCCAAAATTACTCAAATTTATGAAGGCACTTCAGAAATACAGCGTTTGGTCATTGCCCGAAGCGTTTTGGAAGGGTAAATAATTTTGCCAAATCACTTTATTATATAGTAGTTACCATCACAAATTTTTTCAAACTTAATCTACTTTATACCCCTTTTTTAACAATGAAACACTCAAACTTACTCTTCTTATTATGCCTGCTTTGGGCAGGTTCTTCTCTTTGGGCACAAGAAGTAGTGCGTTGTCTTAGTCATGAAATGCAACTACATCAGGCAGCACAACACCCGGGATATGCCAAAGCGGTTCAAAAAACCTTTGACGAGGCAAAAACTTTTGCACAAAACAATGAGATTGCCAAAGCAGGAGGAAATGAAATATTGCGTATTCCTGTTGTGGTGCATATTGTTTTTAACACCTCCATTCAAAACGTTCCCGATGAAGCGGTGTTTGAGCAAATAGAGATACTCAATCGCGACTACCGCCGCCAAAATTCAGATACTACCCTTACCCGTGATGAGTTTTTACCGGTTGCCGGTGATGCGGGAATAGAATTTTACCTCGCCGAATTAGACCCTGACGGAAACCCTACCACCGGAATTACCCGGACTCAAACTTCGGTTGCCAACTTTTCCCCCCTTTCCGGAATAGATATTTTTGAAATCATCAACCAAATCCTCGCTTGTGGAATCAATCCCTTAGATTTGTTGACCGGTGCTCCGTTGACCCCTGAACAGGAAGTCTGCCTCAATGCTGTTTTAGCTTCATTAGGTGGATTCGATGCCATGAAATTTGCCGACCAGGGCGGTAAAGATGCCTGGCCTACCGACCGGTATCTGAATATATGGGTTTGTAATATGGATGATGGCAGCGGAGTAGGAACCGTTTTAGGTTTTGCATACCCTCCGGCATCAGCCCCCAATTGGCCTCCCGGATCGGCCGGAACTCTTCAAACGGATGGGGTGGCCGTACATTATCCGGTTTTTGGCGGAACAGCCAACCCCGCACTTTCTGCCGCTTTAGCTGCCGTAGTTGGTGAAGGGAGAACCTGTGTTCACGAAGTAGGACATTATTTAGGGTTGCGCCATATTTGGGGCGATGGAGATTGTACGCAGGATGATGGAATTGCAGACACGCCTTTTTCCGATTCCGCATCTCAACAGGAATGTAATTATTCAAAAAATTCCTGTGTTGATTCCCCGGTCAACTTCCCCGATATGATTGAAAACTATATGGACTATTCAGACGAGGATTGTATGAATATATTTACCTTGCAACAAATCGGCATTATGCGCGCCATGTTGTTGGGACCTCGTTCCGGTTTGCTGGAAGGGCAGCAAATATCGGCACCTGTATGTGATTTTATTGCTTCTTCAACCTCTGTTTCGGTCAATGAACCTGTTCAGTTTACCGACCTCTCAACCGGTGGTATTTCCGAATGGTATTGGGCTTTTGGTAACGGAGATGGGAGCACCATTCAAAACCCGGTGTATGCCTATCCAGAACCCGGACTTTATGCCGTTTCGCTGACTGTAATCAACGATTTGGGGAATGATTTTGAACTCAAAGAAGGGTATATTTTGGTGTCAGAGGCAGTAGGTATTGAAGAAAACGGTTTTGTTTCAGAAATCAAAATCAATCCCAACCCAACCAAAGGATTCCTCAATATTGAGTTTCCTGCTTCACAAAACACTACACCATACCATATTTCGGTGATGAACATTTCAGGACAGGAAGTTTTGAGAATGGAAACAACTTCAAACACTACTTTCGACCTTTCGGCTCAACCCGACGGTGTATATCTGGTAAAAGTTACCCAAGCTGATCAAAGCATGACTCAAAAAGTACTGTTACAACATTAAAAAAAGCCAAGATTTTTAATTTGGTCAAAATATCGGGCCGTCTGTACGAAAAAGCGATAGGCGGCCCGTTTGTTTTTTTACTGTCAGCCCCAAACCAATTCTTTAATATCAAAACTTTGTGAGGTAGCGTCCGGGAAAGTCAGCAGCAACAATCCGTTTTCTGAAACTCCGGTGATACGGGCATAAAAAAACAAATTCTCCATAGATTTTCTGAACCGGCAAATTTCGCCAAAGCGGTAAAGGTTTTGCAAATATTGTCGCTTTAAGTCTGCCAATTTGTCGGGTTGAAGCAAAAAATAGGTTGCTTCTAAATAACTGCATAGTTTTTGTACAGCATCGTAGAGATCAAAATCTTTGCCGGAAAGCAGCTTTATGGAAGTAGCTAAGGGAAGGTCAGGAAAGTGAGTTTGGTTGATATTCAATCCAATACCCACCACAGAAGATTGTAGTGAATTGCCCGAAATGGTGTTTTCAATCAGGATGCCGCCAATTTTTTTACCGTCTGCAAATAAATCGTTCGGCCACTTGATTTTAACGTCGCAATCATTCAGTTCACTCTGTATAAAACGACATACTCCCAAAGCAATCGCCATGCTGAGGTAAAATTGTTGACTGAGGGAAATATGTTTGGGGTAAAGGATGATACTGAGGGCGATGTTTTTCCCTTTTTCAGAATACCAGTTATTGCCTCGCTGACCGCGTCCTTCAAACTGGCCTGAAGAAAAAACTGCCGTTCCCGGTAAAGGAGGAGTTTCAAGCCTGAGCAGGTCTGAGGCATACAAATTAGTAGAATCAATCACCGGAAGTTCTATAAAAACTTTTCCTATAAAGATAGTGTTATTAAGACTCTGCAAAACAATTATTAACTTTGTCGGTTAAACCAATCATCCAATTATATTGAAATCAGCAAAAATTCCAAAAAACGTCCGCAAAACTAATAATAACACTCAACAGTTATTAGACCTGATTGCAGATAGCATCTTAGAAAAAAAAGGAGAAGATGTAATCAGTTTAGACCTGACCCAATTAGACGATGCCATGGCCGATTATTTTGTGATTTGCGAAGGCAGTTCCCCGCCACAGGTCAGAGCAATAGCCGAAAACATCGTGGAAAAGGTAAAAAAAACAGCCAATATTTCCCCTTCCGCTCAGGAAGGCTTTAATTCGATGGAATGGGTTTTATTAGATTACTTGGATATTGTCATTCATATTTTCCATAAAAGCAAACGCCATGTATATCAGTTAGAAGAACTTTGGGGCGATGCTATCAGAACTACCTATAATGCAGACGGAACTAAATACATTAATCAGCAACATAAATCCTTCTTGCCTAAAGCAGAATAATAACCAATAGACCGATGAGTAATAACAATAAAAAATCTGATACCGATTCCCGTCCAAACAAATTCAATCATTATTGGATTTACGGACTTATTTTGCTTGGTATCATTGCTCTAAATCTGATACCCTTTCAAAGCTATGTGAAAGATATTTCCGAACAACAGTTTTTCCGCGAATTTCTTCCATCAGGAGACGTGGAAAAGTTGGTGGTGGTCAACAAAGAACTGGTTGAAGTGTATATCAAACCTGATAGACTCAGCAAATCACAATATGACGAAATCAGAAATAATAAGTTTGGAACTCCCAGCAAAGGGCCTCATTATTATTTTACCATCGGCTCGGCCGATAATTTCAGCAGCACCCTTCAGGCAGCACAAAAAGATACCGTTGCTGAAAACGTGGTAGATGTTCGTCATGAAAGCCGGACAGATTGGAGAAGTGGATTTTTCAGTTACTTGCTGCCTTTTATTATCATCATTGTGATTTGGATTTTCATCATGCGCCGTGTAAGCGGAGGCGTTGGTGGCCCAGGCGGTCAGATTTTCAACATCGGAAAATCAAAAGCTACGCTTTTAGACGGAGATGCAAAAGTAGATCTGACCTTTGATGATGTTGCCGGCTTAGATGAGGCAAAAGAAGAAGTCAGAGAAATCGTTGATTTTCTTAAAAACCCGCAGAAATACACCGCTTTAGGAGGTAAAATACCCAAAGGGGTCTTGTTAATAGGTCCTCCCGGCACCGGTAAAACCATGTTGGCAAAAGCAGTTGCAGGCGAAGCACAAGTGCCGTTTTTTACCATTTCCGGTTCCGATTTTGTCGAACTGTTTGTCGGTGTTGGTGCATCCAGAGTTAGAGACCTGTTCAAACAAGCCCGTGAAAAAGCACCGTGCATTATTTTCATTGATGAAATAGATGCCGTAGGACGTGCAAGAGGCCGAAATATGTTACAAGGAAATGACGAGCGCGAAAACACGCTCAATGCGCTATTGGTAGAAATGGATGGTTTTGCAGGCGATAAAGGGGTTATCATCATGGCAGCCACCAATCGGCCGGATGTTCTCGATTCCGCGCTGTTGCGTCCCGGCAGATTTGACCGCCAAATCAGCATTGACCGTCCCGATTTGGTTGGGCGCGAACAGATTTTTAAAGTGCATCTGAAACCGATCAAAATCTCGGACGATATAGATTCCAAAAAACTGGCCGAATTAACCCCCGGATTTGCCGGCGCAGAAATTGCGAATGTCTGCAACGAAGCCGCCCTGATTGCTGCCCGTTACAATAAAAAAGCAGTTACCATGCAGGATTTCCAAAGCGCTATTGACCGGGTAATTGGCGGTTTGGAAAAGAAAAATAAAATCATCTCGCCCGAAGAAAAAGAAATCATAGCCTATCATGAAGCGGGACACGCCATTATCGGTTGGTTTCTTCGCTACGCTCATCCTTTGTTGAAAGTAACCATCATTCCTCGCGGGGTTGCTGCTTTGGGTTATGCTCAATACATCCCCAAAGAGCAATATCTCTATACCACCGAGCAACTTTTAGACGAAATGAGCATGACCCTTGGAGGACGTGCCGCCGAAGAAATTGTGTTCGGACGTATTTCAACCGGAGCACAAAATGACCTGGAACGCATAACCAAAATGGCGTATGCCATGGTAGCGATTTATGGAATGAACCTGAAAGTTGGGAACGTATCTTTTCACGATGCCGAAAACGAATACAGTTTTCAAAAACCTTATTCTGATGAAACCGCCAGAATGATAGACGAAGAAGTACGGACGATGATCAATACAGCCTATGAAAGAACCAAAGCCCTGCTCATCGAAAAAAGACAACAGTTGGAATTATTGGCCCAGGAGTTGTTAAAAAAAGAAATACTCTTTAAAGACGACCTTGAGCGGCTAATCGGGAAAAGGCCTTACGATGAACATCCCACCGACAAACTGCTGGAGGCTGCCGAAATCAACGATACCAACCATGTTAAGTTGAACGGAGAGTTAAATTTGTAAATATTCGGACACATCACACAATTTATAAGCAACCGTTAATTGTTGTGCAAACATCCGGCAACATTTAACGGTTATTTTTTAAATATACATTTGTGTTCAGTATTCAAAGTATCCGAACTTGTATGATTAACCCTGGTTTTTCATGACATAGCATCGAATAAAAAGTCCGGGAAAGGCATTAAGAATTTGGTGATGTTACCCAATAAGCACTTAATCCTGTAAAGTTTTTAAGGTTGAATCATTTTATCCATAACCTCTTAAACCCTTCACAATGAAGCCCTTTAAATTTAAAGACCTAAAAGTTTATGGTTCCTCAGAATGGTTGGCAAATGGAATGCGCAAATACCGCAGAGTGTTTGACCGTGCTGAAACTACTTTTATCCATGCCGAACTTTCGTTTTACAATAAATATTTTGATGTTCAGGATTGGGAAGCCGAAATCGTGTTGAAAGCCTATGCACTTAAAGATAAAAACCGTCGGGAGTTATGCAATTTGAGTATCTCCAAAATGGTAACCAAAGACATGCCGGTGGTAAATATTTATCAGGCATGGGGCAATAAAAGACCGGGGTTTTTCTGGAAAAAAGGAGAATATGAATGGGCGGCTTACTTAGATGGCAATTTTCTGGGTGCTCAGAAATTTTGGGTCGAAGATGTGGGTTTGGTTACCGAAGAGGAAAACCCTTATTTTACCATTCGCTCAATCAAACTCTACGAAGGTCCTAATGAGCATATCGCGATGGATCAGCGCAAATATTTTAAAGAATTTGACAGCAAAAATACCCGATATGTTTTTGCTGAGTTTACCTTTGAAAATCTGGCTCCGACCCCCTGGAACTGCGAACTGATCTTTAAGTTTTTCAACGATACCCACCAGTTAAAAGGTGAAACTTATGATTTGATTTCAGTCAATACCACCGAAAACAACAATATTGTTACAGTAACTTCGGGATGGGGCAGCAATGATCCCGGAACCTGGTATCATGACCATTACACCCTTCAGGTAGTATTTATGGACAAATTAGTCGCTATTTTACCTTTTGAGGTCAGCGATACATTTGAAGAAGGCTTTAACGAAGCCATTCTGCCCGGAACCAATACACCTTTGCTGATTTCTGACAACAAAGAACAACCGCAGACCTTAGACGAGGTGATGGAAGAACTTGAAGGTTTAATTGGATTGACAACCATTAAAACCCGCATCAGAGAATATGCCGAATATCTCAAGTACATCAAACTGAGATTGGAAAAAGGAATAGAAGACGGACACAATATCAATCTTCACACCATTTTTACCGGCAATCCGGGAACCGGCAAAACTACGGTAGCCAAAATGTTGGGATTGATTTACAAAAATCTGGGTTTGTTGAGCAAAGGGCATGTGCATATTGCAGACCGTGCAGATTTAGTGGGGGAGTATATCGGGCAAACAGCACCCAAAGTTAAGGAAGCCATCAAACAAGCCAGAGGGGGAATTTTATTTATTGACGAGGCTTACGGTTTAGCAAGGGCAAAAGACGATGCCAAAGATTTCGGCCGCGAAGTGCTCGAAATCCTGATCAAGGAAATGTCTGACGGAGAAGGAGATCTTGCAGTTATTGTTGCCGGATATCCTTCCGAAATGAATACGTTTATAGATACCAACCCGGGACTGAAGTCAAGGTTCAGCCAAAGGTTTGAATTTCCGGATTACCAGCCTCAGGAGTTAAGCGATATTGCAGAATATGCTGCCGAAAAGCGCAAAGTGATGATATCTGTTCAGGCGAAAGCATATCTATTTGATAAAATTGTGGATGCCTACAGAACCCGCGACCGGTACTTTGGCAATGCGCGTTTTGTCTATGGCATCATTGATCAGGCAAAAATCAATCTGGGTTTGCGGGTCATGAAATTTGAAAACCCCCGCAAGCTCAACAAAGAAGAACTTTCAACGATTACCATTGAAGATCTGGAATTGGTGTTCAGAAAAAAAGAACGGTTATTACCCGATATTCCGATTGACGAAAACGCCCTGGAAGAGGCTATGAACGAACTGAACAAACTGACCGGATTGTCAGGCGTTAAGCAGGAAATTACCGAACTGGTCAAATTGGTCAGGTTTAATCGGGAAATGAGCAAAAGCGTGCTGAACAGGTTTTCGTTACACTCGGTGTTTGTCGGAAATCCGGGTACCGGTAAAACAACCGTTGCCCGAATTTTAGCCAAACTTTTCAAGGCGTTGGGCATTTTGGAGCGCGGACATCTGGTAGAATGTGACCGGGAAAGTTTAGTGGCAGGTTATATTGGCCAAACCGCTTTAAAAACAGCCGAAAAAATTGATCAGGCCATCGGTGGAGTCTTGTTTATTGACGAGGCTTATGCTTTATCGCAACGCGGTGGCGGTATGGATTACGGACAGGAAGCCTTAGAAACACTTATTAAACGGATGGAAGACCAAAAAGGTGAATTTGCAGTGGTAGTAGCCGGCTATCCCGACAATATGAAACTCTTCCTTGAAGCTAACCCGGGGCTTAAATCCCGTTTCGACCGCACCTTGCAGTTTGAAGATTATACTGTTTCAGAATTGATGACAATTGCCGAACTTGCCCTCAAAAGGGAAGGATACGGGCTTGACGAAGAAGCGCATCAACGTCTTTTGAAATACATGGAGTTGTTATACGACATGAAAGATAAATATTTCGGCAACGGGCGAACAGTATTAAAAACCGTAGAAGAAATCATCAAGCAGCAAAACCTCCGTTTGTCGGCAATACCCATTGACGATAGAACTCCCGAACTGTTGAGAATCATTACCGCCGATGATCTCAAAGACTTTAACGAACAAAAAGCCATCAAAGGAGGCAGAAAACGACTTGGCTTTGGAGGCGGATTGGGGTCTAATGTAGGACCTTCAAGTTTCGGGTAATGGTGAATGTTTTTTTAAACATAACAATAGAATCAATCCACCCTTAAAAAAAACGTTCCGGCTCATCACTGAACCGGAACGTTTTTTTTATTTGAAACTGAATTACAGAATTCCGAATTATACCACTTCACTATCTAAAAGAACCCACTCCTAACCCCTCCGAGGAGGGGAATTTAAAGACGTATGTCAGTAATTGATGGTTCAAAATTAAATCATAGTTGGTATTATTTGCCGTTTTCCTGTTGCAAAAGACTGATGCTTCGGTTGATGAAGCGGGTCAGTTCGGCACCCTTTAGCATGTTTTGCTGCAACAAAGCCAAATCATACAATTGTTGGACAAGATGCTTTTGATGTTCTTCGTCCTGAGTATTGGACAACAAAGACACTAAAGCAGGATGATTGGTATTGAGAACAAGGTTATACATATCGCCAAACATGTTGTCCTGTTTTCCTCCGCTAATGTTTGACATATCTTTCCATCGCCGGATAAATTCGGGTCGGGTTACCAAAACAGGGGCATCGGTTGGCGACATGGGTCGCAACATAATCATAGCTGAATTGGCATCAACCACTTTGTTAAACATTTCTTTTAGTTGTTCTTCTTGCTCAGAAGTCAGTACCGAGCCGGGGGTTTCTTCTTTTTCAATCAAATGCCCCAACGTATCGGCATCTACACGTTTAAAGGTAAGATCGGTTTGTTTGCTTTCTAAATGTCCGATAAAATGGGGGTCGAGTAGCGTATCAAACTTTAGGACATCATACCCGGCAGCTTTTGCAGTTTCTTCATAGCTGTGTTGCTCGCCGGTTCCGTTGGAATAAAGACAGACAATCTTATTGTGTTTGTCGGTTTGTAAGGTTTTTACCTTTTCTTTGTATTCTTCGGGGGTAAAAAACTGACCGTCTATGTTTTCAAAAAGACAATACTTTTGAGCGCGCTCGTTAAATTTTTCATCGCTCAGCATCCCGTATTTTATCAAAACCCCGATATCGCGCCATTTTTGCTCAAACTCCGGCCGGTTGTTTTTAAACATCTCCTCTAATTTTTCAGACACTTTTTTGGAAATGTACTTATTGATAGATCTGACTTCAGGGTCGGTTTGCAAATAACTACGCGAAACATTCAGCGGAATATCGGGTGAATCAATGACCCCATGCAACAACATGAGATAGTCGGGAACAATGTTTTCAACATGGTCGGTTACAAAAACCTGATTGCAGTATAAATGAATCCGGTCTTTTCTGATTTCATAGTTATTCACCACTTTGGGAAAATACAAAATACCCGTTAATTTGAAGGGGTAATCCACATTGAGGTGAATCCAGAATAAAGGGTCTTCGGCAACAGGGTATAGGCTGTGATAGAACGATTTGTATTGTTCAGGGGTAATGTCGGCGGGCTTTTTGGTCCATATCGGGTTGGGGTCGTTAATGATATTGTCCACCACCACTTCTTCGGTTTGGGTTTCAGCATCTTCGACATCTTCGCCGGTAGTTGCTTTAGGCAGGTATTCTGTTCGGGTGCCGAATTTGATTTCTACGGGTAAAAACCGGCAATATTTGGCAAGCATGCTTTGGATGCGGTCATTTTGTAAATATTCGGCATGTTCTTTACCAAGGTGCAAAACAATATCAGTTCCGCGTGTAGTTTTGTCGGTTGTTTCGTCAATTTCGTATTCAGTGCTGCCTTCACAAATCCAATGAACCGCAGGCGAATCTTTTTGATAAGATTTGGTAATGATTTCTACCTTATCTGATACCATAAAAGCCGAATAAAAGCCTAATCCGAAATTTCCGATAATGGCATTGGCATCCTGATGTTTGCTTAAAAATTCTTTGGCACTCGAAAATGCAATTTGTGTGATATAGCGTTCTACTTCATCGTAAGTCATGCCAATCCCTTTATCCCTGATGGTAATGGTTCCGGCATCCTGATTTGCTATCACTTCGATGGTTAAATCTCCCAATTCGCCTTCTGCTTCACCTTTTGAAGACAGCGTTTTTAGTTTTTGAGTCGCATCAACGGCGTTAGACACTAATTCCCGCAAAAAAATTTCCTGCTCTGAGTAAAGGAATTTCTTGATGATGGGAAAAATATTTTCGGTCTGAACACTTATGGTTCCTTTCTGCATAATATTTTAATGATGTAAATGATAAGATATTATTCTTTTACCAAAACCCATGCCATCAGGTTTTTTCTGCCGTTTTGTCGGTTATTAGTTTCACATTGTCAGTTAAACCGGTGGGTTACTGCACAAATTTCCTTTTAGCTTTCGAGGTTATGAACTAAAGTTTGTGCTTGTTTTCTAAACGACAAAAACAGTCCGGTAAACGCCAAACACTCAAAACATTTGCAATTGATATTTGTTATTTGTATAGGTGTTTGTGTTTGATTGTTGAAAGCCTTTTGATTACATCTGGTTTTTATAATTCACGGTTAGTTTCATGGTTTCGCCATTTTTGTACTAAATCTGCATGTAAAAACATATTTTTTCAGAATAAGGGTTTATTTTTGTAGGTTTTTGAAAAACATTCAACCACTTCTAATCTTAGATTCAAATCACTATACATAAACGACAAAATATGTCAGACAGAATTAAAGCCCGTTTTGCCGAAAAAGCCATCCCATTTGGTAAAGAATTGAGAGAGTATGTAAAAGCAAACGGCGATTTTATTATAGATACTGTTTCAATATCGCAACTCTATGGCGGAATGCGCGATGTTCTAAGTTTGATTACCGAAACTTCATTGCTCGATGCCCATAAAGGAATAAGTTTCAGAGGATATTCGATTCCCGAATTAAAAGAATTGTTGCCCAAAGCACCGGGATGTACCGAACCTCTTCCTGAAGGAATTTTTTACTTGATGCTTACCGGAGACCTGCCCACCCACGAAGATGTTGATTTAGTCAGCCAGGAGTGGAGAAACAGAAGCCATGTTCCCGACTATGTATTTGCTACCTTAGATGCGCTTCCAATAACCACGCATCCTATGACCCAGTTCAGTACAGGGGTCATGGCTTTGCAAAACGAATCAGTTTTTGCAAAAGCTTATGAAGAAGGTTTGAACAAGTCCGAATATTGGGATGCTACTTATGAAGACACCATGAACCTCATTGCAAAATTGCCCCGAATTGCAGCCTATATCTTCAGACGTACTTATTACAACAACCAACATATTGCATCAGATGACAGTCTGGATTGGGCAGGGAATTTTGCTCACATGCTGGGATATGACGACCCACAATTCAAAAGTCTGATGCGCTTGTATCTGACCATCCATGTTGACCATGAAGGGGGTAATGCTTCGGCTCATACCACCCACCTGGTTGGCTCTACACTCAGCGATGCCTATCTGTCGTTTGCTGCGGCTATGAATGCGCTTGCCGGCCCCCTGCACGGTTTGGCAAATCAGGAAGTAATCCGGTGGATTTTTGACATGTGCGAACAATTGGGTACCAACCGCCCTTCTTTACAGCAAATTGAAACTTATATACAAAACACGCTGGCATCGGGCAAAGTGGTTCCGGGTTATGGTCATGCGGTGTTGAGGTCGCCCGACCCGCGGTTTATCGCACAAATGGAATTTTGCAAACAACACTTTCCGGACGACCCTATTGTAAATGTTGTGTGGGATGTTTTTGAAGTAGCTCCAAAAGTTTTGGGAAGTATAGGTAAAATTAAAAACCCTTGGCCAAATGTTGATGCACATTCCGGTGCTACGTTAGTACATTTCGGTTTAACCCAATATAATTTCTATACGGTTTTGTTTGGCGTTTCGCGTGCTTTGGGTGTGCTTGCTTCGCTTTGTTGGGACAGGGCTTTGGGATTGCCTATCGAAAGACCCAAATCCATTACCTTTGAATGGATGAAAAATTACGTAGCTCAAAAGCATACTGAGCAAATGAGCGCGAACTGACAAATTTGTTTTCACGGATTTATGGCGAAGCACAAACTTTGAGCGATCGCACTACTCCTTTGTTTCACTACCCCCTTTTCAGGAAGATTCTTCGAAAAGCGAAATAAAACTTGGGAAAAGCACATTGTAAACTTGTAAAAGAGTGATATAGCAAAACAGGCAGAAGTGTATTAGGAATAGCAGTTTCATGGGTTAGGTGCTATATATAACGTTACTCTATAACGAGTTTCGCACTTAGATTCTGATGTCCTTTCAGATGAACAATGTATATTCCTTCGGGAAGAGGCGGGAGGTCTGTCTGTGCCACTCTTTGCCCGGGCAGAAGCGGATGACTGTGTACCCGCTGCCCGTGGATATTGTAAACGTCAATTTGTGCGGGCGTATAGGCAACGGCATTGTTCGGGAGTCGGACGGTGATTTGGGAAGAGGCAGGGTTGGGGTAAACAAGCAGCGCGTCAAGTACCCTGCCTATCCAAACACCCACTGCCGCCTCGTGTGCCGACAACCATATTAAACCTTCGTTGCAACCGGCTTCCATGCAGCCGTCGGCATCGGTTTTGACCAACCATATATCTATTTCGGTTTGGGCTCGGAAAAAGCCGGTTGCCGCTATACCGCCATCGGGAGTTTCTGTAAAATCGTTAAACGACCTGCCTGCGGCGGTGATAGAAGGACCTGGACCTAATGGCGGATGGTAATATTCTCTTTCCCAAAGCAATTCGCCTTGCGGTGAAAACCGAAACAACCAACCTTGGTAATAACCGGCGGCCGGGTTGTTTGTGGTTCCACAGCCAATAATATCGCCATTGGAGGCACGGCGGATGCGATTTATTTTCTTTTGATACGGCGCGGCGAAATAATGCTGCCAAAGCATATTGCCCGCCGTATCCATACCTGCTACAAAGTGGGGAATGCCGTAGTTCTCTCCCCATGCGCCTATCAGCGTGTCGTTGCACCAGGAAACGGCAAGGTTGCCGTTACCGAGATAAACGACCTTACCTATACATTGTCCGTCCGTAACGGGATTAACAGGTATATTGCTTCTGACGTTACCGGCGGTATCGGTATAGGTCAAGTATAAATAATCTATCGGACCTTGCGCCACTTGATAGGAGATGATCCATTCATTTTCGGTTAAACACATATCCACCCCCGACCCCCATGGAAATTCATAAACGATTTTTTCCCATTCTGTT
Organism: Sphingobacteriales bacterium; assembly: GCA_016700115.1. Lineage (NCBI taxonomy): Bacteria > Pseudomonadati > Bacteroidota > Sphingobacteriia > Sphingobacteriales > Sphingobacteriales bacterium. The sequence goes on along the minus strand of CP064999.1, from coordinate 172,956 downwards.
GTATGGGTATCGGTATTCAGTAAAGCAACTACCGGATGGGCATAAAAAGGGGACTCGCCGCGTGTATAAAGTGCAAGATACTCAAACTCGTTTATTTGTAATACCTTGCCTATTGCGCCGGATTTATAGCCAAAAGTTTGATATGATAGGCTGTCTCCGGTTGGGGAAATTTCAAGAATAAAGTTTGCAATACTGTCTTGAGCGTGTGCCCCCCCCAATATTAAATAATTACCCTGAGTATTTACAATGGTGTTTCCCCCTGAAGGCGAAAACCGGAAAGGGATATTGTGAAAAAGCCTTTGCCAAATAATATTCTTGTTCCAATCTACCTTCACTACATCTGTACAACCGATATTGTTGCCTTCACACAAAGAAGCACTTACAACAAGCACCCCGTCCAAATCAGATACTATGCAAACTCCGTTATTACTCCCCTGCCCGGCATCCGTATCAATACTCGTTTCAAAAGTGCCTGTTTGGGCTTGCAGGGCAATATTACAGAATAGAAAAAACAGCATTACTATTTTGTGTTTCATGGGTCGGTTTCTTTAAGGAGCAGGGCAAACATTATCTGTTGCCCGTCTTGTGTAGTTTGGAGATACTTGCCGTTACTCTATGACAAGCTTCGCACTAAGGTTCTGCTGACCTTTAAGGTGTACAATGTATATGCCCTTGGGAAGAGTGGGGAGGTCTATCTGTGCCACTCTTTGCCCGGGCAGAAGCGGATGACTGTGTACCCGCTGCCCGTGGATATTGTAAACGTCAATTTGTGCGGGCGTATAGGCAACGGCATTGTTCGGGAGGCGGACGGTGATTTGGGAAGAGGCAGGGTTGGGGTAAACAAGCAGCGCGTCCAATTCCCTGCCTATCCAAACACCCACTGCCGCCTCGTGTGCCGACAACCATATTAAACCTTCGTTGCAGCCGGCTTCCATGCAGCCGTCGGCATCGGTTTTGACCAACCATATATCTATTTCCAACTGACCGTTTTCGTTTCGCTGGATAACGGGACCCGTAGCCGCTATGCCTCCGTCGGGAGTTTCCGTTAAATCCATAAAAGCAATACCTGCACTATTGCCATATCCGGGCAAATGATGCACATATTCCCTTTGCCACAACAATTCTCCGGCAGCCGTAATTCTGAACATCCATCCGCCGTCGTATTGACCTGCATAGTTAAGCCCCCCGCATCCGATTATATCTCCGTTGGATGCTTTACGCAGGCGGTAAATCTGCTTAATATAGGGCGCGGTAAAGTAATGCTGCCAAAGCATATTGCCCGCCGTATCCATACCGGCTACAAAATGCGGAATGCCGTAGTTTTCTCCCCACGCGCCTATCAGCGTGTCGTTGCACCAGGAAACGGCAAGGTTGCCGTTACCGAGATAAACGACCTTACCTATACATTGTCCGTCCGTAACGGGATTAACAGGTATATTGCTTCTGACGTTACCGGCGGTATCGGTATAGGTCAAGTATAAATAATCTATCGGACCTTGCGCCACTTGATAGGAGATGATCCATTCATTTTCGGTTAAACACATATCCACCCCCGACCCCTGGAAATTCATAAACGATTTTTTCCCATTCTGTTGTATGGGTATCGGTATTCAGTAAAGCAACTACCGGATGGGCATAAAAAGGGGACTCACCGCGTGTATAAAGTGCAAGATACTCAAACTCGTTTATTTGTAATAACTTGCCCGTAGCTCCGGTTTTATACCCAAAAGTTTGGTAAGAAAGGCTGTCTCCGGTCGGGGAAATTTCAAGAATAAAATTTTCTATGCTATCTTGTGTTAGAGTAGCTCCTAATACAACGTAATTACCCTGTGTATTTATTATGGTGTTACCACCAGAGGGTGAAAACCAAAAAGGGGTATTATGGAAAAGCCTTTGCCAGAGAATGTTCTTGTTCCAATCTACCTTTACTACGTCCGTACAACCGACATTGTTGCCTTCACACAAAGAAGCACTTACAACGAACAAACCATCCCAATCAGATACTATGCAAACTCCGTTATTGCTCCCCTGACCGGTATCGGGATCTATACTCGTTTCAAAAGTGCCTGTTTGGGCTTGCAGGGCAAAATTACAGAATAGAAAAAACAGCATTACTATTTTGTGTTTCATGGGTCGGTTTCTTTAAGGAGCAGGGCAAACATTATCTGTTGCCCGTCTTGTGTAGTTTGGAGATACTTGCCGTTACTCTATGACAAGCTTCGCACTAAGGTTCTGCTGACCTTTAAGGTGTACAATGTATATGCCCTTGGGAAGAGTGGGGAGGTCTATTTGTGCCACTCTTTGCCCGGGCAGAAGCGGATGACTGTGTACCCGCTGCCCGTGGATATTGTAAACTTCAATTTGTGCGGGCGTATAGGCAACGGCATTGTTCGGGAGGCGGACGGTGATTTGGGAAGAGGCAGGGTTGGGGTAAACAAGCAGCGCGTCCAATTCCCTGCCTATCCAAACACCCTCTGCCGCCTCGTGTGCCGACAACCATATTAAACCTTCGTTGCAACCGGGTTCCATGCAGCCGTCGGCATCGGTTTTGACCAACCAAATATCTATTTCGGTTTGGGTTTGGAAAAAGCCGGTTGCCGCTATACCGCCATCGGGAGTTTCGGTAAGGTCGTTAAATTGTATTCCCGAAGAACCGATAGAAGCAATTGGTGATTGATGGTAAAACTCCCTTTCCCATAAAAGTTCTCCGTCGGGCTTAAACCTGAAAAGCCATCCGGTATAATAATTGGCAGCAGGATTGTTGGTGCCGCCACAGCCGATAACATCGCCATTGGAGGCACGGCGGATGCGATTTATTTTCTTTTGATACGGCGCGGCGAAATAATGCTGCCAAAGCATATTGCCCGCCGTATCCATACCGGCAACATAATGCGGAATGCCGTAGTTTTCTCCCCACGCGCCTATCAGCGTGTCGTTGCACCAGGAAACGGCAAGGTTGCCGTTGGGAAGCGGCGCAATAAAGGCGGCACATTGATAAACCCAAGTATCGTTTAAAGCAAACTGCCATTTTTGGTTGCCCGCAGTGTCGGCAGCAAAAACATGGGCAAGGGTTTTGTCGTAACCAATATCGGGAGGAGGAAATTGTGTTTCTACCGTAAATAGATAATCGCCGGTGGCAGACCGAGTGAAATGATGTGCTACGCTAAAAGGCAGTGTATCTATATCTGCGGCATATATTTTTTGCCATAAAACATCACCCTGTTTATTTATTTTAGTAAGCATGGTTTTTGCATACACCCAATCTGTTCCGGTGCTGCAATATGCCAATAAATGGTCATTTTCAACCTGTATTATACCGCCAAATCCGCTTTCTTTATTTTCGGTGCCATATTCTCTGTTCCAAATTTCATTTCCTAAACTATCAAAAGTGTACAAAAAAAACTGTCTGTTTTCATCAACAGTTTTTGCTATCATGGCATTAAAGCTTCCGTCAGTATTAATCACACAACTTTCTCTGAAAAACGTAAGATATCTGACGGATCTTCTATGCGTCTGATCCAAAGTATATTTCCTGTCCAATCAGTTTTTACAATATCCAGACAAGGTATGCCGGCAGTACATGAAGACGCTGAACATATTATAAGTCCATCTGTTGTAGCTCTTATTCCAACACCATTATTACTCCCCTGCCCAACATCGGGGTCAATGCTCGTTTCAAATGTGCCGGTTTGGGCTTGCAGGGCAATATTACAGAATAGAAAAAACAGCATTACTATTTTGTGTTTCATGGGTCGGTTTCTTTAAGTAGCAGGGCAAACATTAACTGTTGCCCGTCTTGTGTAGTTTGGAGATACTTGCCGTTACTCTATGACAAGCTTCGCACTAAGGTTCTGATGTCCTTTCAGATGAACGATGTATATGCCTTCGGGAAGGGACGGGAGGTCTATCTGTGCCACTCTTTGCCCGGGAGATAGCGGATGACTGTGTACCCGCTGCCCGTGAATATTGTAAACGTCAATTTGTGCGGGCGTATAGGCAACGGCATTGTTCGGGAGGCGGACGGTGATTTGGGAAGAGGCGGGGTTGGGGTAAACAAGCAGCGCGTCAAGTTCCCTGCCTATCCAAACACCCTCTGCCGCCTCGTGTGCCGACAACCATATTAAACCGTCGTTGCAACCGGCTTCCATGCAGCCGTCGGCATCGGTCTTGACCAACCATATATCTATTTCGGTTTGGGCTCGGAAAAAGCCGGTTGCCGCTATACCGCCATCGGGAGTTTCGGTCAGGTCGTTAAAACTTCTACCGGCAGCAGTAATAGAAGACGGGTTTATTGGGGGGTGATAGTATTCTTTCTCCCAAAGCAACTCGCCTTGTGGCGAAAACCGAAACAACCAACCTTGGTAATAACCGGCGGCTGGGTTGTTTGTGGTTCCGCATCCGATAATATCGCCATTGGAGGCACGGCGAAGCCGGTTTATTTTTTTTTGATAGGGTGCGGAAAAGTAATGCTGCCAAAGCATATTGCCCGCCGTATCCATACCTGCTACAAAGTGGGGAATACCGTAGTTCTCTCCCCATGCGCCTATCAGCGTGTCGTTGCACCAAGATACGGCAAGGTTGCCGTTGGGAAGCGGCGCAATAAAGGCGGCACATTGATAAACCCAAGTATCGTTTAAAGCAAACTGCCATTTTTGGTTGCCCGCAGTGTCGGCAGCAAAAACATGGGCAAGGGTTTTGTCGTAACCAATATCGGGAGGAGGAAATTGTGTTTCTACCGTAAATAGATAATCGCCGGTGGCAGACCGAGTGAAATGATGTGCTACGCTAAAAGGCAGTGTATCTATATCTGCGGCATATATTTTTGCCATAAAACATCACCCTGTTTATTTATTTTAGTAAGCATGGTTTTTGCATACACCCAATCTGTTCCGGTGCTGCAATATGCCAATAAATGGTCATTTTCAACCTGTATTATACCGCCAAATCCGCTTTCTTTATTTTCGGTGCCATATTCTCTGTTCCAAATTTCATTTCCTAAACTATCAAAAGTGTACAAAAAAAACTGTCTGTTTTCATCAACAGTTTTTGCTATCATGGCATTAAAGCTTCCGTCAGTATTAATCACACAACTTTCTTTGAAAAAACGTAAGATATCTGACGGATCTTCTATGCGTCTGATCCAAAGTATATTTCCTGTCCAATCAGTTTTTACAATATCCAGACAAGGTATGCCGGCAGTACATGAAGACGCTGAACATATTATAAGTCCATCTGTTGTAGCTCTTATTCCAACACCATTATTACTCCCCTGCCCAACATCGGGGTCAATGCTCGTTTCAAATGTGCCGGTTTGGGAAAATAAATCAATATTTCCAATAAAGCTGAAAAGAAGTAAAAAGTACAGTATTGGTTTCATTTTATAAGGAATTTAAAATCGGGACAAGAATTGAATTTCTTATCCCGATTAGTTTTGTTGAAAAGCGATTACTCTATAACGAGTTTCGCACTTAGATTTTTATGTCCTGGTAAATGAACTACATAGATACCTTTGGGAAGAGGCGGGAGGTCTATTTGTGCCACTCTTTGCCCGGGAGATAGCGGATGACTGTGTACCCGCTGCCCGTGGATATTGTAAACTTCAATTTGTGCGGGCGTATAGGCAACGGCATTGTTCGGGAGGCGGACGGTGATTTGGGAAGAGGCAGGGTTGGGGTAAACAAGCAGCGCGTCAAGTTCCCTGCCTATCCAAACACCCTCTGCCGCCTCGTGTGCCGACAACCATATTAAACCGTCGTTGCAACCGGCTTCCATGCAGCCGTCGGCATCGGTCTTGACCAACCAAATGTCCACTTCCAACTGCCCGTTTTCGTTTCGCTGGATAACGGGACCCGTAGCCGCTATGCCTCCGTCGGGAGTTTCCGTTAAATCCATAAAAGCAATACCTGCACTATTGCCATATCCGGGCAAATGATGCACATATTCCCTTTGCCACAACAATTCTCCGGCAGCCGTAATTCTGAACATCCATCCGCCGTCGTATTGACCTGCATAGTTAAGCCCCCCGCATCCGATTATATCTCCGTTGGATGCTTTACGCAGGCGGTAAATCTGCTTAATATAGGGTGCGGTAAAGTAATGCTGCCAAAGCATGTTGCCCGCCGTATCCATACCGGCTACAAAATGCGGAATGCCGTAGTTTTCTCCCCACGCGCCTATCAGCGTGTCGTTGCACCATGCAAAAACAAGCTCACCGTTCCCAAGATATTCGACCCGTCCAAGACAATTCCCTTTAGGCACAATGTTTACCGCTATGTTTTTCAGAACATTGCCCATCGAATCTGTTCTGGTAAGATATAACAGATTATCCGATTCCTGAGCTACCTGATAGGCAATTATCCATTCGTTCTCGGTTAGGCACATTCCTACGCCGGAACCCCACGGAAATTCGTAAATAATTTTTTCCCATTCTGTTGTATGGGTATCGGTATTCAGTAAAGCAACTACCGGATGGGCATAAAAAGGGGACTCGCCACGAGTATAAAGTACAAGATACTCAAATCCGTTTACTTGTAATAACTTGCCCGTAGCTCCGGTTTTATACCCAAAAGTTTGGTAAGAAAGGCTGTCTCCGGTTGGGGAAATTTCAAGAATAAAGTTTGCAATGCTGTCTTGTGTAAGAGTAGCTCCTAACACTACATAATCGCCCTGTGTATTTATTATGGTGTTACCACCAGAGGGTGAAAACCAAAAAGGGGTATTATGGAAAAGCCTTTGCCAAAGAATGTTCTTGTTCCAATCTACCTTTACTATGTCCGTACAACCGACATTGTTACCTTCACACAAAGAAGCACTTACAACGAGCAAACCATCCCAATCAGATACTATGCAAACACCGTTATTGCTCCCCTGACCGGTATCGGGATCTATACTCATTTCAAAAGTGCCTGTTTGGGCTTGCAGGGCAATATTAAAGAATAGAAAAAACAGCATTACTATTTTGTGTTTCATGGGTTGGTTTCTTTAAGGAGCAGGGCAAACATTATCTGTTGCCCGTCTTGTGTAGTTTGGAGATACTTGCCGTTACTCTATAACAAGCTTCGCACTTAGATTTTTATGTCCTTTCAGATGAACAATGTATATTCCTTCGGGAAGAGTGGGGAGGTCTATTTGTGCCACTCTTTGCCCGGGCAGAAGCGGATGACTGTGTACCCGCTGCCCGTGGATATTGTAAACGTCAATTTGTGCGGGCGTATAGGCAACGGCATTGTTCGGGAGGCGGACGGTGATTTGGGAAGAGGCAGGGTTGGGGTAAACATGCAGCGCGTTGAGTTCCCTGCCTATCCAAACGCCTTCTGCCGCCTCGTCTGCCGACAACCATATTAAACCGTTGTTACAGCCGGGTTCCATGCAGCCGTCGGCATCGGTTTTGACCAACCATATATCTATTTCCAACTGCCCGTTTTCGTTTCGCTGGATAACGGGCCCCGTAGCCGCTATGCCTCCGTCGGGGGTTTCCGTTAAATCCATGAATGCAATTCCCGCATTGTTTCCGTATCCGGGCAAATGATGCACATATTCCCTTTGCCACAACAATTCTCCGGCAGCCGAAATTCTGAACATCCATCCGCCGTCGTATTGGCCTGCATAGTTAAGCCCCCCGCATCCGATTATGTCTCCGTTGGATGTTTTGCGAAGACGGTAAATCTGCTTAATATACGGTGCGGTAAAGTAATGCTGCCAAAGCATGTTTCCCGCCGTATCCATACCGGCAACATAATGCGGAATGCCGTAGTTTTGCCCCCATGCGCCTATCAGCGTGTCGTTGCACCAGGAAACGGCAAGGTTGCCGTTGGGAAGCGGCGCAATAAAGGCGGCACATTGACCATCCCATGTTTCGTTCAATGCAAACTGCCATTTTTGGTTGCCCGCAGTGTCGGTAGCAAAAACGTGGGCAAGGGTTTTTTTGTAACCAATATCGGGCGGCGGCAGCGGTGTTTCTACGGTAAACAGGTAATCGCCGTTGGCAGAAAGGGCTAAGTGTTTTGCTATTGTAAATGTAAAGGTGTCTATACTATAGACTTTTTGCCATTGCACCTCGCCATTATTATTTATTTTGGTTATCATGGCTTTGGAAAACACCCAATTAGTGCCGCTCGAGCAAAGTGAAAGCATTTTATTGTTTTCGACACTTATTAAACCGCCACTGCCCATTTCGTCAAATTCGCTGCCATATTCTGCATACCAAACATTATTGCCGGCATTATCGAGTACCGAAATTGTAAACTGCCGGTTATCGTTAACCGTTTTCCCCGCCATTAAAAAAACATCTTCGTCATTCACGATAGTTCCCGAGCGGTGTGCCGAAAAAGCATCGGGATAATCTTCAAATTGTACGTGCCAAAGAACATTGCCGCCCCAATCGGTTTTAACAATATCCGAACACGGAACACTGTTGCCAAAACATAATGAAGCGCTTGTAACGATAAGCCCGTCGGACATTACATTTACGTTTATTCCATTATTACTTCCCAGTCCGTCATCGGGGTCTATGCTCGTTTCAAAATTATCGGTTTGCCCATAAACGATAGCGGTATGGCACAAAAAGGCGAAAAGGTATATAAGATGCGGTATTGATTTCATAAGGCAGGAAGTTTAAAATCGGGACAAGCGCTTTTAAGCCCGTCCCGATTGGGTTACAGAGATATGCCGCTATTCAATTACAAGTTTCGCACTCATGTTCTTTTCACCTTTCAGATGTACTATATATATGCCTTTGGGAAGGGACGGCAGGTCTGTCTGTGCCACCCTTTGCCCGGGCAAAAGCGAGTGTTTCCAAACACTGTTGCCCTGCAAATTATACAGTTCCAATTCGGCGGCAATACCGGCAGTGGTTCGCGGAATATATACCGTTATCCGGTTGCGGGCAGGGTTGGGAATGAGTTGCAGGGTTTCCAAATCGGATTGCTTCAACTTTGGAATTTTTCGTACCGGTGTGGATGTTTTGCCCGATACCTCATCGGGCGGGACAGGCAGGCTGAAAGTTTCGCCTTTTAGGAGGGAGAGCAGCGCCTGTGCGTAGGCCGATTGGCTGCTTTGGCTATTGGCTATGGCATAGAGCATGGCTTCCTGCTGGGGTTGCAACGAAAAAGCGGTACTGTCTGCCCGCTGTATGTTTAGCGTTTGCAGGTCTTTAAACCATTGGGCATCTACGGTAGTGGCAGGCAGGCTGTCTAAAATGGCTTGCGCCTGTATGGTATTGCCTTGTTTTAAATACCACCCCACTAAGGCGCGCGCTGCATAAAGGCTGCCATCGGTACGTAAAAGATTTTCTATTTCCGCAATATTTTGTTCGTGGGTATATTGGTCTAAAAGTTTGTGCAGCAGCTCATCTTGTTCAGATTGCCGGTTGTTTATTTTCGCTTCTATAACTTGCCTTGCCGAGAGTTGCTGATAGTAAGAGATAGCGTAGAGCAAGTCGTATATATAGGTAGAAACCTGGTTTTGCGCATATCCCATTACCGCATTGCTCAGGGGGGCGTTGTCTAATAAAATATCGGCGCGTTTCCACTCTGCCATTTGGTTTGCCAGGGCAGTTGCTATAAGAACGGTATCCGACAATAAATTTCCTGCCTGTTTCAGTAGCTGATATGTTTCAAGGGCATCGGGAGCTGTTGCCAGCGTAAACAAGAGATTTTCGGTCTGTCCGGCATCTATCTGTTGTTTCAGTTGAGCAATAGTTTGTTGCAGCGCATCCCAACATTCGCGCGTTATGCACTCTTCGGGCATTGGTGGAATAGTGCCCGGCAAATCCAAACATTCTGAATCGGGGAAGTTCGAAGGTTCTTCCACGTTTATTGCCTCAAAATTATTAACGATGGTGCATCCGTCGTCCAAATCGCATTTGGGTTTTAGCCGGGCATTGGTATTAGGACTTAACAGGGTAGATTGGGGGTAGAAGTAGTTGAACTCGGCTGTAGGGGGAGATCCCGGAAAGCTAAGGGTGTTGATATGCAGTTTCGTGGGGTCGGCAGGGTCGGAAAAAAGATTAAAGCGCGGTTCTGTGCTGCTGCCCTGGTCTAAAAGCACTCCTGCCTGGTCGCCGATAGAGCTGACGAGAATTCCGTTTCTTATGGCATTGAGGTTGTTGTTTCTGACTTGCAGCCCGCTGTTGTTGCCTAAGGCCCAAACGCCGTGTGCAGATGAAAAGCTGTTACATTCGTCAAGTCCGGAACCGGTTCCGGTGTGTTGGGCAAGCACTCCTGTAAGCAGGTTGGCGTCAAATGTGTTGCCTTCTATTCTATAGTTGCCATTACCGCGGATAGCCACCCCTACGTCTGCTGAAATGGAAGTGTTTCCGCTAAAACTATTGCTACTAATTTCGAGATTGTAAGGAGCATTTGCATAAACGCCGACATGGTTGTACTTGAACTCGGAATTGCGAATGGTTACACTGCCGCTAAGAGGCATTGTATTTTGGATTTCGGCGGCATTTATAAAATAATGGAACCAGCAATTATTTTGAATGGTTGCCGTTGCGTCGTGAAGGATAATGGCGCTGCGGTGTTGGTCTGCCGGTATGGGGTTATCGGCCAAAAAACGGCAGGCATCAAACAAAATGCCGTGAGAATCCCAAACCGTTACACCGGAAAACATAGTATTTGGGTCGGGTTCAATAAACCGGCAATTTTTGAACCGGCTGAAATTAGTAAAACTATAAGGTAATATTTCTACGGCACGCCGGTTATTCTTAAACTTGAAATTTTCTGCCACAACAATACCGCCCCAATATTCTGTATTCCATGGGTTCTCCGAATTTTTAGTGGTTATAGCCGGATTGCCTCCATTTTCAATATATGTCCAGGAATTTCCGGGCGAAGGGGCATACAAGATGACCATGCCCGGGTCATTAACGCCTAAAGGTGCGTTGATATAATCGTCAATAGTCAGCGAGTTTGCATTCGGAATGCCTCCAAATAAGGACGAATGTGAAATTGCGCTATTGCCCCAAACTTCTATGTTCCTCCATCGGGTATTTGAGCAAGCGCTTGAAATACTACCCTCATTTAACACGAGTTTCGCTCCTCTCTTTACGACTATTTTACCCCCTTCGGGCATCAGCAAATGACAGCTTATGGTAAGTCTTGCTCCGGGTTCGATAATAATATCTCCATATACTCTAAAGCCAAAATCCCAATCTTCGGACACTGTTATATGGCGGGGAGCATCTAACACACCGCACTCCTTTACATATTTTTGCAAGGCGGAGCCTAAACCTAAATTGCGATGTATGATGCCCATTTGTTGTGGTGTGATATGATGAGAACTATTATTGCCCCCCATGAGATTATCGCTGCAATACTGTCCCGGAACTGAATTGCAGAGTGCAGAATCCCATATTGATGGGGTATGAGGGCATATAGTCGTACAATCTTCTGTTCCGGTGTCTAAGCCAAAAACGTCTGACAGATAGTCTATATTGGCAGGATCGCAAATAGTATCGTCATAAGTGTGCCTTAGTCCGACTATATGTCCTAATTCGTGGGCAAAATTATTGGACACACTGCCTTCAGTTAAAACTTCAACATAATAAGTATCGTCAAACACAAGACCTAAAGGAACAGTAGTGTTGCCAGGAGAAGTTATGTGCGAAACTTTTCCCGATGGTGCAAGATTGAAAGTGCCTAAGACAAATACATTTATAGTATTGTATATGTCTATGCCAATTTCTGATAAAGCATAGTCAATTTCAAAGTTATCCGGCTTGAGTATAGGGTCACTAAAAAAGTCTGTATAATTATCTACAGAAACAAAATGTATGTCTGCCAACTCAAAACGAATTTTGGAATTCGAAATATGGCAATCTCCACAAATACAAGTACGGGGTTCTAATGGGGCATCAACGTCCTCAAAATAGACATAGCTTGTATTGCTAACAAGATTTGAAAGTATTGTTCTATTGGTTTCGGTATCTGAAAAATTTTCGTAGGTTGGGTCGTTGCTATCATTCATCACGATAAACCGAAGCCGCAAGGTTTTTATTCCGGTATTTTCATCGGGCATATAGGTTTCTTTAAATTGGTAATGGTTTTGATAAGCATTCGAAACAGATGAACAACTTGTTTGTGAAGCAGTTTCAATATTTTCAGTATTCAGAGTTTCGGTAAAACATTCAAAAGGGATTTGCCCTTGTAAGGGAATACTCCAAATTTTGAGCAAGCTAAAAACTAAAATAAAAAGATAAACCTTTGTTGTTTGATATTTTCGGGGGGGGGGGGCAGGAATCTACCTTAAAGAGTTTAAATTTCATAGCCATATTCATTTTTAAATGTTAAAAAATACAAACTGCACAAATCTAAGCAATCATATTCAAAAAATCAATGCCTCTATATAAATATTTTAGATTTTTTTAACAAAGGCAAAACGTGTTTCGGAAATATAATGCGAATTGCAAATTCGATTCAGTCTATAAAAATTTCGTGCAAAGTAGGATTATCAGACATTCTAAGATTTTCATTGCAGTAAAATAATACGAATTGCAATATTAAATTAGTCTATTCAAGATAAAGGTTGGTGATTTTTTTGGAACTGAAACAATTTTGTTATCCTTATCCCGTAGGGATAATATATTGGTAGCTACGAAAAACAACCCGTCATCATCATTCCGTAGGAATGTAATAAAGGTTGTAAAAGATGTTATTCTATGTAAATTACATGCCTACGGCATTGAGATTCCTTGTACCGGCTGTTCTACCAATATAATATGCCTACGGCATTGCATTTATCCCAAAACGCCAGATTTTCGGGGTACACAGCACAATTGTATTGGGCTAATATGAAATTGCAAGCCATATCACCCCCATCCCATTCAGGCAAAAAAAAAATCGGGACAAAGTGCTTGATTCTGCAATTGTCCCGATTTTTAAGATATTAAAAACATACAAGAGGTGTTATGCTTCCTGTAGTTCTTTTTGATGTTTATCTATCAGTTGCTGTTGTATATCGCCGGGAACGGGGGTGAACTCGGAAAAATATTGGCTGTGTTTGGCGCGTCCCTGTGTCAGGGAGCGTAGGGTGGAGGAGTATTTATACAACTCCATCAAGGGCACCCGTGCTTTAATTTTTTGGTAATGACCTTCCGATTCGATGCCCATAATCATAGCGCGGCGGGTTTGCAAATCGCCCATCACATCGCCCATTGCGTCTTCGGCTACTAAAACTTCGACATCATATAAGGGTTCGAGAATGAGCGGGTTGGCTTCCTGAAAGGCTTGTTTGAAAGCCATGGTTCCGGCAATTTTAAAAGCCATATCGTTTGAGTCGACCGGGTGCATCTTTCCATCGTAAATACTAACCCGCACGTCGCGAACATAGGAGCCGGTAAGGGGTCCATCTGTCATTTTATCCATGACCCCTTTCATAATTGCGCTCATATATTTTGCATCTATGGCTCCGCCAACTATGCAGTTGTTGAATACTAATTTACCACCCCATTCCAAATTTACCTCTTCGGTGGTTCTGACCGACATTCCCTCCGGGGCAGGCATTCCTTCATAATAAGGTTCTACCAGCATGTGAACCTCACCAAACTGACCGGCACCGCCGCTTTGTTTTTTGTGCCGGTAATTGGAACGAACGGGTTTGCGGATGGTTTCGCGGAACGGGATTTTGGGTTCGATGTATTCAAACTTGATTTTATGAAGGTTTTCGGCTTTCCATTTTGCAACGGCGAGATGCAGTTCACCTTGCCCGCTCAACAAAATCTGACCGAGTTCTTTGGAATGTTCTACAATCAAGGTGGGGTCTTCGGCATGAAGAACGTGCAGGGCATGGCTGAGCTTTTCGACATCTGCCTTGTTGTCAATGCTGACGGCAACCGTAATTCGTGGTGCGGGAAACTGAATTGGGGTGATATGAACCGGACTGCCCTTTTCATACAAAGTGCTGTTGGTGGCGGTATTTTTCAGTTTCACCGTAGCCCCTATATCGCCTGCTTTCAACACATTGACCTGTTCGCGGTTGCGTCCGTTCAGAATAAAGAGTTGATTGAGGCGTTCGGTATTTTCGTTGAGCGAATTGACCAAATCGGCACCGTTTTTAACCTCGCCAGAATAGACTTTGAAAAACGACATATCGCCGAGATGCGGCTCTGAAATGGTTTTAAACACAAACAAACATACCGGCCCGTCGGGCTTGCATTGCAAAGATTTACCACTTTGACGCTGAACCGGAGGCACATCCATAGCCGAAGGTGCAATGTCGTGAATAAAACCCAGAATGCGCCCGGTTCCCATATCGGATTTTGCAGAACAACAAAATACAGGGAAAATATCGTGGTTAATCATGGAGTGCTTCATTCCCTTGGCCATTTCTTCTTCGTCCAGCGTGCCTTTTTCAAAAAACAATTCCATCAGCCCTTCGTCATTCACCGCGATGGCTTCGATCAGGGCGTTGTGCATTTCGTTTGCTTTATCTGTTTCAGAATCGGGAATCGGCTTTTTTTCAGGCTTTCCTCCCTGTGGAGGAAACACGTACATCACCATTTTCAACACATCTATAATGGCATTAAAGCCTGTGCCCTGATTGTAGGGATATTGAACCGGCACTACTTTTTCGCCAAATCTTTGTTTAGCCTGCTCTAAAGTTTTGTCAAAATCGGCTTTTTCGTGATCGGTATGGTTGATGGCAAAAATCATCGGTGTCTGATAGTTTTCGGTATATTCCCAAATCAGTTCGGTACCTACTTCAACACCATTTTGTGCATTTAGCACCATAATTGCGGTATCGGCAACCCGTAGCGAAGAAATCACCTCTCCGACAAAATCATCAAAACCCGGAGTGTCAATCAAGTTGATTTTATTGTCTTTCCATTGAAGGTGGAGCAAGGTGCTGAAAATACTGTTGCCCCTTTGTTTTTCAATATCGTGGTAATCAGATACTGTGTTCCCCTCCTCAACTGTGCCACGACGGTTAATGATGCCGGCTTCAAAGAGCATCGCTTCAACCATCGTGGTTTTCCCGCTTCCGGCATGTCCCAAAATTGCGACGTTTTTAATCTTATTAGAATCGAAAGGCTTCATAAATACTTTATTGGTTATTTAATGAAATAAACCTCGCAATTTAGAAAGATTTTTTTAGCGGCTAAATAAAAAAGAAAAAAAAGATAAAATTCCTTAAATTCAAAAAGAACCAGGCTGTAAAAAGAAGGACAAATCACCGCCGGCTTTACCGGAAAAGCCATAAAAAAATTACACCCTCACTATTGGAAATCCATAATGAGGGTGTCGGACATTTAAACATTAACTGAGCGGAAAACGAGACTCGAACTCGCGACCCTAACCTTGGCAAGGTTATGCTCTACCAACTGAGCTATTTCCGCAGAAAAAGCCTGCTCTTAAACAGTGCCCGGGGCGGGACTCGAACCCGCACGAACTTTTAGGTTCACAGGATTTTAAGTCCTGCGTGTCTACCAATTCCACCACCTGGGCAATTCGTTTTTGTGAACGGCTTTTGTTCAAAGAAGTAACTGAGCGGAAAACGAGACTCGAACTCGCGACCCTAACCTTGGCAAGGTTATGCTCTACCAACTGAGCTATTTCCGCTTATCTGATTTTAAGAAAGCGAAGGCAAAGGTAAGACATTCACTTTAAAAAACGCAAGTGCCGGCAATATTTTTTTCTTTATAACTGTTAACCTTTATTTAAAGTTCCGGGCTAATTTTAATAAAGTGTTGTCCTTTCAATCAAAAATGAGGTGTCTGTTCCAATTTGGTGAACTTTCACACTTTACGGGGAAGTGTCGGGAAGTGTCCCTTTCAGTCATCTAATGTTTCCCGGATTCTCACTTTTTTGCACCTCGTCTATGCCTTAAATCGCCCCTGCAATGGCTTAATGTAACCCTGCAATGACGCATTGCACCCCTGCAATGGTTTGAATCGCCTCTACAATGACTTAATGTGCCTTTGCAATGACTTAAAGCACCTTTGCAATAGCTTGATGTGCATTTGCAATGGCTTAATGTATCCCTGCAATGGCTTAATGTACCCCTGCATTGCTTTAAATCACCCCTGCAATGACTCAATGTACCCCTGCAATGCTTTAAATCACCCCTGCAATGACTTAATGCACCCCTGCAAAGGGCTTAAGTCAACCGTATTTTTTGTCCAAAATTTTGTGTTTTTACAAGATTTGGGTTCGAGCTGCCGGATGTTTTTTGAGGTGAGGCGGGTGTTTTTTGCTCTTTACCCTATGATTTTTAAAAACAGGGTGGTCAGTTTTTGATGAAAGGGCAGGCATTTTTAGGGTATCAATACTTAGGGGTTAAATATAGGATGATAAATGTTTGACTGAAAACAACTATCGTTCGTCAAACCAAGATAAGAGAAGTGAGGAAAATTCTAAGGTTTGCTATTTGGATAAAACATGAACCGGGATATTTAGCCTTCAATGTATGAAACGTGAATCATTCCGTTGAACTTTTAGAACAACTTTTTATGTTATCATTGCAAACACCCGGAAGTTGGCAATGACCAAAATTAAACTCATCGAAACGCCTGTGATTAGTCCGGGCACCACTATTGAAATTTCGTCAAATTTGAAACTGAGTAATGAGGCAGATGAGGAATCACAAGTTGTCGTTCATTGCAATTATATAAACAAATCGTCCGGAGAATCCTATATCAGAATTTGGGAAACCACCTATTTATACGATATGGGTTCAAGCCATATCAGCAAGTTGGTACATGCCGAAAACATTACGATGTTTCCAACCTGGAAGTATATTGCCAGAAATGGAAACGTGGTCTTTACCTTAATTTTTACAGGACTTCCAAAATCATGTACACTTTTCAGCCTGATTGAAAAAGCATACGAACCCGGACGATTTTATATCCCGAACATCACGAGAAATAATACGGATGTCTATTTCGTGGATATTCTCTAAGTATTGATTTGCTGTTTTAAAGAAACAGGAACAACCCTGAATATTGCCAACTATCAGGATGGAAATTCAGAATTAGATTATTGATTCATGATTGACCCAAATCAAATTCCTCCATTTTTAAAGAACATTAGCGTGTTTACAATTTCTGCAAATAAATTTGAAAACTTATATTTAATCGAAAAATTATGATATTTAAAGCCATCCGGTTTGTGGCAGATGCCCATGAAGGGCATTTTCGCAAAGGGACAAACATACCATATATCTCGCATCTGATAAATGTGATGAAGATATTGTGTGAAAACCAATGTAAGGAGGAGGTGATAGTTGCCGGTATTTTGCACGATGTAGTCGAGGATACACCTGTTACCATTGAAGAAGTAGCGAGCAGGTTTGACAAACGGGTTGCCGAATTGGTTGCCGGAGCATCTGAACAGGTAAAGCTAAACAAGACCGAATCGGGTGATACAAGTTGGCGTTCAAGGAAAAAACATACATTAGAACATCTTGAAAACAGCCCGGACATTGATAGCTTGTTGGTATCTTGTGCAGATAAATTAGACAACGCCCAGGCTATAAAACACGATTTACTAAAGGAAGGAGATACATTCTGGAGCAGATTTAATGCCGGGAAAGAGGATCAATACTGGTATTACAAATCTCTGACCGATATTTTGTTAAAGAGAGGTTTAGAAGCCGGTAATCCTTTGTTGTCTATGGCAAGGGAACTGGAAAAGGTGGTTGCAGAAATTTTCCCCAAACCCCTTTAGCTGCAAACTTTGGCTCGGTATGTTTAATCGCCGGTAACCTTTAAGACAAGTCCTGTTTTTCGATCATGCCGGAAGGTTGAAACAACCCTTACTTCATGCTAAAGGCATATAGTTTTTTAGACTTGTCGTTGGGATACATTCCATCAAGCATGATTCCGTCTCCTTTGGAAATTTTCTGGATATGAAGGCTCATATCTTCCAAAGTGCTGACCACTTCATTATTTAATTTTAAGATAATAAAGCCGGGTTTCATAGAGGTAGCAGTATGAAGCAGTCCGTTTTCATGGAGTTGGATAACTTTAATGCCATTTTTTATGCCTAAGCTGCTCATTTCGGCAACGCTTAACTCTTCGAACCTTGCACCTAACAGTTTTTCGAGTTCTTCGATAGGTTTTGCGTTAATTTGGGTGGTTTGAAGTGCGTTTTTAAGCACCATTTTAGTATAGACCATTTTGCCGTCTCTCAGGTAAGTGATGCCTATAATATCACCCGGTCTGAATCGGGCTACTTTTTCTTTAAATTCGGGTAAGGTGTTTACTTTATAGCCGTTTATTTCGGTAATGATATCGTCTTTTTTCAAACCGGCTTCCTCACCCGCTCCTCCTGTGGTTACTTGTTCAATAAAAACGCCGTTCATATTTTTGAGTTTTAACCTCGATGCAATTTCGGGGTTAATGTCGCGCGTATTGATTCCTAAGTATGCGCGTTGAACAGCACCGTAATTTTTAAGGTCTTCAATCACTTTTTTGGCAATATTGACGGGAACAGCAAAAGCATAACCTGCATAAGAACCGGAAGGGGTGGCAATTGCTGTATTGATGCCTATTAAATTGCCCTGAAGATTGACCAATGCGCCTCCGCTATTACCCTGATTGACGGCTGCATCTGTTTGAATAAACGATTCTATGGCGGCTTCTTCCTTCAGAATATTGATATTTCGGCCTTTTGCGCTTACAATACCTGCGGTAACGGTCGAGGCGAGATTAAACGGATTGCCGACGGCCAACACCCATTCTCCGACCTCCAGTTCATCCGAGTTTCCGTACCGGATAAAGGGCAGGTTATTGGAGTTGATTCTAAGCAAAGCAAGATCTGTTGCCGGGTCTGTTCCTACCACTGCGGCAAGAAATGAACGTTTGTCGTAGAGGGTGATTTTTATCTGAGAACTTCCGACAATAACATGGTTGTTGGTAATAATGTATCCGTCCGAAGAAACAATGACCCCTGAACCCGATGAAAGCCCTATATCTGCCCCCCCGGGTTGGTCATACCCAAACCAATCGGTTCCTTTATCTCCAAAAAGATCTCCAAAAGGATTGTTCAAAGTAGCTGCCCCCGATTTTTGTCTCATAGCGCTGATGTTTACCACAGTGGGGTTAGCGATTTTAGCGGCTTCGACAAATCCGCTGATTGGGTTCAAAAAGGCGGATTGCCCCGAAAGACGGCTGCTCAACATGGGTAAATTTATAGAGGAGGTATTTAAAACCACAGACTCGTGTTCTTTCAGACGGTTGTGTATTGCTTTTCTAAACAAATCGGGATTTAAATTGCTGTATAGCCAAACAGACATGAGCGAACTCAAAATGGCAACCCCGAAAGTAAATGAAATTTTTTTAAACATGACCGTATATTTAAGGCAAGTTTGTAAAAAGATAATTGGGCACGAAAGGAAACAGAGCTCATGCCGTTTAGATGAATGTGCAATATTACTATTTTTAAAAGACAAAACACATGCCATTTGGATAAAGCAGGAAAGGCTTGAATAGTAAACATTCATGGACTTTGTAATCAAACATCAACCATAGGTTTCCGACATAAATCCGGTTGTTAAACAATTATACAAACAAGACCGGTGAAATTGTGTGGTAAGAGAGTCAAAGCTGAATGTTGCGGTATTGAGAATGACAGGTCAAAATAAGGAAAGGAAATAGGACAATACCCGTTTTCAGAGTTGCCCATCAGGAGGGCAATTCAGAAAATTTATTTTCTGAGCAGAGATGGGGTAAATCCATACATTTTCAAATCATTTTTAGTTTGCAGATAGTGTAAATTATGCAAAATAGCAGTAATTTTGTTTTAGAGGCAAGCAGTTTTATTTTAGGCTAAAAAGTCGCACAATCCATAAATTCAAACATAGCAGAGAATGGTAACCGCAAATTTGATTCCCTACACCGAGGAAGAATTAATTGATATAAAGCAGAAATATGAGAATATGCTGACGTTTTGTGGAAAAATTAGTGAATTTGATCGCAAGCGCGTAGATGCAGCATTCGAGTTGGCATTAAAAGCACACGAGGGTGTTCGGCGCAAAAGCGGAGAATCCTATATTTACCATCCCATTGCCGTAGCCCGTATAGTATCTGAAGAAATCAGCGGATTAGACATGACCTCTATAATTTGTGCGTTGCTTCATGATGTTGTTGAAGACACACCGGTTACCTTAGAATATATATCCAAAGAGTTTAACCCCACTGTTGCTAAAATCATTGATGGATTGACGAAGATAAAGGGCATGTTTGAGCGGAAAAATCTGGCCAATATAACGGCAGAAAATTTTAAAAAACTGTTGCTTTCATTTGGTGAGGACATCCGCGTAATTATGATAAAACTGGCCGATCGGTTGCACAATATGCGAACTTTAGGCTCTATGTCCGAAATCCGGCAAATGGCGATTGCCTCTGAAACCTTGTATTTGTATGCACCTATTGCCCACCGCCTTGGACTATACCAAATCAAGACAGAGCTCGAAGATTTGAGCATGAAATATACGGACAAAGAGCTTTACAAGGAAATTGCGCAAAAGTTGCAGGAAACCAAAAAATCGAGAGAAGAGTATATAGAAAAGGTCATAGAACCAATAGAATCGGTGTTGACTAAGGCGGGTTATTCAAAATTTAAGGTGTTCGGCCGTTCGAAGCATATCTATTCCATTGCCAATAAGATGAAGAAAAAAGTGATTCCCTTCGAAGAGGTGTACGACCTTTTCGCAATTCGTGTGGTGATGGATGTTGAAGATGAAAAAAACGAAAGAGCCGTATGTTTTAACGTATTAGGGCTGATTACCGATTTATTTACCGGACTGCCGGAAAGATACCGCGAGTGGATCGGCAAGAATAAACGCAGCAATGGCTATGAATCGATACATACCACTGTGTTGGGACCTGACAGCAAATGGGTAGAGGTTCAAATCCGAACAAAACGGATGGACGTTGAAGCGGAGAAAGGAGTAGCTGCCCATTGGAAATACAAAGGCGGACACTCAGACCAAAAAACGGATACCTGGGTGAATCGGGTTAGGGAGCTTTTATCAGAAAAAGCAGAAAACAGCATTGAGCTGCTCAATGAATTCAGACATAACCTTTATGAAAATGAAATCTACATTTATACTCCAAAAGGTGATGTAAAGTATCTTCCCTTAGGGGCTACAGTTCTTGACTTTGCATTTGAAATACATACAGATTTGGGTTGCCAATGTATTGGCGCTAAAATTGAGGGGAAACTTCAGCCCATTTCTTATGTGTTGAAAAGTGGAGATCAGGTCGAAATCATCACTTCAAAAAAACAACACCCATCCGAACAATGGCTAAATTTTACCCATACTGTACGCGCCCGTTCCAAAATAAAATCTTATTTACATAACGAGAAACGCACTACAGCAGATACCGGTAAAGAAATTTTGGAACGCAAGTTAAAAGCACTGAAAATCAATTTTAACAACAATGTCATTACCGAATTGGTCAACCATTTCCGGTATTCAGATCAGCTCGATTTTTTATCTGCCATTGCCAATAACACTTTCGATACCACCCAATTGAAAAAACTAAAATTCAACGGAGATGTGTTGGAGGTTCCAGTTTCTGAAAAAAAACCGGTCCCCCTCGAAGACGGTGAGTTTTTGCTTCGAGGAGAAGAAATAAACCCGGCCGATATCAGTATTTTCGGAGGATATGCCGATAAAGTAGATTACAGCATTGCCAACTGTTGTAAACCGGTGGCAGGGGATGATGTTTTTGGATTTATTACCATCGGAAAAGGCATGAGGGTTCACCGGATTGATTGTCCCAATGCACCTCAACTAAAAGCCGATTATCCCTACAGAGTGGTTACCATCAAGTGGGGCAGGCAAACGTCCGAGCCTTTGTATTTAGTAACCATCAAAATCAATGGCCAGGACGATATCGGTTTGGTCAATAAATTAACCAATATTATTTCATCCGAACTAAAACTAAATATGCGTTCTATCTCTTTAGACGCTAAAGATGGTATCTTTGAGGGGGAAATCAATATTTATGTCAAGGACAGGGATCAGGTAAAATTAGTGGCCAAAAAACTGAAATCTTTGGAAGGCATTTTTTCAATTCATATTACCAATTTCTAACTGTTTTACAACTATGAGGTGCCGTTCTTTGTTTTTTTATTCGGATATTGAAGCCCCGGTTCCAACTTCTTTGAATCTGTATAGTATTTCAACTTATGCCTGATACATCTGCCTATATTCCCGACAAGAAAATTTTGCATGAAGTGAAAGGTATTTTTACCGCCTTTCTCGAAAAAAATCAACAACGGAAAACCCCCGAACGTTATGCCGTATTGGAAGAGATTTATTCGAGAAACGACCATTTTGATGCAGAAACCCTATATATCCAGATGCGAACCAACCAATACAACATAAGCCGTGCAACCGTTTATAATACCCTCGAGTTGCTCGTCGCCTCCGATTTGGTTGCAAAACATCAGTTCGGGCAAAATGTAACCTATTATGAAAAGGCTTACGGCTACAAACAACACGACCATGTTATTTGTATTGACTGTAAAAAGGTGATGGAATTTTGCGACCCAAGAATTCAGCAGACGAAATCCATGATTGGAGAGTTGTTTAACTTTACCATCACACATCATTCTCTGAATCTATATGGAACCTGTCAGGGCAACTGTGAATATAAAAAACAACATCCTGAACTTACAGATTTTTGAAATGAGTTTGCCGTTTTTTTGTAAAAATCAGAATGAGCACTATCTAAAACAATTTTCCTCCCGCAATTTGCAATTTGCTGAAAGGGCAATGCATCGGAATTGTAGCAAACATGAACTTTCAACTCAAGCCGCTCAATAGTTCTACTTCACTCCTTATCCTCCAAGGCAGTTTAATAGAACAGCATACCTTGTTCGATACGTTTCAACAGATTTCGGACATTACAGAACCCGGCAATTTGAATTTTATCATAGATTTGTCCGAAGTTAAGGTCATCAACAGTGCAGGGCTTAATTTGCTGATACACCTGCTTACCAAATCCCGGAACGCAGGAGGGGAGACCATTCTCATCCACCTTTCTGAACAACTGAATAACGTGATGATTATCACCAAACTGAACAGCATTTTCACCCTTGCACCAAATCTTGAAACAGCTTTAAGTATTTTGGAAACACCTGCTAGATTTTAAAACAACTTTTTATATATTTACCACTTAAACATAAAACATGTCTGTTGATGTACTGTTAGGACTCCAATGGGGAGACGAAGGAAAAGGAAAAGTAGTAGATTTTTTGGCAAATCATTATGACATAGTCGCCCGCTTTCAGGGTGGCCCCAATGCAGGGCATACCTTGTATATAGATGGGCAGAAAATAGTGCTTCACCACATCCCTTCGGGCATATTTCACCAACGCCCGGTCAACTTAATCGGCAACGGAGTGGTCATTGACCCGGTTTCACTGAAAAAAGAAATTGAAAAAGTACATGCCGCCGGTGCCGATGTTTTTAACCGGCTCTATATTTCCCGCAAAGCACATCTTATTCTTCCCACCCATAAATTGTTGGATGCAGCTTCGGAAGCATCAAAGGGTAAAGATAAAATAGGTTCGACTCTCAGAGGCATCGGTCCGACCTATATGGATAAAATAGGACGAAACGGACTTAGGATAGGGGATATAGAACTCTACAATTTTGAGATTTACTATCAACAGTTAAAAGCGAAACATGAAACTTTGTTGTGCAACCTGTATGATTTTGAGTATGACCTCGAACCACTGGAAGCCGAATTTTTTGACGGCATCGAAATGCTCCGGAAAATAAAATTGACCGATGCAGAATATATGGTAAATGAGGCCATAAAAAAAGGTCAGAAAGTTTTGGCAGAAGGCGCTCAGGGTTCTATGTTGGATATAGATTTTGGTACTTATCCTTTTGTAACCTCCTCCAATACGGTTACTGCAGGGGTTTGCAGCGGTTTAGGTATCGCACCCTCTACCGTCGGGGAAGTGTTCGGCATTACCAAAGCCTATTGTACCCGTGTGGGCAGCGGCTCTTTCCCAACAGAGCTGTTTGACGAAAACGGAGAAAAAATAAGACAGGCCGGTGGTGAGTTTGGCGCAACAACCGGCAGACCGAGGCGATGCGGTTGGATAGACCTGCCTGCCCTCCGCTACACCGTCATGCTCAACGGCGTAACGCAATTGGTGATGACCAAAGCCGATGTGTTGTCGGTTTTTGATACCATCCAGGCCTGTGTTGCCTACGAACATAACGGGCTGCGAACAACTACACTGCCTTATGACCTGGAGCGGCAATCTATTGTTCCGGTATATAAAGAATTTGAAGGGTGGCCATTTCCGCTTTCAGATATACAAACCTTTGACGAGCTGCCCGCCTCATTTCAACATTATGTGGGGTTTGTCGAAAAATATTTAAACGTTCCGGTAAGCATTATTTCTGTCGGACCTGAACGCGAACAACTTGTTCATAAGAAGGCGGAGATGATGATGTGAGCAGGGAGTTAACTATGGCTGAGTTGCCACACCATAGCTTGTAGTTATGGGTGGGTTTTTTTGAATTTATTGTTCTTAACAGAAGGAGTTTGTATAATTGTGGTGATGATATAGGCGGGATTTTATATTTGCATACTCCCAAACATTTAAAAAGCAATAAAAAAATGCCATTCATAAAAGTCTATATTCATTTTGTTTGGAGTACTAAGAACAGAGAACCATTACTTGATTCACCGGAATTGAGAAAACAAGTTTGGAAACACATCAGAGATAATGGTAAGGAGAAAAATATTTTCATTGACTTTGTCAATGGTTATAAAGATCACTGTCATTGCTTGATTTCATTGGGAGTTGATCAAACTATTCAAAAAGTGATGCAACTTATAAAAGGAGAGACTTCATTTTGGATCAACAAAAGCAATTTAACAAAACAACGATTTTAGTGGCAGGATGAGTATTTTGCTGTTTCAGTATCGGAATCAGCGATTGGCAGAGTAAGGAACTACATAAAAAATCAGGAGGATCACCATAAACACAAAACATATCAACAGGAATATGATGAGTATATCACCAAATATGGGTTTGAGAAATTCAAAGGTTAAATTTTAGGCTAAAGCCGATAACGGAATTGAAATATCTAATCCATACCTCCATCTGAAGCTGGAGGGAAATCATTTTGGGAAAATTCAAAAAATAAATAGGAATGTGGCTTTAGCCCATTCCAACTTTAGTCCATTAAGAAAAAAAACAAGAGACGATATAAAAATTTATAATTCCAACAAAAATAAATATCCGATTTTCGGCAAAAAAAATCCTTTTTCCGGTTACTTAGGCTTGTTTGTTTTCGGAGTTTGTTCTTTGCCTTTTGTATCGGGCAGAATCGCATTTTTAAGCAAATTACCTGTTCCGTTGCTCTTTTTTTCTTCGGGCTTTGTAACCACTGAACTGCCGTTTTGAGATTGACTGATTTGAACATTGCTGATGCCGTCTAAAACAGTAAACTCTGTGCGGCGGTTTGCCGCACGTCCTGTTTCGGTAGTGTTGTCCGCTATAGGTTTGGTATCCCCATATCCTTTGTAAGTCAGTTGTTTAACCGGAATTTTCATGCTCAGCAGATAATCGTAAACTGCTTTGGCGCGGTTGGTCGAAAGTCGTTGGTTGTGTTCTTTGCTGCCGGTGTTGTCGGTATGCCCGCTAATTTCTACTTTCAAGGTTGGGTAGTCTTGCAATAACTTTACTAACCGGTCTAACTCAAGGAAAGAGGTGTTTTTCAGTTCGTAAGAATCGGTTTCAAAAAAAACATTTTTAAGCACGATAGTTTGCCCGATATTCCATACCGGTTTTTCGTCTTTTTGCTCTTTTTTGATGGGTTTCAAAGCAATATTTAGCAAAAAAGGCTTGTCGGTTTGGCGATTTGAAAGGGAAAAGTTTTCCGAAAAAAAGAGATAATCGGGCTTTGAAACATTATACATATATTCTTTACCTGCAGGCAGGGTTACCAAAAACTCACCTGAAACTGCATCAGAAGCTGTTTCGTGCAATACCTTGCCTGTTTCGAGGTCAATCAGTTCGATAGTAGCCGAAATTGGTTTTCGGGTTAAATCATCAATCGTTTTTCCTTTTACATAGGTTACATAGTTGGGTTGCGCCGCTTTAGGCAGGTCGAAATAAAAGATATCTAACCCATATCCTTCTTTGTAGGAAGAATAATAGGCTTTGTCGCCTTTGGCATTAACAACCAATCCGTTTTCGGTACCGGGTGTATTGATGGGATAGCCAATGTTTTCGGGTTTACCCCAATTGCCCGAACTATCGCGGCGCACGACATACAAATCTGCATTGCCCATGCCAACGTGACCGTTAGAAGAAAAGTACAAGGTTTGATTGTCGGGGTGAATAAAAGGCGATTGCTCGTCTTTGGCGGTATTGATGGAGGGGCCTAAATTGACCGGTTCTGTCCAACTGTTGTTTACCAACTGAGTTACCCAGATATCAATTCCACCAAATCCTCCTTTGCGGCGGCTGCAAAAGTAAAGCGTTCGTCCGTCTGCCGAAATAGAGGGTTGCGATTCCCAGGAAGAAGAATTGACCGGTTGCCCAAAATTGTAAGGAACTTTCCAGGAACTACCCGATTTGATACAATAGTAAAGGTCAAAGCCACCTTCGCTGTCCGGTCTGCCGTTGGCGGCAAAAAACAATCGGGAGCCATCGGGTGAAATGCAGATTGCCCCTTCATTTGCCGGCGAATTGATAGGTTGCGCCATTTCGAGAGCAGTTTCCCAGGCACTGGTATCTGAGGGGCGAACACTAAAAAAAAAGTCTTCGTTTATGTCAGCGTTAGAGTTAAAGCGCCGGGTAAATACCAGCATTTGCTCATCGGCGGTTATCATGGGCAAATACTCATCATGGCGAGAATTAATGGCAGCATCCATGCCTATTGGATTAAACGGAACCGGATTTTTGATGGCATGTGCTGCAAACTTAGCATTTTGAAATAACCAATCTGCCTGAATACGGGTATCTTTAAATGCATCTGTCGTTTTAATAGACAAGCAATGTTTCAGTTCGGAAGCAGCTTCTTCAAAGTTGCCCTCCTCCATCCAAAGTTTTCCCACCGAAAAACTTACCATAAACTCGTTTGCCGGAGATGGACTAATACTCAGAATTTTGGTATAGGCTGCTCTCGCCTCATCATATTCTTTTAACCGTCCGTGAACTTCTCCCAGCCGGGCATAGGCTTTTGCATATTTAGGATATTTTTTGACAGTTTTTAAAAGGATTGCCTTTGCATCGGCATATTGGTTGTATAATATATGTTCATTGGCTTTGTTAAACCATTCGACTGCCTTTTTGGGCATGGCGGGTTCGTTACCGTCTGTGTTTTGTGCTTTTAAAACAAACGACATACAACATAGCAGCAACCCTGTGATGATGCCAGATATTCTCATAGGTTTTTTTAGGTATAAGGTGAAATGAAAATTTTGTATAACTATGGAATATTCATGTATTTATGCGTTTGAAGAGAAATGCGCCATTTGGGGTATTGTTTGACATAGTCAACAATCAAAGGTAAAATTATATGACTTTTTCCCCATTCCGGCTGAAGAAAAAGAAGGCAGTCGCTATTAGTCTTTGAGGCATGTTGTTCTGCCCATTCAAAATCTGATTTGTTATATACGACTACTTTCAACTCATTTGCCATTTGTGAGATTTCCGGTAAAGGCGCTTTAAATTTTTTGGGCGACAGGCAAACCCAATCCCAATTACCCGAAAGCGGGTGTGCGCCGGAGGTTTCAAGATGCGTATGTTTGCCGGCATCCTGCAAAGCAAGGCACAAATCATTCAAATTGTGCATCAATGGCTCTCCTCCCGTTATAACGCATATTTCTGAAGGATATTTCAGACTTTCAGTAACAATATCAATTACAGGTATCTTAGGATGACGGTCTGCATCCCATGATTCTTTGACATCACACCAAACACAACCCACATCACAACCGCCTAAACGGATAAATACAGAAGCCTTACCCTGGTGAAAACCCTCGCCCTGAATGGTGTAAAACTGTTCCATTAAAGGCAGGGTTGCCGTTATCAATCGTTCATTGTGATGGCTGTCTTCTGTAAGCAGGGATTTCAAATAAAACATATAACTATATTGAATAGACAAAAATAGCTGATTTTCTTGAAATGTTACGGAATTACCTCTATAATTGCCGTATCTCTTTACAAACAAGGGTAATTTATGTACCTTTCACGCTAAAATTAACTAACATCAAAAAAAGATAGGACACCTGTTTAGCCGGCAGTTTTCATTTTTGTACTACCGACACCTTCAAAATTTACCAATATGCTTGGAATTAAACACGTTAAATTTGACTCCATGACCTATGTAATTCATTTCAGTAACGGTAAAATCGTGAAAGAGGGTCGTGGGTTATCGTTCTTTTATTTTTCTCCCAACAGTTCTATTGCAGCTATCCCGATTGGAAGTAATGACCTGCCTTTTATCTTTAACGAAAGCACTGCCGATTACCAAACAGTTTCTATTCAGGGGCAAATTACTTATAAGGTTAACGGACCTACCACCCTTGCCAATATACTGGACTTTACTTTAGACGATAAAGGGTTTTATAAAAAAAACGATATAGAAAAGCTCCATCAGCGAATCATTAACGAAGCACAAACTGCCACATCTGCCTTTATTTCCGGTTTAGGCTTGAAAGAGGCTATTCGTTCGGCAAAAACAATCGAAAAACAAATTTCAGACGGGCTGCTCAGCTCGCAGGCCATAAGCATTTTGGGCATCGAAATATTGGGAGCAAATATTCTGGCCGTTAGTGCTACTCCTGAAATGAAACGAGCTTTAGAAACTGAAACCCGCGAAAAGCTTCAACAGGAAGCTGACCATGCTATTTACCAACGACGCAATTTTGCTGTTGAACAAGAACGGAAAATTAAAGAAAGCGAGTTGAATACAGAAATTGCGGTGGAAGAAAAGAAAAAACAGATTGCCGAAAAACAGATGGAAGGGAAAGTTCAACAGGCAAACAACGACCGCAAATTAAGGGAAATGGCGGTAGAAGCGGATATTTCTGTCGAAAGTCAGCGCAAAAACCTGATCGAAATGAAAACTGAAAACGACCGATTAGAAGCAACTACCCAGGGATTTGTATTAGACACCCTCCTAAAACCCTACAAAGATGTGGATTGGCGCACTTTAATAGCCTTAAACAATAACCCCGACCCACGTTTCAATATCGCGTTGGCCTTCAGGCAGATCGCTGAAAATGCAGAAAAAATTGGAACCCTTAACATTAGTCCCGACTTGTTAGACAACCTGCTCCAACAACAGTAAGTATCCGATGAGTGTGGAATATGCCATTATTGTTAAAAACAAAACCCGCCTGGAAGCACTGATTGACCGCTTTAACACCAAGGCGCAGGCAAAGTTTTATATTGAACGATCGGGTGGAAATTTTGAAGATTACCAGGCAGAACATGATGCGTTTCATCGTTCGCTTGATACGGTACTGGCAAAGTTGAGTAAGGTGATAAAATATAAGATAGTCGAAAGAATTTATGTGCCGGCATTTATATTTACCGAAAATCACCTGATTGTGGTCATTGGCCAGGATGGATTAGTAGCAAATACTGCCAAATATTCGGAGGGAGCACCCATTGTTGCAGTTAATCCCGACAAAAATCGCTATGACGGGATATTACTTCCTTTCGACACCTCTAATTTTATAGGTGCAGTAGAAAGTGTGATAGAAAATCAACACAAGTTCAGAAGTGTAACGTTTGCCGAAGCAAAACTAAACGACGGACAAAGATTGTTAGGCTTTAACGATTTGTTTATTGGTGCTTCCTCCCATGTTTCGGCCCGTTACCGGATAACTTACCAAAATCAGACAGAAGAACACTCTTCCAGCGGTTTGATTGTTTCAACACCTGCCGGCTCAACCGGTTGGCTGAGCTCTGTTTTTAACATGACCATGGGAATTGGAAAACTTTTCTTCGGATTGCCGATTGACCAAAATAGGCGTAATAAAAAGGAAAGTCATAGTCAACAGCCTTCTTTGTCCCAAAACCAGTTGTTTTTTGCTGTTCGGGAGCCTTTTAAAAGCGTTAAAACGCAGACAAGCATTGTTGCCGGATATATCAGTTCCAAGACAGAGTTGACTCTTGAATCGTTTATGCCGGCAAATGGAGTCATTTTTAGTGATGGGATGGAATCCGACTTCCTTGCTTTTAACAGCGGCGCTATTGCCCGAATTGGTATTGCAAAGGAAACAGCAACTTTGGTTTTGTAGGATGGTTTTGGGGGGGTAGAAACATGAGATGGTCTTGTTTCTAACAACTCAGTTCTCAAACTCTACCGCACCATCGCCACCTTACCCCGCGCCAACACAACACCATCAAATACTTCAAAAACATATACTCCTTCCGGCAAATGCGCTATCGAAATGGTTTTGCTTGTCGTGTTTGTTGAGCCTGTCGAAACAAACTGTGTTTGCAACACCAACTGACCGGTCAGGTTGTAGAGGGTAAAGACAGGCTCGTTTCGACTTCGCTCAACAAGCAGCGGGTCGGAAGCAATAGTGATTTGCAGTGTGTTTTGAGCGGGGTTGGGGTAAACTTGGATGGAGTTCTCACCCTTCAGGGGGTCGGGAGGCAGCCCCACCGCAATACCACTCCCCGAACGTGCATAAACAAGCTGTTGGGTAACACTGGTATCTGAACAAACAATGGCAGTGAGGGTAACGAGGTAGTCGCCTTCTTCGGGATATACGTGGGTGGGGTTTATTTCGTTGCTGACAGCACCGTCGCCAAAATCCCAAATATAATGCCCCCCGTCTATGCTGTCGGGATAGACTTGCAGGCTTTGGTTAAAAAAGGTAAACAATGCCGGCGGTGTTGTATCTTGTACATAAGTAAAATCTGCCTGCGGAAGACTGAGCAGCCCCATGCAGTTGGTTTTGACGACCAGCATATTGGCAGAGCCTACCGGCTCGGTGCGGCCCACGCACAGAAATCCGCCATCTGGGGCAGGGGTGAAATTATAAAAATAATCGTTATTGGGTTCCACGTCAAAGTAACGAACCCATAACGGCTCGCCGTCCGAGCCGCGTACTTTCATCAGAAATGCTTCAATTTTTGCTCCGTTACGTTTGCTGCTTCCTGAACAAACAATATTATCGCCCACTTGAAAAACAGCAGAAGCTTCGTTAAAACCATTACTTAGTTGATAATGTCTGTCCCAAATAGTATTTCCAAGCGTGTCAACTCTTAACAAAAGTACTCGACCACTATAATAATCCATATAACTTGTACCGGCTATTATAAAATTATTATCGTTGAAGCTGTTAAAACGAATGGCTACTGCTTTTTTCCATCCCCAATCATAAATTGTGCTGTGAATAATATCGCCATTAGTGTTTATACGCATAAATAAGGCATCTCCATCAGAACTAGTTATATTGCCGTAATTTACCATTCCAATTGCAAAACATCCTCCGTCTGAGGCTGGCTGTAAGTCCGTAATCTTATTTTTGTTGCTAAAATTGTCATAATACCTGCGCCAAACCATTTCTCCGTCCGTTATTTTGGTCATCATTAAACGGTAGGGTTCGGAGGCAGTGGTTGCTGACTCGCCGCCAAAATAATAAGTATTGGATTCGGGATAATATAAAAGTGCTCTGCCATTTGACAAAATTGGAGGATCGGGAAATTGGTAGAGGTTTAACACCTCGCCTGCGTGGTTGACTTCCATTAAAAAAGGATAACCGGTAGGAGGATAAGTGCCATAAGGATCATTATTTATTTGGCCGCTAAATGCATAGCCAAATGGCGTGATTACTAATCCTTGTAAGATAAATATTCCAAATTCTAAACCGTAATTTAGTTTATTAAAACTGCTTACTTCGCTATCTGAAAAAAACAGAAATGACTTAATATGGGATTCGGTAGTTAAGTGACTTCCTCCCCCGATTATCAGCGTGCTGTCCGACGTATAAAACACTTTTCCTCCAGCTGAAGTAAAAGAATCAAAACCTAACGATTTGATGAAATATTTTTCCTGTGCGTGTACAATTTGTGAAAACAAAAATATAATTATTATGCGAAACATAGTTGTAATTGTTTTTGATGAACGTTAAAGTTTGGGAATGATTTCTGACCTACTTCTTTAAGAAATAAGCAGAGTAAGCCGATAGAATTATATAAACTGCCATGCTCGAATTTGAACATGGCAGTTTATATACAATAATATTACTTTGCGACCAAAATTTTACTGCTGCTTATTATTGCTCCGTTACTGGTAACCCGGCAGAAATATAGCCCGTTTGGCCAATCGCTCATGGCTACTAATGTTTTACCGCTTTCTGTAACTGAAAGGCTGAATGTTAATTTGCCAAAGGCATCATATATGCTAATGTTGGCGGACGTTTTTGAAGGCAGGTTAGCGTAAATTTGTAGATACTCTGATGCCGGATTGGGCGTAATATTGATGTTTGGAGCATCAGCAACACCGGTTTTAAACTGTATGGGCATTCCTTCCGTCAGGTCTTCGGGCATAGGTGGAAGTTCAACCATTATCTCTTCGCCGTAAGCTAAATAGCGTAGTACTTTAGCACTCATTGCCGAGGTTGTCTGACTTTGAGCAATCTGGCTCAAAAGGGCATCTTCTTCAGGGCTGAACTGGGTGTAGCTGCGGTTGTTTTGCGCCATCTCTATCTGCAAAGACAATAACTCACGGAAATATTGATTGTCCAATCCTGTTTGGGGCAGAGTGTTACATATACTGTCTGCCTTGCTATACTGTCCCTCTTGCATAGCCAATGCAACTTTCATGCGTTTTGCGGTTTGGGTATTCACACTTTCCAACAGCGACATGGCTTCAGCAGTATCGGAGGTTTCGGTCATGTAAAATAAAGTTTGGGTGGTGGTAAAAAATAATCGCATCTTCTTAGTTTTATCAATCGGCTAAGACAGGGTTTTGGGTTGCTTTACTTATTTTATTCCTTTTCACAGAAAAAAATCAGCTTAAAATCGCACTTTTTTTCATTTTTTTTGAAAAAAAGTTTTTTTGAGCATCAGATGCCTGCCTTTCTTAACGAAAAATAATTTACCTGGGTTGCCTGAAGCTGTTTAAACATAAAATGTTTCCGAAACATCCTATGTTTTTTCTGATTGCCTGTATTTGTCAATCCTTATAGGTTTGCCAAACCTATAAGGATTTTAAACACTACCACCTTTCAGGGTTTTTCACTTTTCACTTTTAGTTTTTCACTTTTCACTATCTAACCACCGCCACCTTACCCCGCGCCAACACACTGCCCGATTGCTCAACGGAATACAAATACACCCCCTCGGGCAGATGTGCCACCGAAATGGTTTTGTTTGTTTCACCCGCCGCAAGGGTGGTTTGCAATACCATTTGACCGGTGAGGTTGTAGATGCTTACCCCTAAATCCCCCTCTACCCCCCAGCCCCCTGAAGGGGGAGTTAAGCCTTCGGGTAGGGCGAAGGTAAGGGTGTTTTGTGCGGGGTTGGGATAGACGAGGATGGAAGAACCCCCTGACCCCTCCCAAGAGCTATCGGGGATGCCTACCGCAATACCACTCCCCGAACGCGCATATACAAGCTGTTGGGTAACACTGGTATCGGAACAAACTATGGCGGTGAGGGTAACGAGGTAGTGGCCTTCTTCGGGATAGATGTGAGTGGGGTGGGTTGAGTTGCTGACAGCCCCGTCGCCAAATTCCCAGATAAAATGCCCGCCGTCTATGCTGTCGGGATAAACATATTGGCTTTGATTGAAGAAGGTGAACAATGCCGGCGGGGTGGTATCTTGTACGAATGTAAAATCTGCCTGAGGAAGACTGAGCAGCCCCATACAGTTGGTTTTGACAACCAACACATTGGCAGCACCGACCGGCTCGGTGCGGCCCACGCACAGAAAACCTCCATCGGGGGCAGGGGTGAAATCGTAAAAATAATCGTTATTGGGTTCTGCGTCAAAATAGCGCACCCATAACGGCTCGCCGTCCGAGCCGCGCACTTTCATAAGAAACGCTTCTACTTTTCCACCGGTATGCCTTCTGCTTCCTGCACATACAATATTATCGCCCAACTGAAAAGCATTAACAGTTTCATTAAAATTGTTGCCAAATTCATAATGTCTGTCCCACATAATATTCCCTAAAGTGTCAGTTCTTAACAAAAGTGCATTATTATTTTTACTAAATCCGGTAATGATTAAATTATCTTCATTAAACCTGTTCAAACGAAATCCTCCTGCTTTAAGCCAGTTCCATTTAAAAGTTTTGCTAAGAATGAGATTCCCTTCGGGGTTAATTCGCATTAGTAATACTTCTCCTTCATAAATTGAGGCAGAAGAGTAATTTACTACTCCAAGAGCAAAACATCCTCCATCAGAGGTGGGCAATAAATCGAAGATTCTATTTCGTTTCATAAAACTATCGTAATACTTTCGCCAAACAATTTCACCGTCCGTTATTTTGGTCATGACTAAACGATCGGGTTCAGCGGCGGTGGTAAATGCATTCCCGCCCAAATAATAAGTATTGGTTTCGGGGTAATATAACAAAGCACTGCCATTCCCCTCATAAGGAGGATCGGGCAACTGATAGTGATTTATTACCTCGCCTGCATGATTAACCTCCATAATGTACGGGTAGCTGTATATATCCCATGGAAGCGTTTCATAAGGTTCGTTGTTCATCCACCCGCAAAAGGCATATCCAAATGGCGTAGTTATAAGGTCTAATATAACAAATGAGCCAAATTCCTCTCCGTAAGTCAACAGCGTTTGGTTTTCGGCAAATTGGTCGGTGAAGAGTAAATTGACCTTCTCAAGTGTCGTATTGGTTGCAATACTTCCGCAACTAAAAACAATTGATGTGTCGCTTGTGAAATATACTTTGTTTGAACCCTGTACCCAACCCCAACTAATAGATTTTTCGAAATACTTGGGTTGTCCTACTACAATTAACCCATAAACAATTAAGACGACAAAAATGCTAATATTTTTCATAGTCAATATTTTAAATACAGCAATACTGCCCATGTTTTTTACGCATAGGCAGTATCGTTGCAGGTTAGTAAATTAGTGTTGTACCACCATTAGTTTGTTGCTGACCACAGTTTTTCCATTTTGCAATAGACGATAGAAGTATATGCCGTTTGACCAGTTGCTGATATTGAGGTGCAGATTGCCGTTTTCGGATACAGCCTGTCGGTAGATACACTTGCCCAAGGCATTGTAAATTTCAACAGTTGCCTCGGTTTTGGAGGGGAGGTTGTACTGTATTTGCAGGTGCTTGGAGGCGGGATTAGGATATAAGCTGATTAAATCTGAATTTGCTGCGCCGTACTTAAACTGAATGGGCATACCTTCTGAAAGTTCATCGGGCAAGGGTGGTAGTTGCACCAATATCTCTTCGCCATAAGCTAAATAACGCAGTACTTTGGCACTCATTGCCGAGGTAGTCTGACTTTGAGCAATCTGACTTAACAGGGCATCTTCTTCAGGGCTGAATTGTGTGTAGCTGCGGTTGTTTTGTGCCATTTCTATCTGCAAAGTCAACAATTGGCGGAAATGTTGATTGTCCAATCCCGTCTGTGGCAGGGTGTTTCCTATGCTATCTGCTTTACTATACTGCCCCTCCTGCATGGCCAAAGCAATTTTCATGCGTTTTGCGGTTTGGGTGTTAACACTTTCCAACAGCGACAAGGCTTCGACAGTATCGTGGGTTTCGGTCATAAAAAATAAAGTTTGAGTGGTGGAAAAAAATAATCGCATCTTCTTAGTTTTATCTATCGGCTAAGACAGGGTTTTGGGTTGCTTTACTTATATTATTCCTTTTCACACAAAAAAATCAACCCAAAATCGCACTTTTTTTTCATTTTTTTTGAAAAAAAGTTTTTTTGAGCATCAGATGCCTACTTTTCTTAACGAAAAATAATTTACCTGGGTTGCCTGAAACTATTTAAACATAGGATGTTTCAGAAACATCCTATGTTTTTGATAATTGCCTGTATTTGTCAATCCTTATAGGTTTGACAAACCTATAAGGATTTTAAACACTACCACCTTTCAGGGTTTTTCACTTTTAGTTTTTCACTTTTCACTACCTAACCACCGCCACCTTACCCCGCGTCAACACACTCCCCGATTGCTCAACGGAATACAAATACACCCCCTCCGGCAGATGTGCCACCGAAATGGTTTTATTAGTTTCCCCTGCGGCAAGTGTGGTTTGTAGTATGGTTTGACTGGTTAGGGTGAGTAGGGTTATTTCTACTTCGCTGCCTGCTGTTACCCCTAAATCCCAATGCACCCTTAAATCTCTGAAGGGGACTTTGAAACCCGTTGAAAGGTTAGTATATTTTGAGCGGAGTTGGGATAGATAATTAGGGGCATCTCCCCTTTTAGGAAGTAGGAGGGTAAAGTTAATATTAGGGAAGCGTTTTAATAAACATGGGCAAGAAGTGGCAGAGGTACGGAAAATATTCATTGGCGCTAATCGGAGTATGAATCCTGAAGATAATAAATTCCGGTTCCTCATACGAGAGGAGAATAACTGCATAAAAAGTTATTTGTGATTTGACCATCATTATTAAAAAACAAATAAAAAAAGCGAATTGTACAGATATTGAACGGCAATGCCCAAATTGTTTTATTACCTAATTCCCATAATTTTTTTCTACTTTTGCACCCGCAATAACCAACCCTTAAAAAGCATGATAGCCTATATTGTAGGGCAATTCACCCAAAAAACACCGGCTTATGTGGTGATGGAAACCTCTGGTGGGGTGGCTTATCATGTCAATATCAGCTTAAACACCTTTAGCGGTATTCAGCATCTTGAAAAAGGAAAACTCTTTACACATCTGCACATCAAAGAGGATGCCCATACCTTGTATGGATTTTCAGGCGAGGCAGAAAAAGAACTTTTTTTACATCTTATTTCAGTGTCTGGCATTGGGCCTGCAACCGCACAAATCATGCTCTCGTCATTAAATCCACAGGAAATACAGGAAGCCATCATTACCGAAAATGAAAATCTTATCAGAACCATGAAAGGGGTTGGCCCAAAAACAGCTAAAAGGGTTATTTTGGAACTTAAAGACAAGTTGTCAAAACTGCCGGCAACCTTGGTTGTTACCGACACAATTGGCAACACGTCAGCTTTTAAAGAAGAAGCACTGAACGCTTTACTTACCTTGGGAATTGCCAAGCCAATAGCTCAAAAGGCAATAGCTCGGGTATTGAGGGAAAATCCTGCGGTTAGTAATGTGGAAACACTTTTAAAACAAGCACTACAGGCACTTTAACACCATAGTGTGTAAATAATATAAATATCATCAACTCCATAATATTTTGTAACCATTAAAAATTACCTTCTTAATTTCATACTACTAAGCAATGCTATTGCGTTTAAGCAGATTGATTTTATTGAACTTTCCAAAATAGTTAAACAACAGTTTATCCCTTTTAACCATCACACCGGGCAACCCGCGTGGCAATCCATTAACCAATCAGACAATTCTGACAGACAAGCTAAAATATTCAATCATATTCTAAACAGAAAAACCCATCAATCAATTTTCGTTTTTAACGCTATCTGCTATATGATTTTATGACCTGAATTGGTTAGCAATAGTGGTGGTATTTCTGTTGATGTCTGTTTTAACTGATGATTAAAACCCCTTTAAGCGTGCATAGGACGAAGTATTTAATACCCGGTATCGTTATCTTTTTATTGGTTACCACCTTTGCCGCCGTTGTCGGCGAAACAAATGGAGGCATTATTCCTCCACCTCCTTTTGCTATTCCCACTTTGCCGATACCCCTGCCTTCGGATTCACCCAAACCGGAAGAGCCGCTTATTTATCCCCTTCCCGATCGGGAAGGAGACTATCTGACCAACCCATCCAACAATCCGTTTGATTTGGGAACACCCCCTTCCATTCAACAAAATGTTGAATACGATCCGGAATCAAATACCTATATCATTACAGAAACTTATGCCAACGGACAATATTTTAGCCCGCCTACTTATCTGACTTTTGAAGAGTTTTGGAAATACCGGCAGGAACAGATGCAGTCTAATTATTGGTTGCAAAAATCTGAGTCTTCCACTCCGTTGCAAGGAAAAGGACTAATACCTCCCCTTTACAAAGGCGGTGAACTGTTTGACCGGTTGTTTGGCCCGGGCGGCGTGGATATTCGCCCTACCGGAAGCATTGATATGGAATTTGGTTTTCAAACCCAAAGGATAGACAATCCTGCTTTGTTGTCCACTGTACGACGTCAGGGGCCTAATTTCTTTTTTGATATGAATATCAATATGGGGGTAGTCGGTAAGATTGGCGATAAAATGAAAATCAATACCAACTATAATACCCGTGCTATTTTTGACTTTGAAAATCAAATCAAACTCGAATACATTGGCGATGAAGATGAAATTGTTCAGGAGTTACGTGCCGGAAATGTCAATTTCCCTTTGCCGGTAACGCTGATTCCGGGTTCTCAAAATCTTTTTGGAGTTCAAAGCAAACTCAAGTTTGGCAGATTGACCATAAATTCCGTTTTGTCTCAACAACGGTCAAAAACCAGAAACATTACCTTACAAAATGGCGCACAACAACAGCAGTTCAGGATTTCTGCCGAAGAGTATGATGAAGACCGGCACTTTTTCCTTGCACAATATTTCAGGAAAAACTACGAAAAAGCACTGAGAAGTTTGCCTTATGTTAATTCCGAAGTTGTGATCACACGAGTTGATGTATATGTGAGCGACAGCAGAGGAACTCCAAGCGACACACAACGCGATATCGTTGCCTTTTCGGATTTAGGTGAAAACGAACCCTATAACCAAAATACTACTCCAACACCGGGACGAACATTTCCCGACAACCTGACCAATGACTTATACCAAAAATTAGTCGGTAACCCACAGCTTCGCCAGTTAGTAGATGTTGCCCCGATTTTGGAAAATGCTGCCGGAGCCACACAACTGAAAGATGTGGTGGATTTTAAGAAAATGACGGTCCGAAAACTCAACCCGACAGAGTTTAGTTTTGACCCTCAACTCGGATATATTTCACTCAACTCAAGGCTTCCCGACAATGCAGTGCTTGCCGTTGCTTATGAATATACGACTATTTACGGAGGACGCTATCAGGTAGGGGAACTTGCCGAAGAACGTCAGCCTTCAGATATAGAAAACAACCCTACCGTTTTATTTCTGAAAATGCTTCGCAGCATACGCCATGAACCTAAGCACCCGAATTGGGAGCTGATGATGAAAAATGTCTATGCGCTTGGCGCTTATCAAATTCAACCCCAGGATTTCAGACTCGATGTATATTACGAAGTGCCCGGAAAAGGAGACATTCGCTATATCCCGGAAGGAGATGGCATTAAAGGAGTTCCTTTAATTGCCCTGATGAACTTGGATCAGACCAATGCCAGCAATGAGCCGTATGGCAATTGTTGCTTTGACTTTATTGATGCTAAACCGGGTTTTGGAGCAGCCCCGCCCATTCAATCTGCTACCACAACGGGCGGAATGAATACCGGTATGGGCATGCAAACCCAGCAAGGAGGACAGGGCAATATATCCAATAATGCGCTCAGGTTTGGAACTATTAATACCCGAACCGGGAAAGTATATTTTCCGGTATTGGAGCCTTTTGGACAAAACCTCCAGAACAAATTTGAAGAACAGAATGTAAATCCGGAAATCGCTAAAAGATATGTGTATAACTATCTTTATGACTCTACCCGCGTAATTGCGTCCATGTTTCCGGAGTTGAATCGTTATTTTATCAAAGGAACTTACAAATCTTCGGTTACCTCAGAAATTGCTTTGGGCGCATTTAATATCCCAAAAGGATCAGTAAGGGTAACTGCCGGAGGAATGATTTTAACAGAAGGGGTAGATTATGAGGTGAATTACAATCTCGGCAGGTTGATTATCATTAACGATGCCATCATCAATTCCGGTGTGCCAGTCAATGTGAATTTTGAAGATAATGGCACGTTTGGATTACAACAACGCACTTTTCTCGGAACCAGATTAGATTACAAAATTCATCGGGATTTTAATATCGGGGGCACCTTTGTGAGACTGTCAGAAAGGCCGTTTACTCAAAAAGTGGACTATGGCAACGACCCGATTGCCAACTCGATGGTGGGATTAGATGCCAATTATTTTGCACCGGCTCCATGGCTGACCAAGGCACTCGACAAACTCCCGCTATATAGCACCAAAGAACCTTCTTCTATTTCATTTAATGCCGAAGGAGCCGGATTTTTACCCGGCCATGCAAGAGGCATTAATGTGGACGAAAATGGAACAGTTTATGTAGATGATTTTGAAGGAAGCAGAACCCAATATGACCTTAAGTTTCCCTATACTGCCTGGACTTTATCAAGTGCACCAAAGTTTTCTCCGGACCAATCCGGCAATATTCTGTTTCCGGAGGCAGAATATGTTAACGATCTGTCTTACGGCTTTAACCGTGCAAAAATAGCCTGGTATCAGGTAGATAATGTGTTTGGACGAACAACCGGGGGTGTTGACCAGCCTTTTGATTATTATACCTATCCTATCTTAGAAACAGATATTTTTCCAAATACCCAAAGCTTTACCGGACAAGTCGTGATGCGACCGCTCGATATTGCTTTCTTCCCCGAAGAGCGCGGCCCCTATAATTACGAAACTACCGGCAGACCGGGCATTTCTGCGGGAATCGCTCCTGACGGAAAACTGTTGGAGCCTAAAACCCGTTGGGGGGGAATTATGCGCGACAGCCCTTTCAAAAATTTTGAACGGGCAAATGTGGAGTTCATTGAATTTTGGCTTTTAGACCCATTCATTACAGAAAAAACCAATCAGGGTGAGTTGTATTTGCAACTTGGAAATGTATCCGAAGATGTGTTAAAAGATGGAAGGCAGTTTTATGAAAATGCCCTTTTACAGACCGTCAATTTGGATGAAACAAACTGGGGTGTGGTTTCAAAAACCCGTCCTGTTACATTTGCATTTGACAACAACCCCGATGTTAGAGAAACCCAGGATGTTGGATTTGATGGACTGAATGATACTTCCGAAGTAGCTAAGTTTGGCGATTTTTTGGGAGATGTTTCGGCTATTCTGAATCCCGATGCCTATGCAAAATTACTTGCCGACCCGAGCAGCGACAACTTCAGGCATTTCAGGGATACTTACTATGATGTAATTCCAACCAATTCAATAACAGACCGATACAAAGATTTTAACGGACCTGAGGGGAATTCACCGGCACAGGCAGAAACCAGCGGATTTACCAATTCAGGCACCAATTTCCCGGAAATGGAGGACTTGAACCGCGACTATACAATGAATGATTCGGAAGAATATTTTCAGTATCGCATCAATCTGAAGCCTTCCGACCAAATGGTTATCGGTCAGGACTATCTGGTACAATATATTGACACCCGTCTTAGAGATGTTCCGGGTGTTCCGTCTGATACCACAGTAAGATGGTACTATTTCAGAATTCCCATCAATGAGTACACCGAAAAAGTAGGGAGCGTTAATCTTCGCAACATAGAATTTATGCGCTTGTTTCTCACCGGTTTTGAAGAACCGGTCATCTGCCGGATGGCAAGATT
Source organism: Sphingobacteriales bacterium (assembly GCA_016700115.1). NCBI lineage: Bacteria > Pseudomonadati > Bacteroidota > Sphingobacteriia > Sphingobacteriales > Sphingobacteriales bacterium. The sequence continues at coordinate 131,334 of CP064999.1, read as the reverse complement.
TAACATGGTAAGAAATACCTGGCGCCGTTATGAACCCTTGATTGTCGAAGAAGGTGAATATATTCCTAACGACTTAGATCCCTCAACTTTCTTCAATCTGACTTCGGCAAGTATTGAAGAAAATTCGGCACAACAACCTGTTCCTTACCGTATTCCTCCATGTATTAACCGCGAAATTACAGCCGGAACAGCAGTGGCTAACCTGCTTCAAAACGAGCAATCTTCTGTCCTTCAGGTGGGAGATTTGCAGGATGGTTATGCAAGAGGTATATTCAGGGGTATAGATATGGATTTTCGGCAGTTCAAAAGGCTGAAAATGTTTATCCATGCCGAATCTCTCTCCACATTTGGCGCATGTAACCCTATTGAAGATGGTGAAATCAGCGCTTTTATCAGAATTGGGGACGATTTTCAAAATAACTACTATGAGTATGAAATCCCCCTTCAGGTTACATCAAGCGAAAACAGGGATATATTCAGCGCGCTTTACCCGACTCCGACCGAATGTGGGGATTCTGACCGATATTGGATATGGCCGGAAGACAATGAATTAGACCTTAGAATACAGGATTTGGTTGAAGCTAAAATTGAGCGCAACTTTACCCCCAATACCCGGACAGACAAGCCTTGGGTTAAGAAAGTGCCTATTGTCTGGAAAACGAACGGCGATACAGTATGGGCAAAAATAACGGTAGTTGGTAGTCCCGATATTGGACGGGTCAAACAAATTATGTTAGGCGTAAGAAATCCCAAACGCACGATTTTAAATGAAACAACCGACGATGGAATGCCTAAATGTGCCGAAGTCTGGTTTAATGAATTGCGACTTTCAGACTTTGACCAAACTGCAGGTTGGGCAGCCCTGGCACGAATGGATGTAAAACTGGCAGACTTGGGAAATATCACGGTTTCCGGTAGTATGCACACACCTAATTTCGGCACTTTGGAACAAAAGGCAAATGAGCGATATCGCGATTTGCTATATCAATATGATGCCTCAGCCACCCTTGAAATGGGTAAACTTCTTCCAAAAAATGCAGCTATCCGTATTCCGGTTTATGCCGGTATTTCCCAAACCATCAGTACTCCTCAATATGACCCCTATGATACTGACATCTTGACCAAAAGAAATATTCAGGAAATAGAAAACTTATATGGTGCAGATAGTGCTCGCATTGCCCGAAAAAACCGGCAGACCAGCACAGGCATAAAGAGCATCAATGTTACTAATCTGAGAAAAGAACGCACCAACAGCAACCGCGCTCCGATGCCTTATGATGTTGAAAACCTGTCATTTACCTATGCCTATACAGAAACTGAATTGAGCGATCCGGTCATCGAAAGCCAAACCGATAAGCGCCACAGAGGAAGTATCAGTTATGCCTACACTGCCCGCCCCATCTATTGGTCTCCACTCAAAGGACTGATCAAATCAAACAGCAATTATCTGAAGCTGTTCAAAGACTTTAACTTTAATATCATACCAAGCACTGTATCTTTCAGAAATAACATTAACCGGCAGGTAAATATTTTACAACTCAGACCGGTAGTAGGAGAAACCTTGTTGCTGCCTGCCTGTTACGACAAATTGTTTACATGGGATCGAATCTATGGCGTTACTTACAACCCGACACGTTCTATCACTGCCGATTTTACGGCAAACAATACCTCGGTGATTGATGAGCCGCAAATCGGGAAAACACCAAAGGACACCCTTTGGACGAATATTAAAAGGTTGGGACGCACCAGAACTTATAATCAGGCAGCCAATATAAACTATAACCTGCCGTTAGACAAAATTCCATTTTTGAGTTGGACACAGGTGCGTGCCCGATACGGCAGTACCTACTATTGGCAGGCAAGTCCGATAGCCATGGCAGATACTTTAGGCAATATTTTTGGTAACGGAAGAAATATCCAGTTGAACGGAGAACTCAACTTCGTTAAGCTATATTCCAGCATTCCTTTTATTAAGGACATCAATGCTCCTAAAAGCAATACTAAAAAGCCTCAACCCAAATCTGCGCAACCCAAAAGTAATGATAAGTCATCTAAAACTAAAACTGCCTCTTCAGGTGGGGTAAGCAATGCGGCAAGAGTCATACTTCGGCCTTTATTGATGTTGAGGCGGGCATCAATTACTTATAGTGAACGAAACGAAACCGTTGTACCGGGATTTAACCGAATACCCAGAAATCTGGGAATGAATTGGGAAGACGGCCCACGACCAGGATGGGATTTTATATTGGGCGACCAACCTGAATTGAAAAACTGGTTAGAATGGATGGCAGATGATAGCTTATTGGTTGCTAACCGGTATGTGAATGATCAGGTGCGTCAATCTTCAAATAAAACCCTGAATATCAAGGCCAACCTCGAACCCTTTACCGATTTAAGAATTGACTTAAATTTAGACCTCACTCACAACAATCAACATTCCGAGTTTTATAAATTAGATGAAACGAACAATCAGTTCATGCACTTGTCAAAAATATATACCGGCAGCTATACTATTTCTTATTTCACACTGCCCACTATGTTTGACAAAATTCGGAAAAGCGACAGCATAGCTGTTTCTACCACTTTTCTTCAGTTTCAGGAATACAGGGAAATATTTTCACAACGCTTCAAAGAACAGTTTGAAACCTATAATCCGGGTGTAACTCTGGGTCCTTATCGCGATTTATTGAATGATACTACTTTATTAAATTATGCAGAAGGCTACGGGCCATATTCTCAAGATGTATTGTTGCCTGCCTTCCTCGCTGCTTTTTCGGGCAAAGATGCCCGCAAAGCCAATCTTAACGGACTGAACCTGTTACCGCTACCAAACTGGCGGCTTACCTACAACGGTTTGAATAAATTGCCGGCCATGAAAAAGGTATTTGCAACTTTTAACATTACTCATGGCTATACTTCTACGTTGAGCGTAAACAATTACCAAAACAACCTCAATTTTGACGACCGGTATTATTCAGATGCCATGCTGTTGCCCAATGACCAAAACATCGTGGATTATCTTATTTCCGAAAGATTGCGTATAGCGGGTCTAAGCGACCTGGATACACTTACCGGTAACTTCTTCTCTTATTACCGAATTCCGCAGGTGATAATTTCCGAACAGTTATCGCCGCTGATTGGAATAGACGCGACCTGGGTAAATGGTCTTTCTACAAGGTTTGATTACAAACGGTCGCGCATGTTGGGCATGAGTTTTCAGGATTATCAACTTAGCGAACAGCGTTCAGAAGAATTTACTATTGGATTGGGTTACCGATTGAAAGGGCTAAAAATGAAATTCATTAAGTTTAGAGGGAAAGCCCTTGACCTTGAAAACGACCTGGTATTTAATACCGATGTGTCCTATCGCAACAATGTTACGATGAACTATCGCTTAGACCAAAACGTGGGTGAGCCGACAAGCGGAATGAAAACCATCAGAATTGCTCCATCCATAGATTATGTAGTAAGCGAACGGCTTAGAATAACTCTGTTTTACGACCGAACACGAAACATCCCGGCAACCTCTGCCTCTTTCCCGATTACAAATACCAGAGGTGGGATCCGAGTTAGCTTCAATCTGGGACAATAATTATCCCAAAAGGATAGCAGCAAAGCAATTTAGGTAGTTGAGTATATAAATTGCATACAACGGACAACTCAAGGAGGTTGGCGTAGTTATGCTGATTTTTTCAATCTCCTGAGAATGAACAATGATTTTAGTACGATGAACTGAAAAAAAGAAGTTGTGCAAAAGTTATCCAATATGGTGGTTTGCGGTGCTTTCTTCGCAGGTTAAAACACTATTTGTTTTCCAACCTTTACATATCGGTAAGCATCTCCGAACTCCCTCTCAAATTGCGCGATTACCTCATCGCTGCTGTCGTGTCCTCCGACACCTATAAGTTGAATGTTTTGGTCTTTGATCATTTTGATGTTGTCATCTACATCCTTTTGGGTAAGTTGGTCAAATGGCCCATTGCCTGAGCCTATGCGTTGTGCGTCAATAAGACCTCCCATCATTTTAAGCCTGCCTTCCGGAATCGGGAAATGAAGCCCGCCAACTATGGCATAAATAGGTTCGGAGAAAATATCTTTTGTTCGTTTGATAATCTTGGGAATGGTTTGATGACTACAGCCTACAATAAGCAGTATGCCCTTGTCTTTAATGTTAATGGCTAACGCCTGCTCTTCTATTCTGCCGATAATAAGTTCTGCAGGTATGGCACCGATAGTGGCAATTCCCGAATCCAGTAACTGTGGTATTTGAGTATTGATAGGTTGTTGTCCCGGATAGGTCATGTCAATGGGTGTGAAAATTCTTTTATTACCCAATTCAATTTGTGTGTTTCCGAGTGAGAATGTGTTGTTTTTCATCCATTTAATTCCACCTACATGGTCAAAGTGGTTATGCGATATAAAAATCATATCTATGTCATCTATTGACACACCCAATTTTTGCATGTTGTGCATTAATGGGGATGGCTCCTGCTCATCGGGATTATACCCCAGGTCAAATAAAATTGTGCGATTGCCTGCTTTGATTAAATAGCTGACACCCGCCTCTGTTTTTAAATCAGCAGATTCCGCGTGCCAGTCAATGAGTGGGGTAAAGAAAACAGAATCAACAGTTCCCCAGTCAGAAATTTTGGGGGGAGTATAGTTGTTAAACTCGGCATTTGCTTTTGCAATTTCTTTTTGCAGGATATAGTTTTTACGGTAAATAAGTCCGCTTACTATTAGCAGCAGAAATAAGGCGGCAAGTAAAATTTTTTTCATATTATGAATAGTTGAAGTTAGAGATGTGTATTATGGTTTCCAATATTACCGGTTTGTTGTTTTTTCATCCTCACTTACATACTCCAGAATATCCCCCGGTTGGCAGTCTAATGCTTTGCAAATTGATTCTAAAGTGCTGAATCGAATAGCTTTTGCTTTTCCCGTTTTCAAGATGGAAAGATTAGATAAGGTTAAATCCACTTTTTCTGAAAGTTCATTCAGAGAAATTTTACGTTTTGCCATCATCACATCTAAGTTTACTATAATTGGCATCTCTTAAATGGTTAAGTCATTTTCTGATTTCATTTCTACCGCATTTTGTAATATTTTTTCAAACAAGGTTACCATTGTAGCAATGATAAGAGCAATAAAAATCATGAAAAAACCTATCATAACACCACCTGCTATATCCTCTCCCTTATTTGACTGAACTATGAAAAAGTAGGCTTCTGCTCCTAATACAAAGGTAATTAGGGCTATTGCACAGTGCTTAATTGTCCGCAAAGCGCTCAAAGAATTTTGGGTAAATAAGTTGTTTTGTCCGATATAGCGCAGCAGTTTAAATACCTGATACAACCCCCCAAAAAAAGACATTGAAGCGATATACACATAAATCAGAAATGGGTCTTTGAAGTAAATCTCAAAAAGTGTAGAATCAATATTTCTGCCTTCAATATGAGGCTCCCATAGCATAAAGGTTAGGGCGGCGATGCCGGTTATTATGACAACTGCCTGAAGAAAAATTATTGGAATTCTTTTCATAATATAACTTTTGAAGTTTAAATTATGATGCAAACATAGTGCTTATTTATTGATAAACAATAAATATTTTCTGTTTTTTAAAAAAAATAAAAATAATTACCAGTGCAGAACAAACCGATATGTGATTTGACATTTTTTGCAGCAGGCCGATTTGATAAAAAGGAGCGGCTGTTAAAATGACAAATAAGGCGATGGCAATTATAGTATGCTGCCGTTATTTTGATAAAAAACCAAGAAAAAGGGTTAATACTCAAACTCCTTTACACTTTCTTCGTTAATCATATTTTGAACAAAATTGCGGTGGTTTTCCTTTCTGCCTTTGGTTGTAAAGGTCATGACATAAAAATGTTCAAAGCGCTGCAGTTTGTAATCAATCACCTTGATTTTGTGTTTTTGCAGCAAATCGTGGCAGATAATTAAAACTTCATCCGTTTTTTGGCAGGTGATTTTATAGGTATTTGTTTCGGCAGCATTGTCAATAATAATTTCTATATACCAAAATATCAACAGGATAATCATAATCAGCCCAAGTGCTTCAAAGGCTAATAGTATATTACCACTGCCGACGCACATGCCCATTGCAGCCGAAACCCAGATTGTAGCTGCGGTAGTCAGTCCTCCAATTCGGTTATCAGCTTTGAAAATTGCGCCGGCACCTAAAAACCCGATACCGGTAACAATATTTGCGGCTATCCGGTCGGGTACATTGGGTGGACCTATTTTTGAAGACAGAATTGTAAAAAGACAAGAGGCGAAACTGATCAGCGTGATGGTTCTGAATCCAGCCGATTTGTCTTTATACTCGCGCTCGGCTCCAATTGCAGCACCTATGGCAATGGCAATAAACAGCTTGATAACATCTTCTTGTAAAAGTTCTAACATACCCACTTTTGTTTTTTGCAAAGGTGCAAAGATTATTTGCTAAAACAGTTGTTGTCCATCCGGATTTATGTTATTATTGCCGGAATATAAACCCAAAACTGCGAATTTATGACTTTCACCACAATCGAATATCAAGTCGAAAACCGGATAGGATACATCACCTTAAACCGCCCTGAAAAACGAAATGCATTTAGCGCCGAATTAGTGAGCGACTTGAAAGCGGCCTTTACCGAAGCTTCAAATGACACGAATGTAAAGGTAATTGTGCTGAATGCAAAAGGAATGGCTTTTAGCGCAGGTGCAGATTTAGGGGCTTTGCAACAACTGCAAAACAACACTTATGAAGACAATTTTCGGGATTCTTCTGAACTTGCCATCCTATTCGAAATGGTATATACTTTGCCCAAAGTGGTGATTGCACAAGTCGAGGGTCCTGCAATAGCCGGCGGTTGTGGCTTGGCAACTATTTGCGATTTTGTTTTTGCCACCCCAGAATCAGTGTTTGGTTATACAGAGGTAAAGATTGGGTTTTTACCCGCCATAGTGATGATTTTCCTGCTTCGCAAAATTGGAGAAACCAAGGCTAAAGAACTTTTGTTGTCGGGCGAACTTATCCAAGCTGATAAAGCGCTGAAAATCGGGTTAATCAACTACGTTAAACCGGCAGAAGAAATTCATCAGTTGGTCTATGATTTTGCACAATTCCTTTGCTCACAAACTTCAGCAGATTCGCTACGGCTGACCAAACAGATGATAGCACAAGTTCAGGGAATGCAATTGAGGGAAGCGCTCCGCTATGCTGCCGAAATGAATGCCACTGCGAGGGCAACTGATGATTGCAAACGCGGCATTTCAGCTTTTTTGAACAAGCAAAAAATTGAATGGTAAGGCGAATTATTTTTACCTTTTCGGTCTCAATTACTCGCAACCGATATGAACTTATACGGGTTGATTGGTTATCCGCTAACTCACTCTTTTTCGAAAAAGTATTTTACTGAAAAATTTGCAAATACCGGGCTATCTGATTTAGTCCGTTACGAACTGTTTCCGCTCAGAAATATTGAGGAATTCGAGTCTTTGCTGAAACAATACGCGCCAAATTTGAAAGGGTTGAATGTTACCATTCCTTACAAAATAACAGTCATGCCGTTGTTGACTGATTTGGATAAACGTGCCGAAAAAGTTGGTTCGGTCAACACAATTGCGGTGCTATCCGATGGAACAACCAAAGGCTACAATACCGACATAGATGGCTTTCAACAATCGCTTTCTCCTTTAATATTAGCAAATCACAGTCATGCTTTGATTTTAGGTACCGGAGGTGCGGCAAAGGGAGTTGCTTATGTGTTGGATAAAGCCGGAATTGACTACACACTGGTTTCGCGAAAACCTGAAGCAAGCCAACTGTCCTATCAACAACTTGACCGCAAGATCATGGAGCAGCATACATTGGTCATTAATACTACTCCTTTGGGGATGTTTCCCAATATTGAATTATATCCCGATATTCCTTATCAGCATGTAGGAAGCCGTCATTTTTTTTATGATTTGGTGTACAACCCCGCTCAAACCCTATTTCTGCAAAAAGCAGCTATGCAAGGTGCTTCTGTAAAAAATGGCTTGGAAATGCTATATTTGCAGGCGGAACAATCGTGGCGAATCTGGTGTAATCCTACTTAACTTTCCGGATTGTCTGAATAGAATGTTTCTAACCCCTAAACCGTATCAAGCCAAACAATGATTACCACTGCTCAAATCCTAACCTTGTTGGCTGCTGTTATTTTGGTGGCGTTACTGTTTATCATTTATTTGCTTATCCATCAGCGTTCTCAATCTAAAGACACGGGAGCTTTGCAATTGATGCTTAGTCTGTTGAGCGATTTGCGAAATGATGTCAGTACTGCCAATGTTCAAAGCCGTTCAGAAATGCAGGAAAGACTCGATGCCATGATGCGGCAAATGAATACTTATCAACAAAGCACTTCTAACCACTTGATCCGTCAACATGAAAGCAGCGCAGCCCTGATAGGCGATATCAGTGGGAAACTCGGTACTTTAGAAAGCACCAACCGGCAGATTTTGAATTTTGCCGAACAAATGAAAAGTCTTGAAAAAATACTGCAAAACCCCAAACAACGCGGGATTTTAGGTGAGTTTTTTCTCGAAGCCCTGCTTCAAAATCTTCTTCCACCGGCTCAATATAAAATGCAATTTGCCTTTACTAATGGGGAGAAAGTAGATGCAGTCTTATTTTTTAAAGACAAAGTTGTGCCGGTTGATGCCAAATTTTCACTCGAAAATTACAATCGCCTCCTTTCAGCCGACAACACTGCCGAACAACTTCAGATGGATCGTTTGTTTAGGGGAGACCTTAAAAAAAGAATTGACGAAACGGCAAAATACATTCGACCTGAAGAAAATACAACTGATTTTGCGCTGATGTTTATTCCTGCAGAGGGCATTTACTACCACCTGCTAAATCCTCAATCAAGCACGTCGGGCATCAACGCCGTTTTGCCTGATGTGATTCAGTATGCCTTCAGCAAAAAAGTGATTGTTGTTTCTCCGGTTTCTTTTTATGCCTATATCCAGACCATTCTTCAAGGTTTAAAAGCCCTTCAAATAGAGCAATCTATCAAAGAAGTTATGCTCAAGGTCAATGAGTTGGGCAAACAACTTCAACAGTATGAGTTTTATATGGATAAATTGGGCAAATCCATACAGACCACAGCAGATACCCATAGGTATGCGCAAAAAGAATTACAGAAAATTGATAAAACCATTGTCAATATCAATCAAATTGGCAAAGACAATGATGAAGGGCAAGCCAATTTGTTTCAATAAATAGTTTTAGCATTTGCGCTGCTCATCGGGCACCCTTTTTTGGCATTTACTCCAGAACACCGGCAAATTGGCTCATAATTTGTACCGATTACATTTTTTCCTTTTTAGGAAAAGTCAATGCTGTTTTTCAATCCCGACTGCCCAAAAACCTGTATCAATGAATCGCTTGCCAATTGTTTTTTTCTTTATTGGTTTTATGATGTTTTTGGAGGTATCCTGTTCGTTTACCGCTTCAGAAGATGATACGTTTAATAATATGGCTGTTAATCAAATCAGAGCTGACCAATTGCCTTATTATACTTTTGCAAAACAATTAGAGGAAACCATCAATGCCCGCAACCCTGACTTTCTGAACGAAAATTTTCAAGTCGGTCTTTTATTGTCAAGACTTGCCAGAGAATTGGGTTTGTCTTCAAAGGTTGCCGGAGATCTATTATTGGAATTCCAAAACGAAACAGACTTAGGAAGACTGTTTATCAATTCATTGGAAGGAGAGGGGAAATTTCGGTTTGTATCAATGCGAGGGCTACCCCAAAAACCTTCCTTGTTGTTCAGGCTGACGGTTAATGAAGAGTTAAACTATTTCGAAGTATTTCTAACTCCTGCACAAAGTACTGATTTGATAAGAGTTCATGATTTTTGCAACTATAAGGGAGGGTTGACATTTTACGAAACCCTGAAAGCAATTCTGCTCAGAACTTTAAAAAATGAGAGATTGAAAGAAGTGGACGCTAACCTGTTGTCTCAGGCAGATCTGGCAAAGATAGAACATGCCGCTTTTTTAGACGATTTGACGATAGCTGTTCAAAACCAGGCTTTTGGTCAGGCATCGAGAATGATTAAACAGTTGCCGGCAGCATTGAAATTCGACAAAATGATCCTGATGTTAAAACTGAAAACCGGTTACTATTTGAAAAATGAATTGCTTACAGAAGCCCAAACCGAATTCAGAAAAGCATTTCCCGGCAATCCTATTGCTGATTTTTTGATGTTACAACTTTCTGTTACAGAAAATAACCATGCCCTGACTTTGCAATTTGCCGACAGACTTGCCACACAAATTCAGGATAAATATTACCTCAATCTGATAAAAGCAGCGGCTCTTCAACATTCCGGAGATTTTGAAAAGTCGGAGTTGTTGCTGCGAGATGCTTTGGAATTAGAACCGGAACCGATAGAGGCTTACGAAAGATTGTCGGGGTTGTTGTTGGAAGAAGAGCGGTTTGATGTGTTGTTAGTTTTGTTTGACAGGCTAATTAACCATTTAAACCAAACCCCCGAACTCCTTCTGACAGATGTTAAATGTCAGGAGTTTTTTAAGACGGAGTTATACCAAAAATGGTGGAAATCTTACTGCCCGGAACAGTTTCCCGACAGAACTTAAACCTAAAACAACCTGAAAGATACTTTTTAAAGAAGCATCGAATATTGCTTTAGCAAGGGATGGCAGGTAAAAAGGAAAAATCAGGAGTAAAGTGACAGAGGGTTAAAATGCAAAAAACTTCGGGGAGGCAGTTAAGACACTCCCCGAAGGATAAATACTAACCTCCTAAATGTTTATACACATCTAATTCTTTTTTTAGCTCTTTTCTGGCGAAGAAAATTCGGCTTTTGACCGTTCCCAAAGGGAGTTGCAGGTCGTTGGCTATTTCCTGATACTTAAATCCTTCATAGTGCATCATAAAAGGAACTTTATAATCATCGCTCAACTTTTCGATTGCTGAAAAAGCATTTTGCATGACAAACGAAGCTTCAGAACCATTTAGTACAGTTTGTTTGCCAGAATTTAAATAAAATAAATTATCGGTCGAGTCGGCTATTGTGTTTTGTTTGGCCTTCCTGCGATAACTATTGATAAATATATTGCGCATAATGGTAAATAGCCATGCTTTCAGATTAGTCCCTTCAGCATACTTCTCTTTATTCATCAATGCCCGGTAAACGGTTTCCTGAATTAAGTCTTTTGCATCATCAGGGTCTTTTGTAAGATTGATGGCATACGGTTTCAGGTTTTTCGACAACACTACCACTGAACGATTAAACTCAAAACTACCCATAGCCTGTATTTTATTGGTTACGCTGCAAAGATACTGCTTTTTTCATTCATTGTTTAAACTTTGTTAAACTTTTTTAAAAAATTATTAAACAAAGCGTGATTTTCTATCCTGACAAAGATAGTATTACTTTTGCGTTCTAACAAGTTAATGGTTAAACATTATTTGAAAAATTGGTTTTTTAACACTTTTTTAACATCTCAGAAAAAGTTTCAGGGATTTTATAGTTTGAGAATAGCAGAATTCCTATAAAGTATAACCTACAAAAACACTTCGCCTTAACTTTTTTTCGATTGACACAACTTTTAATCTCTTGTAGTAAGTTTTAATCAACCGGATTTAAATCTGTTTCTCCCTATAAATTGCCATAACAATAGCTATTTTTAGAGGCTGAAGAATTTACTTGTCTTTATCAGGATGTTATGTGAACTTTTTTTTAGGCTGATACTTGCGATTTAATTTTTTAGAAAAAAGAAAGCATTAAAAACACATAATAATTTGATACTTTTGTACCAAGTGCATCTTATCGGGAGTACATTGGCATTTTTGCTTTTTAACCAAAACTTAACTCCGTAGAAAAAAGGTGATTATCCAGAAATAAATAAGATGCTCTGATGTTGTTATACTTTCCTCTTTGATTGAATGTAAAACCAAACTAAACTATGCTGCTATGAAGGCTAAACATTTCATTTATCTCGTGTTAGGAGTTTTTTTTGCGGTCATGTTTTCTGTTTCCTGTAATAAGGACAATGACGATGATGACAACATGCCAGAAGATACTTTAGCTGCACATCTGACTTATATTCCGCCTTCGGCACAACGAACAGGAGACCCTGAAGCAGGACGTGATTACCTGATTTATGGCAACTATATAGCCAGTGGTATTCCGTATAGTTTAGTTGGTACTTTGCTGCCCGGTGATGGCAATGCTTTGGGAAGAACCGGGGACAATGCCACTCTTCCCCATGGATTTTCGGCGGTTGATGCGCTCAATGGAGTTAGAGTGGTAGCGCCAAACTGCCTGCAATGCCATGGTGAATTTATCAACGACGAATTTATTATAGGCTTAGGCAACAATACATCGGATTATACTGCCAGCCAATCGGGTTTAATCACCATTGCAGATTTGCTGATAACCAATGTTTATGGTCAATCTTCGCCTCAATGGGAGGCTTACCTGCCCTTTAGAAGATCTACCCAAAAAATAGCTTCAATTTTACACGCCGAAGTCAGGGGCATCAATTTAGCCAATAATGTGTTTGCCATTTTAGCGGCATACCGCAATCCGGATAATCTAGTATGGACAGATGAACCTGTAATGCCGGTGCTCGACAAAATGGGTCCTGTTGATGTGCCGGCTTGGTGGCATACTAAAAAGAAAAACGCTTTATACTGTAATGGGTTGGGAGAAGGTGATTTTGCGCGATTGATTATGGCGGCCAACCTGCTGACAGTTTCAGATACCTCCGAAGCACGCGTGGTAGATAATCATTTTCCCGATGTAGTGGCGTATCTGAAAACTTTAGAACCACCTCCATATCCGCAATCTATTGACCAAACCCTGGCAGCCGAAGGCAAACTGGTATTTACTGCCAACTGTGCCCGATGTCATGGGTCCTACGGTCCGGGAGGAACTTACCCTAATTTACTGGTAGATTTGGAAACCGTTCAGACTGATCCGCTTTTGGCAGAGGGTTATTATGCAGAAGCATCAAGCTATGTGAACTGGCATACTGAAAGCTGGTTTACAGAAGACCCATATAGTGCGCAGTTAGTGCCAAAACTTGGATATATGGCCCCACCTTTGGATGGTATCTGGGCAACCGCTCCGTATTTTCACAATGGTTCGGTCCCAACAGTAGAAGATGTGCTGAACAGCGCAAACCGCCCTGCTTATTGGAAACGCACCTTTGACAACAGCGATTATAATTACGAAAAATTAGGATGGAATTATACCGTCGAAACTGCCGGAAACTCACAAACCTATAACACCACCCTTGAAGGATATGGCAATGGAGGGCATACTTTTGGCGACAAACTGACCACTCAGGAAAGAACCGCCCTATTGGAATACCTGAAAACCCTATAGTCTTAATACGGATTGTAATATTAAAATAGTCCATTCAAGAGAATGGCAATTGATATTTTTGGGAACTGTAGCAATCTTATTATCCTTATCCCGTAGGGATAATATATTGGTAGCAACGAAAAAAAAACCCGTCATCATCATTCCGTAGGAATGTAACAAAGGCTGTAAAAAAATTTGTTCCATGTATATTACATGCCTACGGCATTGAGATCCCTTGGTTTGGCAGTTCTACCAATATTATATGCCTACGGCATTGGATTTGTCCCAAAACGCCAAATTTTCGGGGTGAACAGCACAATTGGATTGGACTAAAATGAATTTACAATCCTTATAACTTATCATAAACCCAATGAAAGTTCGTCCAAATTTTCTCTTTGGTATAAACCGATTAACTTGTGCGACCTAAACAATATTGAATAGAAAACCCGCTATATGTTTTTTGAAAGATATTGCAGAAGAGCGACATTTTAATACATCGCGCAAATAACTAAAGTTGAATTGGTGGGCTTTAAATTTACCAAAACCAATTCGCTTCTATTTGCGTACTTAAAAAAGTGCGTTTATAGAACCTCAGAAAGTGAAATTCATAATCTTTTTCCCTTTTTGGCTTAGTCCTGTTTCATAATTAAAAAAATTAGTTTCAGGTAAAGGATTTAAAATCTGTTTCTTCTTGAAAAATGGAATCAGAAATGGCTGATTTCTTGTTTTAAAAAAAGAAAATGAAATAAGAAACGGTTCATTTCCAACTTCAATTTTTTGAAATGAAACAAGAAACGGTTCATTTCTTATTTTAAAAATTAGCATTGAAATATGAAACGGTTCATTTCTTACTTTAAAAGTTAGCATGGAAACAAGAAACGGTTCATTTCTTACTTCATTCAATAAAAAAGAAACAAGAAATAGATTGTTTCTTTTTTCAAAAACTATAAATGAAGTAAGAAACGGATTAAAACCAATTTCAAAAATGCCCGGAAAGTCAATTTTATTCCATTTCAAGTCAATTAAAATTGCCAAAATTGCTTTTATTCTACCTGTTTCCTTTCATTATATTACCAAATTGTCATCATTACTTACAGAAATGCCTTTTACCAAAAGATTTTTCAATACTATTCTGTGGATTTTTAAAGTTTACCTTCTCTATTAACATTTTGAAAAGTGTAAAATATTGAATTAGCCCCATTACCCCATATTTTTCGCAAATTGGTTTAATTTATCATTCGCAGCGAATATTCATACGGATTGTAATATTAAAATAGTCCATTCAAGAGAATGGCAATTGATATTTTTGGGAACTGTAGCAATCTTATTATCCTTATCCCGAAGGGATAATATATTGGTAGCAACGAAAGAAAACCGTCATCATCATTTCGTAATGTAACAAAGGCTGTAAAAAAATTTGTTCCATGTAAATTACATGCCTACGGCATTGAGATTCCTTGGTTTGGCAGTTCTACCAATATTATATGCCTACGGCATTGGATTTATCCCAAAACGCCAAATTTTCGGGGTGAACAACACAATTGGATTGGACTAAAATGAATTTACAATCCTTATAAGACATCAGAAAATGTCTTTTTAAAGATTAGTCAGCTACTTACATTCTTTTTGGATACCGAAGTAGTTTACACCCTCGAATGTAAAGCAATGCGATTGCCTTCGGTATCCATGATTACCGCCATATACCCATAATCTTCGGCAATATGAGTGCGGGGTACTACTATGGAACCTCCTGCTGCCTCTACCCTCGAAAGTTCGACATTCAGGTCTCCTGCTCTCGAGGTGAAATAAACCAAGGTTCCATTAGCCGAAGGGGTGTAAAAGTCTTTATGGCAAACAAGGCTTCCTGGAGAACCCGTTCCATTTTCTACCCATGGAAACCAGGACATGTCTAACTCTCCCATTGGATGTCGCCCTAAAGTAAAACCGAAAACGGTTTCATAAAATTTGACCGCTCTTTCCATATCGGTAACCGGAATTTCGACCCATCCTATTGCATTTTGATTCATAGTTTAACATTTAAAAGGTTTGAAAAACAAAAAAACGACCTAAAGGTAACTTGAAAACTATAGATTGTTAAAAAGAGTAAAGACAATTTGTGGCAAAATGATCAATTGTGAATACTACTTCACTGTTTTATGTTTTTGGGCAAGTTCGTATAGGTCCTGCAGTTTTTCGTTCGCTTGTTTTACTAAAAAGACAATAGCTTGTTGGGTCATAGCCCCTGAAGTTTCAAAGGTTAAGGTGCGGGTAGAGTTAATGATGGTTAACCTTATGAGAAAATCGTTAATGATGGTTTCATTGCTTGAAATGCCTCTTTCGATTGAAAAGAAAGCATAAGTTTTTGTCGGTGAAACGCTTCTCAGCTCTTTATTTACAAAAGCGAAATCAGAGAACCTGTAGTTATTATCAAATGCTAGTTTGATGTTGGCATTGTTCAGGCTGTCTTCTTTGGCGAGCTTATCGGCTTCTTTTGGTTTGTTGTATTTTTGTAGTAATTGAATATTAGCGCTGTTGTCTTCCAAAAGAACATAAAGCGTAGAGTCTTTCAGGTTGTCGGCCAGTTCGTATCGGTAGAGTTGGATGATGCCTACAGGCTTACAAGCTATCCAATACATCAACAATATTCCGGCAATAATAATCAGCATTTTTGTCTTCATAATAACGTTTTAACCTACCTGAACATCACATTGGTGAAAAGTAAGCGATATTTGACCCGTGTTGTTTGTCAGTATAGATTTCAATATTGATAGTCGCTATTGAAAATCGCAATTTCAATCTAATCGAAGTACAAATAAGTCCGACCATTTCTGTTATTCTGCGAATAAATACGGGATGCAAATTTAACGGTTTTATTAGGCTTTTACAGTTTTGCCCGATTTGTTTGGAGTATTTGACGAAAACAAGAATTAATTTTTTCGATACGGACGTTTCCTGATAAACACCTATTTATGTTTTCACATAAAACTGATTTATATCCACGAGTTAATTTTTTAACAGAGCCAACGCATAGTAATTTGATTTCGTTTAATCTGTATCCGGATGCTCATCCGTAATTCTTCACTCTTTCATTAAACCACTATGAAACTGACAAAAGTACTGTTTGTGTTCCTTTTAACCAGTCAAATGATCTTTGCACAAGACTGGCCGCCTAATCTATGTTCTCTTCAATTTGCAGATGAGTGCAACTTTTTAGTAGATTTTGAAACCCCCGAACCTTATCTGAGTTTGGATACTGTAGCAGTTTCTGATAATATCTGGCAAGTAGGCACACCCTCCAAGGTATTGCTCAACAATACATTTTCGGGCAATCATGCAATCGTAACTGATTCATTAAATCCCTATCCAATCAACAACCATTCTTATTTTGACTTGTATATTGGGGGTTTCAATATTTGTGGCTACCCGAGTAGTATTTTTGTCGAAATGTACCATCAATTCGATACAGATACTTTACAGGATGGTGGATACATTACTGTCTCTTTTGACAAAGGAGAAACATGGAAAAATATAATCGGAGATTTTTCCAATGAATTGGAATCGGGTTTAGGCCCACCTTGGGAATCAAAAAATATTTATTCGACAGAAGATGTGTTATACAACGGTGAATATGGTTTTTCGGGCAGGTCGGAGGGGTTGGTGCATACTGCTTTTGCATGGTATGTACTTGGAGTCGGTAATAGTCGCTCTTCGATTGCAGATACTGCTATTTTGCGGTTTAATTTTATCAGCGACAGCCTCCAAAACAACCGAGAGGGTTGGCTGATAGATCATATCAAAATTTATTCCTGTGAAATCGAGAGCAATGTTCAAGATTTGCAATACGACTCCGGTTTGTTTATCCTGCACCCCAATCCTGCACAAACAATTGCTAATGTAAAAATGAACAAGATTTACAGTCAAATAGAAATTCAGATTTCTGATATATTGGGAAATACCGTGTCAAAGTCCGAACTGAAACAAACAGCCGAATTCCCAATAAATATAAGCGATTTGGATACAGGCTTGTATTTCGTCCGTTTAATTGCAGACCATCAAAAAACAGCTACAAGTAAACTGATTGTAAGATAACCGGTTTGCCGAGAATACTGGGCATGTTTAGTAATCCGCCTGTTTGATATTCGCTTTTTACCGTTTTTATTCCGACCTCTCGGTTTCAGTAAAAAAGAATTCCGGATAAGCTCCGGCAAAAGCACTATGTTACATCTGTTAAGAGGTCTGATATGAAATTCAAAAATTTCTAACGGTCAAATTCCACCTGGAGACGGTCAATTTCCACCCTGAAACGTTTCATTTCCACCTGGAAACGGTCAGTTTCCAACCTGAAAAAGTGTTCGCTGTCATAGCAGAAGAAAAAGAAAAGGGCTCTTTCGACCCAAGAACCATATAGTTTATATTATAACTGATTAGATCAGGAAGGTTTTTATTGGTTCTCAATAATACAGGTTGTAAAATCAAAAAAGTCCAAACAATCCGGGAGGATGTTAACAGTATAGCGCAATTTGTAAGGTAGTGGTTTAAAAATAGTTGGGTTTCCAACAGTCATTAACTGTTAGTTCCGATTCTTGTTACGGACTATATTGAAAAAGCATTTCAAGTAACTCAGCTTCCCCAATGATGGCATTGTACGAAAAACAAATTTATATTGGCCGCACAGTAATTATGCAGAGGCTTGTGTTTGTAACTTACTGCGTTATTATTTTAGACTAAAGTGAATATGTAAAGCGAATGAGTGTTTATTGCTTAATTACTATTTTTTGAGTAGTACGCTCGGTAGGGGTATCTATAGTTAACAATAATACTCCATTTAAGTCTGAGTTTTTTAATTTGAACTGATACGAATTGACCCCTGTTTTCAGGTTTGTTAGTTTAGTTTCATCAATCTTTCTGCCGTCATTACTATAAACCAACAACTTTATGTCCACAACTTTATCTAAATAAAATTGAATTTCAAAGTTGCCATCATTAGGATTTGGAAAGACTTGAAGATTTAAAGTACTGATACTATTTCCATTCAGTTCGTGAAATCCTACTGTAGTATTTTTAATTACAAATACTTTATAAATCTGACTGCTGGCACTGCTTTGGCTTCCTGTATTGGTGAAAAAAATATTAGGAGCAGTACTACTGATACCCCCATAAATATAACCTATTAAAGTAGTATCATTTGAAAGATTATCCAGATTAATAACATGATTATCATAGTGAGGCGCTGAAACTAAAGGGATAAACTCTGCACCGGCACCCAAATAGGCTGGCATTTCTGCCGGTAATTTATACTCAGTCATGATGCCGTTTTCATCCCGTATTACACAGGCTATGGTGTTAACAAACGGAACATTATCGTCTTGTATCAGAACCCCGGAGTTGACATAAAATTGAGCGATACCTCCGAAAAATACATTATACATTTGATTGTTTAGAATTGAAAAAAGCGGCAACACCGCACAGTGATAATGGTTGTAGTGTTGCTCAAAAGTATTATTAACTTCGTAAGCAGTGCTGTCAATATTTACACAATTCAAAAAGGGCAAATTAACAGTAGGTTGAAATACACCTGAAAAGGCGGTTAAGCCTTCTGAGCCGTTTGGCATTATTTGCGGTATAACATTGAAATCTCTTCTATGAAGATTTACGGCATCGGTAATTTCAGGCAAATGAGTTACTATGATTTGAGTGCCGTTGTCTGTCAAATTAAACTTTCGGATAGCATTAGTATAGACCTGAGTAAAAGATGAATTCCCCATCGGATGATAGTCACCATCAAACCTATGCCCTCCCACAAGATAAAACGTGTTATTTATTTTTTTTAAATGCCCTCCCGTTACTGCAAACTGAGGGTCAGTGATTTGTCTGAAATAAGGTGTCAGAGACGCACCTGTAATTATTGAATTGATTACAGCCGGAACATCTATAGCTGTGATAAAGTCAAATGTTTTTTTAGAAGCCGAAGCTGCATGATACCCATATCCGCCAACTACATATAAATAGTTTTCATTTTGGTAGAATTCCATATTGGTAGAACTAAGCTGCTCTTTCAAATCGGTGGAAAGAGAAGTTAATGGTGCAGACCACTTTTGCAGAGTTGTGGGGTCAACTACAATCAATTGATTGTTGTTGCCGGCAATATCAAAGGCAGCAAAGGGTTGTCTTCGGTGTAACCCATCAAGTCTTCCGCCAATAATTAACCATTTACCATTGTGCTGTCCGAATGCATAAGATTGAAGTCCGCCCAAGCCCGAAACAGCGATAGGTTCGATATGTATTTCAAAGGGAATTGATTGGGCGTAGATGAAAACATGAAAGATCAGCAAGCAGGTAAGCGTTAAAAGTTTTTTGTACATTTTATTTGACTTTAATAGTTGTACAAAATTACAAATACAGCTTACAAGGCTTTGTAAACAATGTTACATAAGCCGGTTAATCTTCAGTTCCTAATAACAATTGCTGCCATTTTCGAAACCCGGTAACTTCACCAACCCCCAAATTTGCTGAAAGAAAACTTCTTTAAAAAGTTTAGAAAAAATACAATGCTGAAGTATAACTTTAAATTGCAAGAAATAAAAAAACCCTTACAGAGTAAGGGTTTGCGTGAAGTAGTGGAGAATATCGGAGTCGAACCGATGACCTCTTGCATGCCATGCAAGCGCTCTAGCCAGCTGAGCTAATCCCCCCGATAACTAAAAAAAACAGGCATTTCAAAAAAAACGTTCAAATGTGGCGCAAAATTAAAAACTTTACCTGATTTTTAAACTATGTGGCACGATTTTTTAAGCTATATTTAATGCCTCCGTAAAACTCTGATAAGGTTTAGGCCGAACTTATCAAACTTATGATATCTTTGCACCTCCAATCACCTAAAAAATAAGTCTGCTATATGCCTGATTTTGCGCAACTAACTTTTAAAAAATTAGCAATACACCGGGTGGGGAACAAGCTCCGCAGTGAAGGTGTGTTGAGCGCAGCAGAAACATATCCGCTTTCAGACGAACATTTGCGAAATACATTATTAGATTACTTTCTTCCACCATTTACCAGGTATAACGATTATTACAAGTTTACCCACAACTCAAACCTTAATCTTAATGAACTTTTCGCGTTTTGCCGCCATATTTTTGAAAAAAATGGTGAGTTTTTAGACGAATCAATTAATATCGCCAAACACCTGTACAATCAATCTATTCACCCTCAAATCAAAGGTGGTGAATTGTTCGTCGCCTATTTTTCTGATTGCATGATTGAAGATGAACTAACCGATGCTATAGGCATTTTTAAATCGGAAGAAAAGGACACTTTTTTCAAAACAGATGAAAAAGAAAACTCCATCTTATTGCATATTGAAAAAGGGATTAACCTGAAAAGGTTAGACAAAGGCTGCATGATTTTTAATACTTTTCAAAATGATGGTTATCGTGTTATAATTATTGACAAACTAAGCAAAAGTGATAGTGAAGCCCGTTACTGGAAAAACGATTTTCTAAATATTATCAGGGTCGAAGACAATGGGTTGGCAACAGAGCTGTACCTAAGTATGTGCAATGAATTTGGTGAAGACACCTTTGGTACTGAGCAGGGCAAAAGCGAACAGGTTTTGTTTATGAACAAATCGTTGCAATATTTTTCTGACCATGAACTTTTTGATGTGTCTGATTTTGCCGATCAGATTTTTGAAGATAAACCCGAGCATGCTCAACGGTTCAGGGAGTATAAGCAGCGATACGAATCCGAAAATAACCTCTTGGCCGGCAATGATTTTGTTATATCTCAGCCTATGGTTAAAATCATGAAACGTAAATTTCGCAGTCTAATAAAATTAGATACAAATATTGATATCAGACTACATTCCGAAACAACAGAAAAATATATTGAAAGAGGCTATGACGAAGACAAACAAATGAGTTTTTACAAAATTTATTTTCGGGAAGAAGAATAAGGATTCGCTTCTTTGAAGGGAATTGGATTATTAGTTGGGTGAAAAAAAGTTTTGTTGCACCGCCTCATTTATCTAATTTCACTATACAATGCCGGTTTATTAGGCAGTATAGCACATCACAATTCTATAACTCACATTTATCAGTATTCTCCCAATAAAATTCTGCTAACTTTGCCGTGTTTAGAAAGAATTCGGGTTCCTGCATTGTTTAATCGTTAAGTCGTTTAGTTGATCAAATACAATCATTGTAAGATTTTATAGTTTGACAGGTATGAGAAAATTAGATGTTGTTGCCAAAATAGCTCAAAAAACCGGAATTGATAAAATTGATGTGTTGGTTACATTGGAGGCTTTTTTTAAAGAAATCAAAGATGTTCTGTCTGATGGAGAAACAATCAGTATCAGAGGCTTTGGCAGTTTTACAGTGAAGAAAAGAGCCAGAAAAATTGGCCGCAATATCCGAAAAAACGAGGCTGTTGAAATACCTGAAGCCAATGTTGCGACATTCAAGCCATCGAAAGCCTTAAACGAGGCTGTTAACAGAGGAACAAAACGCAAATAGAATTTTTATAATTTTCCACCTCCTTTAATTATTATCTGATTTAGCTTACGCACCGACCTATACTGCGCAGGCATTATTCCTTTTCACTTGCTTACGTACAAAATGACATTTACAAAATCACAATTGGCATTGGTATTGGCTTGTATTGCCTTGGTTGCCCTTTTATACATTTTTGGACAACGGAGATCATTAGATTCGCCTGTTTCAGATCAAATGACATCCGGTATGGTTATGCCGAAAATGAATGACGATAAAGAGTTGTTAAAAACACAAATTGATATATCAGCCTTGTCCGAAAGGCTTAAGGCTAAAATTAATCCAACAACTGCAGACAGTATTACATATTGGGAACAACAATTTCAGCAAAGCGAGGATACAGCTAAACAAATTCAAACGCTCAAACAAATTGCCCGTTTATGGGAAAAAGAAGGGTACCTTGAATTAGGAGCAAACTATTATCGTCAGATAGCACGTTCTGATTCAACGCAATCAAATTGGAAGGAAGCGGCAGACAAACTGGCGGATGCTTTTCAGTTAGCCGGTGATTCAACAATGAGGTTGTTTTTAATCGAAAATGCAATTGATGCCTATCAAAAGACTTTAAAATTTGACACTTCTCAATTAGAAATAAAAGTAAATATCGCTAATTGCTATTTTGATGCATATTCTGATAACCCTCAAATGGTAATGGCAGGAGTTATGCTCCTTCGAGGAGTTACGAATGTAGATTCTACCCATATTCCTGCCAATTTATCGTTGGGCCGAATGTCAATTGTCTCCGGGCAATTTGATAAAGCAGTATTGAGATTTCAGACAATAATCAGGAAAGACCCAAGCAATGCAGAAGCCTATTATTATTTAGGGGAGTCTTATGCGGCTTTGGGGCAAAAAGAAAAAGCGAAGGAAGCATTTGAAAATTGTAAAAAACTGATAAAAAACCCTAACTTTGCCGCCGAACTGGATAAATATATTCAACAATTGTAAACAATTAAATATCAAGCAAATATGCCTTGCGGAAAAAAAAGAAAAAGACATAAAATAGCCACGCACAAACGCAAAAAACGTCTCCGAAAAAACAGGCACAAAAAAAAGAAATAGGTTTTCATAATTAGCCTGCTTTTGGCATTTCTTTTAGAATTGGCTAAATATTTCTGGCAAACATAAGGTTAAAATATTGATACTTTTGTCTGTTGTATTCTTTGATGCAGCAGACAAAAGTTTCTTTTTTTGGATGTTTTTGCTTTCGTTAGTGATTGCCTGCAATTATCCTGACTTTCATGCGGTTTTTCCAATTCTGTTGTAAAAGCAAATTCGTAATAGCATCATAATAGTGTTGTGCTAAAAATTGCGCTGCCTTTAAGGGATAATTTTTCTGTTTAAAAACAGTATTTCAAACAGGCCGGTTATTTGTTTCAATTTTACAAAGACATTTTTAGCGGCATTTCCTTAAATTTGCAGGGGATTGAGCAAAGTTGAGCAAAACCTGTAAAACTTGGCCTGAAATTAGCAGCTATTCCATAAGCTAATTTAACCGATCCGGCAAAAGTGATGACTAAGCAACCAATCAATACCTCAATCATTTCCGCGTATGAAGAAAACCGTTACACTTTGAATAAGGATTTGATTTTAGATGTTACTTCTTCCGGGATAGAAATAGCCCTGTTAGAGGATGACCGTTTAGTCGAACTACATCAGGAGAAATACGACAATCAGTTTGGTGTAGGCGATATTTTTGTGGCCCGAATTAAGAAAACCGTAGCCGGATTAAATGCTGCATTCGTTGACATAGGCTTTGGAAAAGATGCCTTTTTGCATTATTCTGATCTAAGCCCTCAAATGTTGTCGGTAAAAAAATATGCAGAACAGGTCATCAGTGGAAAACACAATTCTCATCTTTTAAGTAATTTTGAAGTTGAGCCTGAAATCTTAAAAACGGGTAAAATATCGGATGTACTTACCAAGCGGGATTTGCTGTTGGTTCAGGTGCTGAAAGAATCCATTTCAACAAAAGGGCCAAGGTTAAGTTGCGAAATTACGCTTGCCGGAAGGTTTATGGTCTTAAACCCTTTCAATAATAATGTATCTGTTTCCCGCAAAATCAAACAACCTGAAGAGCGGTTAAGATTGCAGCGGTTGGCTGAAAGTATTAAACCTCAAAATTTCGGACTTATCGTCCGTACCGCAGCTGAAAACAGAAAGGTAGCAGAACTTCATGAAGATATAGAATCCTTGTTATCCAAGTGGCAACTACTCTATCAGGAGCTTAGGTCGGCCAATCCTCCTCAAAAAATAATGAGTGAGGTCAATAAGGCTTCCGGAATTTTGCGCGACTTACTCAATCCGACGTTTTCGCGAGTTGTGGTAAATGATAAGTCAGTTGCTGCCGAAGTGAGCAGTTTTGTCAGCGAAATTGAACCCGGCGCGGAAAAAATAGTATCGTATTATAGTGGTAAAACACCGGTGTTTGATTACTACAAAGTAACCAAACAGATTAAATCTGCTTTTGGCAAAAATGTTAACTTGCCGAGCGGTGCCTATTTAGTGGTTGAACACACTGAAGCACTCCATGTGATTGACGTGAATAGCGGGCACAAAATGTCATCAAACAGCAATCAGGATTCAAACGCATTGGCGGTTAACTTAGAAGCGGTTACAGAAATTGCCCGGCAATTGAGGCTCAGAGATTTAGGCGGCATCATCATTATTGATTTTATAGACCAGAAATCGTCTGAAAGTAAAAAGATTTTGCAGCGGCGAATGGAAGAAGCGATGCAAGCCGATCGGGCAAGGCATACTATTTTACCCCTAAGCCAGTTTGGCATCATGCAAATCACGCGTGAACGGGTAAGACCCGAATTACAAATTGCAACAGCCGAAGTTTGCCCTACTTGTCGGGGAACAGGAAGAGTCAAAGCAACCATACTTCTGATAGATGAAATAGAAAATAATCTGAGTTATTTATTGAATGAATTAGATTATCAGCAGTTGAAACTGTCCGTTCACCCGTTTGTAGAAGCCTATATAAAAAAGGGCATCATTTCACGACAATGGAAATGGTTTTGGAAACATAAAAAATGGGTATCCGTGATATTAAATACGCAGTACTCTCTGACCGAATATAGTTTTTTTGATAGTCAAAACGAGGAAATCAAACTTTAGGAGCTATAGCTCTTTTAAATTTGCTGAGGCGGTATTCAGGACAAAAATCTGATAAAAAAAATTAGTAGTCCACAACATTATTTACGACTTAAAAATTTAAAAATAAATCTGCTTCTTTGATTTAAATCCTTGTTTTTAAAGCATTAAAGCATTATGTTTTTATGGAAAGAATGGTTTTTTAAGAAAAACAAATCAGAGGTCTAACGATATTTTTTTTAAACAATAGATACGAAATTGATTGTTTTACGTACATTTGTTTGTTGAATAAAGACTTTTCGATGGCAATTGCTATTTGCCGCTAAAACAAGTAGAAGAGACTTAGAAAAAGATAAAAATCAACTACATGCCGAGAGTTCTACGAATAATAAACAGGTTGAATTTAGGAGGCCCTACATTTAATGCGGCACTGTTAACAAAACACCTTGCGCCTGAATATGAAACGATGTTGGTGGCAGGTATGAAAGAAGATGTAGAAGAAAGTTCTGAGTTTATTTTAAATGACTTAGGTATAGAGCCGGTCTATATTTCTGATATGTTTCGTTCAATAAATCCGCTTCGCGATTTACCGGCATACAGACAACTCAAAAAAATCATCCGTCAGTTTAAGCCGGATATTGTACATACACATGCGGCCAAAGCAGGAGCATTAGGTCGCCTTGCTGCGATTGATTGCGGAGTTCCTGTGGTGGTTCATACTTTTCACGGACATGTTTTTCATTCTTATTTCGGGGCTCTAAAAACTCGTTTTTATATCGAGATCGAGCGTTGGTTAGCCAAAAACAGTTCTAAAATCATAGCCATCAGCCCATCACAAAAAAATGAACTTAGTCAAACCTATAATATTTGTTCTGATAATGAAATCGAAGTAATACCATTAGGTTTTGATTTGAATCGTTTTCAAACTAACCAAACCGAAAAACGCGATAATTTCAGAACCAAGTACCAGATTGCAGAAGACGAGATAGCAATTGGAATCATCGGGCGGTTAGTTCAAATAAAAAATCACGGATTGTTTTTAAGGAGTTTAAAAGAAATACTTGCCCAATCTTCGCAAAAAATAAGAGCTTTTATCGTGGGAAATGGCGAAGAATACCACCATCTTATTCAATTGGCCCGAGAGTTAGAAATTCCCTTCTCAACACCAAATTTCAACAACCAACAACAAACCCCGCTAACTTTTACCTCCTGGATAAAAAATGTTGATGAGGTGTATGCCGGTATTGATATTGTAGCCCTGAGTTCATTGAACGAAGGAACTCCTGTTAGTCTGATAGAAGCACAAGCAGCCAACAAGCCAATCGTAAGTACAAATGTAGGTGGTGTTTGTGATGTGGTTTTGCCGGGTAAAACTGCGCTGATTTCTCCCAGCAATAACAGACCACAGTTTACACAGCAATTGCTGAAGTTGGTCGAAAATGAATCCCTGAGATTCAAGTTAGGTAAAAACGGGCATTATTTTGTCAACAAAAAATATCACTATTCCAGATTGGTTAATGACGTAGATCAACTTTATCAAAATCTACTGACCCAAAAAGCTCCCGCCAAGTTAAAACCACAGGTTCAACCATTACCACAGCCTATCCATCTAACACCTGCTATCGCAAATGCCAAGAAATTGGCAGCAGTTTCTATGGTAAGTAACTTTGCACAAAAGTAAGTGCTGGAAAGAATGGTTTTCACCCGATTTAAAAAGTTATAACCCATGCAGTTGGGCCGAGAAGCATCATGCAGTCAGAAATTTCTAGCCTTCCTTTAATAGTATATGCTGCATTTGGCATAATCGCAACTGCATTCGCAGTCATCGTCAACTACCTTTTTTTGCGCTCAATCAAAAATATCGGCCATCATAATAAAAACGCAAATGGTCACGATAATTTAGTTCGATGGGCGGCTAATACCAAACCTATTATAGGTGGGTTCTCAATGTTTATCGTCTTTCTCCTATCTGTAAGTTCTTATTATTTACTTCCCTTTAAAAATACAGAACTGCCACCTCGCGAACTATTTGCTTTGTTAAGCAGTGTTTCGATGGGTTTCATTATAGGTTTGGTGGACGATTCTTTTCACATGTTACCTGCTTTTAAATTCGTGGGACAAATTGTTTGCGCCTTGCTTATGATTAGCATGGGGGTTTATATTTCTATTGCCGATAGTTATATTCTGAATGTAGCATTTACCATATTTTGGGTGGTTGGGATAATGAATGCCATCAACATGATTGACAATATGGATGGAATTGCCACGATTGTTTCGTTGGGAATTCTGGCTTGTTTTATTACAATCATGTACCTGACCGGGGGATTTACAGATTTCTATACCATCATTTTTGTGGGTGCTATGTCTGCTTTGCTTGGGTTTTTATATTTTAACTGGCATCCTTCTAAAATGTTTATGGGCGATTCGGGCAGTCAGTTTCTCGGTGCTTTATTAGCTTTTGCCGGAATTGTGCTAACCTGGCAATTCAAATCAGAAGATAGTTCTTCCTTATATTTTCCACAATTTATCCTTCCGGCAATTGTCTTTGCCTTACCTATTATTGACACAACAACCGTGTTTATTTACCGTCTTGCCAGAAAACAGTCGCCTTTTGTTGGCGGTCGGGACCACACCACGCATCATTTGGCTTATTGCGGGTTTTCTGATAAATCAGTAGCACTAATTTTTGCAATTTTTGCCCTGTTTTCGGTCGTTGCCGCCTGTTTTTTGACACAAAACTTTGTTAATAAACCCTACCACCTTCCTGTAATCGCAGTTATCTATTTAGTAGTCCTTTTTATTGGAATACAAATTTCATATCGCATCGGCAAAGCACGGCATCTTAAAAAACTTAAAGAATAGATTATCTTATCCTGAAGCAGGCAGCAGAAAATTAAATCAAAAGATGACTGATTATTTATTGGTTTTTTTGGGTGGGGGATTGGGCAGTATGTTACGATTAGGGCTTTCTAAGTATAACACAGTAAGTGCAACAATTTTACCACTTGGAACTATTACCGCCAATATATTGAGCAGCCTTGCTTTCGGAGCTTTAATCGGATGGGTAAGCAACCGCACAAATATACCTCCTTCATTCCGCATTTTTTTTGGAATAGGCTTTTGTGGAGGGTTCAGTACTTTTTCTACGTTTAGTTTCGAAACGTTTTATTTTCTTAAAACAGGACAACCTATTTACGCATTTCTTAATGTGGGGTTAAGTTTGGTTGGTTGTTTACTGGGTATTTATGCAGGGTATAGTTTAACCAAATAAACCTAACGATGTATAGGGTATTACTGACCGGCTTCAATGCATTTGGCGAGTTTAAAGAAAATCCCACGCAAACTATAATACAGGAATTTGAAACCTTTAATAGGGATGTTATTCTGTATAAATCTGTTTTAGAAGTTGATTTTAAAGCCACATCTCAGCAGTATCACGAAGTGTTAAATTCTGTAATGCCTCATTTTATCATTAACTTGGGATTATCTGCCGAATCACCGGTTATACAAGTTGAAAAAACAGCGCTCAATCTTGGATTTGACCGGTATAATGAAGCCCTTCATTTTAGTCTCCACCCTAACGGGCCCATAGCCTATTTCAGCAATTTGCCGGTTGAGAATATAGTCCGACATCTTTTGTCGAAAAATATTCCGGTGATGCAGTCAAACCATGCAGGCTCCTATTTGTGCAATATGGTCTATTACCAATCTTTATCATGGTGCGAAGAACAACAATATTGCAAAGCTTTGTTTGTTCATATTCCCTTGACTACAAAACTGGCAGCGCAATATTGCAGGGAAAAACACAAAGGGTTTCCTTCATTGCCCAAGACGCTTGTAGTTAAAATGCTTAATCAAGTCATCAATTACTGCTTACCAGATTTATCAACAAAAGAATAAAAGCAACAAGATTAGTACCCTGCTTTTTTTCTGTTTAATTCTTCTCTGATGAATCGGCTTTCTTCCAACAGTTGCAGCAATTCTGCATTTAATTTATCCATCCGCTCTTCTATTTTTTTTAACTGTTCTTCTAATCCGGCGATTTCATTTTTGCGAATGGTTTCTTGAATAAGGGCCTGATTATCTATTGCTGTATTATTTGTTGGCGTAGTATTTTGCCAATTGTTGTTATTATCGGCGGGTGGTGGTTTGAAAATGATTTTTTGGCCAGCATTCTCTGAATTGGAGGGTAGGGAAGAGGGCATTTGTTTGTCAGGAGTAGCCGGATCATTTTTTTGCCAATTTGGATTAGCTTCTTTATAGCTTTTGGGAGGAACAAAAACGGGGGGATTTGTACTTGGAACAGGCTGTTGAGGCTGACGCAAATCTGAATGTGCAGGAGCGGGTGTAAACGGCAATTCATCAATGCTTCTGCTGGTATAATAGGAAGGATTATTTTCATAGTCATTCCTGTCCTGAACTGCCAATTCAGGATCAATCAGATTATTTCTATAGGTAACAATTTGTGCTTGATGGTAACCGGCTCAATTGCATGATCCCGTGCATAAAGCGCATCATCATAGTTGTAATAGGTGCCTAAATAAGAAGCAATGGTGGTGGTGTTATTTTTTTCTTTATAGATTTGACCCAAATGGGATATATGAGTGTATTGGTGAAAGATTTCTGAATTGATGGGGAAAATAGCCAGAAAAACGCGATAAAACATTTCTTCAACCATTTGATTGCTTTCTAACAACTGGTCAATATCAGAGAAGGACAAATTCTTTCCAAGAAAACGATTGCCGGGGCCCAAGAGAAATCGGGTAATTGGAGCAGTAACGCCATAGTCTTTCACAACTTTTGCTTCATACATCTGAGGCAACATCGTTTCATACCGAACACCCCCTCCATATTTGGAAATCGCTTGTCGCACAACATTATCATCATTTTCGAGCGAAATATTGATTACTTCAAACCCATTTGCATTAGTAAATTCTTTTGAACTATATTTCCTTTCTAATGCGATTAGTTGTGGATGTACGGTGATATACTCAGGGCAATTAGGTTGAGCGAAATTCACTAAAACATATTTATCTTTCATATTGCTTAATCTGATCAAATCACCTTCCATACCAAAAAGTTGGAAATCGGGCATTTCCTGACCAATTTCTTGTCCTTTGACAGTGGAAAAAGAAATAAAAAGAATAGCAAGTGTGGTTAGATAAAATTTGTTAAAGTATTGCATATTAAATATCGTTTGCCAAATTCAAAAAACTTTGGCGAAGAACTATTTTAAGTTTAATAGAAAAAAACACCTTTTAAGCAAAAATAACAGTGAAATTGTATGCTTAAATAAGTTGATTTACAAGTCGTAAAAGTAATCAATAAATAAGATTGTTAGATATTATTTTGTTCTTTTTATACTCTTTTACTTTGCAATGACATTTTTTTGTCTGTATCAAGCGAAGGTGTTACTTGAGACAAATTGGTTTCTCAAATCAATTCCTGCAAAATTCCGACTAATTTCCTCATATTGATTAACTTTGCCTGCTTTCCAAACAGAAGATTCCTTTATGCGCAAAACAGATAGAAATTGACGTTCCTGCGCAATTAAATTAAAGGGCAGTTGGTTGGATGTTAAAATTAGTTGTTTATCCTTTTTATTCCCTTTTTAAAACATGGCAAATATAAACACTGAGCAATTGCTGGAAGTAACCATTAAGTTTGCGGGCGATTCCGGAGACGGAATGCAGTTAACCGGAACTGAATTTACGACCAATACGGCATTAACCGGAAGCGACCTTGCTACTTTTCCCGATTTTCCTGCTGAAATCCGTGCACCCCAAGGCACATTGCCCGGTGTTTCGGGGTATCAGTTGCATTTTGGAAGCAAATTGATTTTTACACCCGGAGACACATGCGATGTGTTGGTTGCCATGAATGTTGCAGCATTAAAAGCTAACCTCAGCACGTTAAAAAAGGGAGGCATCATCATTGCCGATATTGCAGGTTTTGACTCCAAAAATCAAAGACTTGCCAAAAGCGCAACCAATCCTTTGGAAGATAACAGCCTGAACGAATACCGGATTATTCAAATGGACATAACCAAGCTGACAAGAGATTGTCTGAAAGATTTGCAACTTGGCACCAAAGAAAAAGACCGTTCTAAAAACATGTTTGTTTTAGGATTTTTGTATTGGATGTATAACCGAACGATGGATAGCACCCTCTTTTTTTTAGAGAACAAGTTTAAAAAACAACCTGATATTTTAGAGGCTAATCTTCGTGCGCTGAAAGCAGGGTATTATTTTGGCGATACGACCGAAACTTTTACTTCTCGTTATGAAATAAAAGCCGCCCCGATGGCATCCGGCCGATACCGGAGTATTATGGGCAATCAGGCTTTGGTTATCGGATTGATTACAGCTGCACGCAAAGCAAATTTAACAATGTTTTATGGATCTTATCCAATAACTCCGGCATCCGACATTTTGCACGGGCTGGCACAATATAAGCATTACGGAGTAACTACGTTTCAGGCCGAAGATGAGATAGCAGCGATTTGTTCAGCAATCGGGGCGGCTTATGGTGGCAGTTTAGCTGTTACAGGCACTTCAGGACCCGGTATGGCCCTGAAAGCAGAAGGAATGGGCCTGGCAGTTATGCTCGAATTGCCTTTGGTTATTTGTAATATCCAACGCGGAGGACCTTCGACGGGATTGCCTACCAAAACTGAACAGGCGGATTTACTTCAAGCACTGTATGGCAGGAATGGTGAATGTCCGATGCCTGTTTTAGCCGCAAAATCTCCATCAGATTGCTTTTATGTAGCCATTGAAGCCTGCAGAATTGCTATTGAATACATGACTCCGGTTATTTTGTTAAGTGATGGGTATATTGCCAATGGTGCCGAACCCTGGCTTTTTCCGAATTCTGAAGATATCCCACCCATCCAACCCCATTTTAAAAAAGAATTAGAGGAGAATGAAGTATTTATGCCCTATAAACGCGATGAAAACCATGTACGCCCCTGGGCAATTCCGGGTATAAAAGGGTTGCAACACCGCGTCGGTGGGTTAGAAAAAGAAGAAAACACCGGAAATATCTCTTACGGTCCGGCTAATCATGAGTATATGGTTAAAATACGAGAAGCGAAAGTAGAAAAAATTGCAGATTTTCTGCCGCTTCAAACCATAGATTCGGGTCCCTCTTCCGGAAAATTATTGGTGTTAGGTTGGGGGTCAACTTATGGCGCTATAAAATCTGCGGTAACAGAATTGAACGAACAAGGCTTTGAAGTGGCTCATGCTCATTTGCGATACATACGTCCGTTGCCGAAAAATTTAGGTGAAATTTTAAGAAATTACGAAAAAGTGCTCATCCCTGAGATTAATGCCGGTCAGTTGGTAAAAATTATACGCGATCAGTATTTAATTCCGGCTTATCGGTTCAACAAAATCCAAGGTCTGCCGTTGTTTAAATACGAACTCATCAACGCAATACGGGATCTTTTAGAAAGTTAAATAAAAATGGGATGAATTATTACCAAAAGTTCTTTTTAGTTGTTTCGGTTATTTTCGCTTTATTTAGTGTCAATACCCAAATTTTTGCACAACAACAAGCAGGCAATTTATTTAATCGGGTAATCTATTCTAATGATTATTATTTTGCCCTGCCAATGTATAACCCTGCAGCAGCAGGAGATGCCAATCAGCCTTCTATCGGAGTCTCAGGCAGTTTTGGAAAAGTTCCGCCGGATTCCAAACCTCTGAATACCAATTTTTTTGTTCATGGTGCGATACCCTCTTTAAAAAGTGGAATCGGACTAACCATGCAGTATCATAAATTTGATGATACATATCTTGTGGGTGCAGGAGCTTCACAACAAACATTTCCGACCAACAAGCGTTTGCTGAATCTGGGATTGATATACAGCTATATGTTTGAGGTAGGTGAAATCTCGAAACTCAAAATCGGGTTAGGCGCATCATTACTGCATTTTAAAACCGATCAAATTCAAACTTTCCAGGGTCCTTCTTCGCAACCTGTATTAGCGGCAAATGAACGTTTTTTTAAACCGAGTTTTGATATTGGACTTTCTGCCACTATATTGGATTTTTATGCCGGTCTTGCCGTGAAGTATTTTAACCAGCCCAGTTTCAAGTTTTATGAACCCGGGATGGAAAATATTTTTTACCGAAGTGCCTATATTTATGCAGGATATAGATGGGGAATTTTGGAAGATAAACTTGTTTTGCGTCCTGCTGTAATGGTGAATCCGTTAGCCAGAAATACCGGTGGATTTGGCGCAGGCAGTGATCCTTATGTAGATCTGTCATTATTGGTCAGCTATAACGATATTGTATTCGCCGGAACTTCTTACAAAATAAATGACGACCCTTTTTTCTTGTCTTTGATAGTTGGCACAAGATTGGGCAAAGTTTTTCAGACAACATTCTCTTACCATCTTCCAAAGAAAAACACAGTTGATGGGTTTTCCCGTTTAGAGGCCAGTTTGGGTTTCTTTTTACAATCACAAGACTCTAACGATTGGTAAAGATTGATAGATTATATTTTAGCCGACAATTGTATCTTATACACCTAAAACCGCTATTCAAGTCAGCGGTTTTTTTTATCTTTGAATACATGATTGTCAAATAAAACTAATCTGCTTTATGAACCGGTTAAATTTTGCCAACTTATCGTCCTTTGTAAATCCACCTGAACTTAACGAATATCACATTTATTCTTTCAATTTGTTCCACGCGCATTTTTCAAAACAACGCATTCAGGGGTTTTTTTTATGTTTGGCTTGTAGTTTTTTGCTATTTACTACACAACCTTTAAACGCACAGCCCAATACCCCGCCCATTACTCCGGATATTGAATTGTGCTCTGTGGCTTCTGAATCAGTGTCGTTTCAACTTAGCACTATTGTTACTGACGAACAAGGGAACTTTATTGTTTATAATATTCAACAGTTGCCAACCGGTGGAATTGTTATGTTTGACTCGACAGGAGATTTTGCTTATACGCCTCAGGCAATCGGATTTCAGGACTACTTTATTTATACCGCCTGTGATATTTATGGTGCCTGTAGCAGTGGAACAGTATTCATTCATCTGGCAGAAATGGAATCACTGCCTCCGATAGAACCTATTATTCAAAATTTATCTACCCAATCAGGACTCT
This sequence comes from Sphingobacteriales bacterium, assembly GCA_016700115.1. Lineage (NCBI taxonomy): Bacteria > Pseudomonadati > Bacteroidota > Sphingobacteriia > Sphingobacteriales > Sphingobacteriales bacterium. The sequence goes on along the minus strand of CP064999.1, from coordinate 97,165 downwards.
CGGTTGATATTTGTGATGGCAATATTGGCTGGGCTTGGGCAAACAATTGTTTCCCTAATCTTTACACGGTGTGCATCACCCATAATGAAAGTTTAGGTCAAATTTACTATATCAATGATAATTGTGTTTACTACCAACCCGCAGGAACAACCGGCACCGATACGATAAAAGTTGTTGGTTGTGGAGATGTGCCTCCTCCAATGATTTATACCTGCAACGGATGGGAACAGATGGATATATGCAGCCATCAATACTATATTATTACAATTGAACCGGTAAATATTGACTTTACCGAAATTCATGAAATTTCTTGCGACTCAATCATTTATATCGGAGATTTAGGATACCCTACCTGGGTAACTCCGACTATTATTGACCCACCTTCAAACGGCAACGCAACTATAGTTCCGGATGGATTATGGAGCGCATTGGTTTATAATCCGTATCAGGGTTTTATTGGATCTGATACGGTGATTGTAGAATGTGCCGAAGCCACTCAGATTACCTGTCAGACCGGAATGTATATTTTCAATGTGGATTGTACGAATAACCAATCTTCGGCTTTTTCAAATCCTGTAGTTCCAAAATTGTTTTATGACAGTTCTTCAAACAACTTAAACATTCAGATTCAGCATCAGCAATTCGGACAGATTGGGCTGACTCTATTTAGTCTTTCGGGCAGTGTAGCGGTTACTGCTCAAACAACAAGTATAACACCAACTGCTTATGCTTTCTCATTACCATCCTTACCTAATGGAATATATTTGGCTATGCTGCATTTTAACGGAAGGCAATATGTAGAAAAAATTTGGATTGGCAGATCAACAAAATAAGCACCAGTATCTACTGCCGACAAGCTAACAGGGTATAAAAATTAACACTATTAAACGGGTAATCTTTAAAAAACGGCAAAAAACAATTGTAAGCCCTTTATTTTCAAGGAATTTTTCCAAGCCTTCAAAAACCTACCCCCCTCTATTTTAGAATAAATCAATTTGGATACTAGGCGATTTGTTTCGTTTTTGAGCTTGCTGTAAGCTCTTCGGCTGTTTTGCACCATCCAAAATATTTCAAGATAACTGATTAGATGAATTCTAATGAGTGCTGCAATGGTTGAAAAGGCTTTTTTGCTCTCTGATTTTACCCGAAGCACTTGCAGTAAAAGTTGTGCAATCAGGGTACACCAGATTTGAGTTTTGATGCCGTTCTCTGTTTCGGAATAAAAGTAATGCAGCTGAAAATTCTGCTTGAGCTTCTTGAAAAGCAACTCAATGTTCCATCGCAGCTTGTATAGATAGGCGACTTCTTCATGGCTTATCTCAAAATTATTGGTGATAAAGTCATACATACGCCCTTTTTCATCCCTGTAAGTTACCTTTCGAAGGCGCAAAGTCTTTTCTTGTTTATCTTCTTTGTATGCAAGTAAGATGCGTTCTTCCGACAAAACACCCGCTTGGTTCTTTGCCGGCTCTGCTGTAAATAAAACTTCCTGTGTCTGATAAACAGCATTCTTTTTCAAACGGCATACAAAATTGATTTGTCGTTCTGTCCATTGAGCAAATTGAAGATAATGGTTGTAAGCCCTGTCAAACACAACCATGCTGTGAGGCGACAGATGCAAATATTGCAGAAAATTCTTGTCATGCTGTTTAGCTTCACTGATTTTTACAAACTCTGGCGTATCACTGTGGGCATCAATCATCATATGAACTTTCAGTCCGCCTTTTTCTTCCCTTCATTCTTGAGATTGCGACCAACTCCTTTCATAATGTTCGAAAATAGGCGTATCGTACTTGAATCGAAAATGAAAAGTTTGGAAAAGGAGACATTCCCAATCCGGCTGACCGACAAAATAGGCTTAAAATGCTCGAGTAACATAAAATAAACGGCTTGGTAAAATTCATTGTCTCGACCTCTAAGACCATCGCCTGCCGTACTCTTTGCCGGTGATTTATCCATGCCCAAATGATTGAGTTTGCCTGTTAAACCCTGCATACCATCACAGATTTCTCCCATAGAATCACATCGACTCAATATCCCGAATAGCATCGTAACAAGTTGTGTCCACGAATCATAGGTCTTGTAATAATGATCTGATTGGTACTTATTAACAAGCAAATCAAATTTGTTGCGTGGAACAAATTCTAATAACTGTTTGAATATCGGCTGACCGACTAAATGCTTATCTTTGTCTCTCATATTTTTAGTTTGTAGTAGAACCAAAATATGAAAAAAGGAGCTTGCCCCGATGGGCAGCTCCTTAATTTATTTTTTGTCGGTTAGTAGTGAAAAATTAAGACAATTCAATGCCCTTTAACTTCTCTTAAACAAGAGGAAAAAAAAATTTTTTAAAAAACTAAAAATATTTGCAAAAATATTTGGTGGTCTGCAAATAATATTGGTACTTTGTGGAGAATTATTTTATTCATTAAAATTAGACAGCCATGAAAATTGCAAATGCCAATTTTAAGTACATTAGAACAGAAAAGTTTGATTTGAATCAGGCAGATTTCGGGGCTATGCTTGGTATTAAACGCGGTGCCGTTGGTTCTTATGAAGAAGGACGCGCAGATGTTCAAATGGATGTTATGTTAAAGTTAGTGAAACTTTACAACTCCACTTTTTTCCCAAAGATTAACTTAGATGTTTTGGTCAACCATGATTTGCGTCAGGGAGATTTGTTTGATACTTCAACAAATCAATACACTCAGCCCGGAGCGGCAGATTTAAAAGGGAAAAATCTGGATGTCAGAACCCTGACTATTTCAACAGATGAGGCGGGAAAAGAAAATATTGAGTATGTTGATGCAGAAAGTGCTCAGGCAAGTGCCGGTTACTTAAATGGGTATGCAGATACAGAATTTATCTCTTCGCTGCCAAAGTTCAGGCTGCCCTTTTTGCCGGATAACTCTACCTACCGGGCTTTTAAAATCAAAGGAGACTCTATGCTTCCTCTGCCATCAGGTTCTATTGTTATTGGTGAATATACACAGGATTGGGAATCGCTCAAAAGCGGGGATACTTACATAATCATTTCTCAAAACGAAGGCATAGTTTATAAACGAGTTACCAATTTGTTGCAAAAAAGAGGGGTTTTATTGCTTTCTTCCGATAACCCTACTTACGAACCTTATGTAATCAACGCATTAGAAATTGTCGAGGTTTGGAAAGCTAAAGCGTTTATTATCAACGATACTTATATCGGAGATTCACTTTGGGAAAAATTGTTTGCAGAAATTGCTGCACTTAGAGCAGAAGTTAAAAGATTGAAAGGCAACGATAATTACGATTTGCCCAACTAAGATGTAAAACCTGTTTTTCCTTGTTGTTTAATCCTTCATGTTAATCAACCGTTTTAAAAACTTTTAAAAAAAAACCCTTGCCTTATTCGAAAGTGCGAGGGTTTTTTTTGAGTCTGTTTTTATTTAATGAATCAAAAAAGCGGTACCGCAGAGAAATCTGACGGGCACCGCTTTTTTAATATAAAGGCAGAACTGTTTAGGTTAATCAGTTCCTACTCATTTTTAATAAGTTTTTACCTTTTTTGTTTTGGCTTTTATTTTTTTACCGTCAGGGCTTCCCATACGAATCATGGCGCAACGGAAACCGACCGTAGAAGAACCCTGGTCTTCATCCATATAGCGACGGGTTCCGGGAGACAACCAATAGGCTAAATCTGCCCAGGAGCCGCCTTTCACAACACGCGCTTTATCGCTGATAAGTGTTGTTTTATCGCTGTCATAAACAGACATAGACATTTCGTCACCATCACGGTAGTTTTTCACATCTGATTTTCTGAAGTTTGTGCGGTTGCCGATTTCATCTTCTGTCAACTGACGATATTGAATACGACCTAAACTGTCTTTAGGGGCAGCGTTGCCTTGTGCATCAGTTACACGGGTGGTGAAAACATTACCCCGGTGAGGGTTAAAGTCATCAGCATCTAAAGAGGTCATCGGACGATAAACATCTAAACACCATTCGCTCACGTTGCCCCCCATATTGTACAGACCAAAATCGTTGGGAGCATAGCTTCTGACAGGGGCGGTAATTTCCGCGTTGTCGTTAAGATTACCTGCAATACCCATATAGTCACCGGCTCCCCGTTTGAAGTTGGCCATCATATCGCCATGCCATTTACCATGTTTGGCATAACGGACAGTTTCGCCTTTCCAAGGATAGATTTTGCGGTCGGTAAAGCGTTCTTCTTTGTCAGATTCACTGGTAATAGCTAAAGCAGCATATTCCCATTCAGCTTCAGTTGGCAAACGATAATCAGGCAAAAGAATTCCATCGTCAAAGCGAACACGGCGGGTTTCAGCTCCGTTGGGATCGAGGTTTTTCATACCTTTCTTTTCAACACCTTCATATTGGCCCAACAAGTAGGCTTCTGTATTAAAATGTTCTGCTCCGTATTGGTTGGGGTCAAGCTCTAATATGCCTTCTTTGACCATTAGGCCTTCGTTAACACGGTCTGTACGCCATCGGCAGAACTCATTTGCCTGAAGCCAGGTGATACCTACTACGGGATATTCATTGTAAGAAGGCATTCTGAAATAGTTTCTTACATAAGGTTCGTTGTAAGCAAGCTCGCTCAACCAGACTAAGGTATCGGGAATGGCTTTTCTGACAAGTTCTGGATATTGTTCGCCAAAAATCCTGTTAAGCCAATACAAGTACTCACGATAAGCGATGTTGGATACTTCGGTTTCGTCCATATAAAAAGACGAAACAGTTACCCTTCTGGCTACATTGTCATAATCGTAAGTGATATCTTGTTCTACTGCACCCATGGTAAAAGTACCACCGGGAATCAGCACCAAGCCTGGACCGGTTTTTTGATCTTTTTCTTTGGGTGCTTCAAACCCACCCCATTCGGGATCGTTGTAATTCCATCCCGTAGCTGATGAAGTAGGATGTTTTTTGTTACAGGAAGCAATGGTCATAACCACAAGGGCAAACGCCATTAACTGCAAAGGAAATTTAAGCAAGTTTTTCATCTTTTCCTAAGTTTATGATTGTTTTTTTTATTCGTTATGTAGTATTTGCTGTTGAGTAATGCTGTTTTTAATTCTCCTTATGCAACCTAATCAATATAAAATTTCGTCTTTATTAAAATCGCCTGTAAATATAAGGAGATATTTTTGGTATTTAAAAACTTCGGCAAAATTGTTGCAATCGGAGCGACAAAAGTACGGCATTCGGTTCGAAATAACTGCTATTACCTGATTGCCTAACGATGTTTATTGTTATTTATTATCTCGGTGAAAAAATTTCAGGACATTCAGCCGCTTTTTTTCTTCTTATTTTGTCGTTAGCCCCCTTTTTTTGGCCAAAATCAATGATTGCAGCTACTTCATGCGCACCTGCTCCGGTTGATAAGGGTCCAATATTGATGTCATAACTATACCCAAACCTCACAATTCCTGCTTTTATGCCGGCTAATAAGATTAACGCATCCATGTTGCGGATAGTATGTCGCATGAAGATTCCGCCAAAAAAAATTCCTTTTCCCAAATATGAACCGGCATTAACCTGAAAATGTCTGCCCTGATTGATAAACATTAAGTTAGGACTGATATAAAACTGGGTTTCACCGACTACTTTTTGGCCGAGATAAAACACTCTGCCGGCATGAACAGAGGCACGTACTTTGAGATCATTATCTTCGTCGTTGCTGTTGGTAAAAGCCAACGAAGGTGTTGTAACATGCTTGGCCGATGCCCCGATATAAAACTTGCTGTTATAAGCCACAATTCCGCCACCTATATCCAGCCGGTGGATTGAAGTTTGTTCGGGTGTCAGTTCAGAAGTGGTTCCCCCGGTTGAGCCATTTGTAGGATCAATCATATCGGTAAAAACAAGTTTGCTCCAATCCAAAGATTGATTGAAATACCCGATTTGTGCTCCTACTTTTACCTGAAGATCTGAAGAAAATCTCAGTTGATAGGCATATAGTCCGTTCACCTGATAGGTGTTATAAATACCGCCTTCTCCGGCGCGGTCTGCCATGACTGATAAACCGAAGCTGCTGTTCAGATTATCGAAATGTTGGTCATAAGAAGCGGCAAAGGTCAGATACGCATTGCCAAACTGAGGATATTGGTGCCTATAATTTAAAGCAATACGAGGATCCCATGAAAAACCAATCATGGAAGGATTTAAATGTGCAGGTGCTGCATAAAATTGACTGAATTCAGGATCTTGTGCCCAACCTTTTGATGGGAAAATACAACTAAGGGAAAGTAAAACAATTAAAAAACACCATTTCAACTTCATAAAACCGTATTGCTTGTTTTACGGCAAACCAAATAAGTATTTTTGCCGTTTAATCAAAACTATTGTATCTGTTTAAAATCTTTGTAAAAAATTTTTCCTGCCATACTTTGAGAAACCTAACTTCTTTTTCAACATCCTCACATTTTTTTCAATTCGGCAGCCCCTGTTTTCTCAATTTTAAATGTGCTTCCTATGTATAAGAACCCGATTGCTCTTTTGCTTTGTCTTTTGGTGTCTCCTTTTATTTTCTCACAACAAACACAACTTCTGACTGGGTTTGAAATTGAGTGGAGTAAAAACACAATCGCCGTTCCTTCGGCTGATGGGTTAAAACAAGTTGAAACTCCTTATTTTAAAGATGCTGTTTATGATTACCAATTGCACGCTTTGCCTTTTTGGTCTAAAAAAATTGGGTTCATTCAGGGGGCACAAGTTACTGCAAAAATACGGAATGCCAGATATGAGCCGCTCGGTTTTGCTAATTTACCCGACTTTAACGACTTGTTATCCCATGATATTGCCGTAGAAGCAGTAGTGGGTTATGAAAAAAAACAGGCCAATGCACTTTTTTCGTTACTCCCTTTTCGTTTAAACCCTCTCACTTCTGAAACTGAAAGATTAGTGGGCTTTGATCTTGAACTAAAAACTCAGGGAAGTTCAGGACAAAATCTTGCAAAAAGCAACCGCTCTTATACTACAAATTCGGTCTTGAATCAAGGCACTTTTTACCAATTTAGAACGGATAAAAACGGGATTTACAAAATTGATTTCTCCTTTTTACAGTCATTGGGGATCAGTTCAACCGTTAATTTGTCGAATCTGAGAATTTATGGAAATGGTGGCGGGATGCTTTCTGAACTTGCCGGTAGCGAAAAACCGGACGACCTCGTAGAAATTCCGGTTCAGGTAGTTGACCTAAACAGCAATAATGTGTTTGATGCAGGAGATTATGTTTTGTTTTATGCTGAAGGTCCCGACAAATGGCAATACAACAGTACACAGGGAAGATATATTTTTCAGAAACACATTTACAGCGATTATGCAGCTTATTTTTTGAATTTTGATATTGGTACGGGCCTTCGAATTGGTTCCCAATTACAATCAACCTCTTACAACACCGAAGTTACTTCATTTGCAGATTATGCCATTCACCAGAAAGATTTATTTCAACCTATTAAAAGTGGCAGACTTTGGCTGGGAGAAGAATTTAATGTTGAATTATCCCAGAATTTTAGTTTTAGCTTTCCCAATCTTGACACGGAAACACCTGTTCAGATAAAAACTCAGGTTGCTTCAAGATATGTAACCGGAAACAGTTCCGGTTCACTTACTAATTTTTATGTTAAAGCCAACGGAACTCAGATTCAAAATGTCAGCATCACTTCTGTAACCGGAAGCTACGAAGGATGGTATGCCCGACTTGCGTCGGGAACTTCTCAATTTACAGCCAACAGCTCAGATTTAACCATCAACTTAACCTATAACAGACCGGCAGTCAGTGCAATCGGATGGTTGGATTTTATCGAACTGAATGCGCGCAGGCATTTGATTTTTACCGGTCCTCAAATGATTTTTTCAGACCCGAAGTCTGTCGGAACTAATAAACAATCGAAGTTCATCATTCAGTCTAACACATCAAATATCCGGGTTTGGGAAGTAACTAAGCTAAATGAAGCAGTTCAATGGGATTTAACTGCCGAAGCAGGCAACCAATATGTGTTTTATGTTCCGACTCCAACATTGAGGCAGTTTATTGTTTTTGATGGTTCACAGTTTTATACACCTGAGGCAACAGGTATATTAACTCAGCAAAATTTACATGCAGAAGAAACTCCCGATTTAATCATTGTGTCTTATCCCGACTTTTTACCTGCGGCCGAAAGGTTGGCAAATTTCCGCCGGACACACGACAACCTTGAAGTAAAGGTGGTTACTCCGCAACAAATTTACTATGAGTTTTCTTCGGGAATTCCAGATATGGCAGCTATCAGAGATTATGTGAAAATGTATTACGACAGAGCCGGAACAAATACCGATTTGATGCCACATTATTTACTGTTGTTTGGCGATGCTTCTTTTGATTACAAAGGAATAGAATTTAAAGTGGGTAATAACCACAATTTTGTTCCAACTTATGAAAGTACGGAATCGCTTAATGCGGTAGAAACTTATTGTACCGATGATTTTTTTGGGCTTTTAGATGACGACGAAGGTCAGAATATCAATACGACCAATCAATTTTTAGATATTGCAATTGGACGCATTCCGGTAGCCACCCTTGAAGAAGCCGAAAAAGTGGTTGATAAAATCATTCACTATGACGAAAGTGCTTCGCTGGGAGAGTGGAGAAACAACATCACCTTTATTGCTGACGATGAAGATGGCAATCTTCACCTCGATGATGCACAAATTCACGTAGCAAATGTTGAAGAAAACAATCCGGTTTACAATATTGACAAAATATATCTCGATGCGTATCCACAAATTTCGACAGCAGGAGGAAACTTATACCCTGATGTCAACACAGCCATCAACAACAAAATTTTTTCCGGCACATTTATTATGAATTATGTCGGACATGGCGGAGAGTCAGGGTGGGCACATGAACGAATTTTAAAAACAGAAGACATCAGAAGTTGGAGCAACCTTAATCAGATGCCTTTGTTTATCACAGCAACCTGTAGTTTCAGCAGGTACGACAACCCCGAAAAAGTTTCGGCAGGAGAAATGCTGATGACAAAGTCAGATGGGGGTGGGATAGCATTGATGACCACCGTCAGGTTAGTATATGCCACTGCCAATCAGAGATTGAATACCGCATTTATTAACCGGCTATTTCAGGTCGAAAACGACAAGCATCTTTCATTGGGTGAAATTGCGAGGAGGTCTAAAAATGATGCAACATTATTGACAAGTTCCATCAATAACCGGAAATTTGTTTTGCTTGGAGATCCATCACTGATACTCAATTATCCGAAACATCAGGCAGTCATTACTTCAGTCAACAACCATCCGATACCTTCGGGCATTGAAGCTGCTGATACGCTCAAAGCGTTATCACAGGTTACTATGACCGGTGAAATCAGAAACAAAAACGGCGAGAAACTCACCGATTTTAACGGAATCGTATATTCAACAGTTTTTGACAAATCTGTACAAGTACATACAATGGTCAATGATGTTTATAGTGAACACGATACTTTTAACCTGCGAAAGAATATCATTTTTAAAGGCAAAGCTACCGTTACAAACGGGGAATTTTCATTCACATTTATTACTCCCAAAGACATTTCCTACCAGTTTGGAGCAGGAAGAGTAAGTCTGTATGCCGACAATGGTGTAAACACAGATGCACATGGATTTACCGAACAAATCATCATTGGCGGTGTAGCAGAAGATGTTCAGGCAGATGCCCAGGGTCCTGAAATCAAACTGTTTATGAACGACGAAAAATTTGTTTTTGGAGGCATGACAAATACAAACCCGGTGTTGATAGCCAAACTTGCAGACGAAAACGGAATCAATACGGTCGGCAATGGAATAGGGAGAAACATTTCGGCCATTCTGAACGACGATAATAAAAACTCTATCGTGCTGAACCAATACTACAAAGCCTCATTAGACAATTACAAAGAAGGGGAAATCCGTTATCCATTATCCGACCTTCCGGAAGGGTTACATCAATTGACAGTCAATGCCTGGGATACCCATAACAATGCCGGCAAAGGATATACGGAGTTTATCGTAGCCCAATCGGCAGAGCTGGCACTGAAGCATGTGTTGAATTATCCCAATCCTTTTACCGATAATACCGCTTTTTGGTTCGAACACAACCGCCCTAACGATCAGTTGTTAATAACCGTTCAAATCTTTACCCTTTCGGGAAGGGTGGTTAAAACATTACAGCAATCTTTAGTCGCCGAAGGATTCAGAGTCGATTCTATGACCTGGGACGGGAGAGATGATTTTGGAAACAAAATAGGAAGAGGTACTTATGTATATAAACTATCGGTGAGAAGTCTGACCGATCATAAAGTTGCACATAAAGTTCAGAAATTAGTCCTCCTCAAATAGTTTTGAAAACAATTTCCTGACAGGCACAAATTTGGCATGGAGTAGCCGGTTATTCTTCTATCAGCTTCATACGGACTGTTTTGACAGTAGTATTGCTGACTTCGGAAATGGTAAACCGAAATTCGTCAATATACAAGACTTCTCCTTCGTCCGGAATATCTTCGTTTCGGGCTATGATATAACCTGACAGGGTTTCGTAGTCGCCGGGAGGAATCTTAAAACCATATTTGTCGTTGAGATAATCTATTTCGAGGCGCGCCGACAATAAGTATTCATCCGCATCTTCTAAAAAAGCTTCGACAAAATCATCATTGTCAAATTCGTCATGAATTTCACCAAAGATTTCTTCCATAATATCCTCTAAGGTGATGATGCCGGCTGTTCCTCCAAATTCATCTTTTACCAATGCAATACTTTTGTTCTCTTTTATAAAAAGATTGAGCAGATTGGTGGCCGGCATAGCTTCTGGAACAGTTATTATAGGCCATATTTTATAGGTGTTTTTCAAAATATCCTGATGATGGATATAACCGACCACATCATCAATACTGTTTTGATAGGCAATGATTTTTGAATGTTTCGTTTCGATAAACAATTTCCTTACCTCCTCAATTTGACTGTCTTTATTGATGGCAGCAATTTCAAGTCGAGGCACCATACATGCCCTTGCTTTGACAGATGGCAGTTCCAAAGCTCTCTGGAACAATAGCGTATCTACCTTGTAATCTTCATCCGGATTTTGTTTATTGGAATGAACATAATGCTGTAAATCAATAAGGCTTAGGGTAGGTTGTGGCACTTTTTGATAGTCAATGCCCCAAACCAGTTTAATTATGTTCTCTGCCAGCCATACACTGAACCTGACAAAAGGAAACAGCAAAATATATACGATCCATACCGGAAAGGCAAAAATGTTTAAAAATGCGTTTGGGTTAATCCGGAAAATGTTTTTAGGAACAAATTCTCCAAATATAAGAATGACAACTGTTGAAATAAAAGTAACAATTGCAATGGTTAAGGCCTTCGACTGTGTGATAATATCCGGTAATGGCTGATGAAGCATGGCTTCAAACAAGGTACTGTAAATGACGAGCATCACCGTGTTGCCAATTAATAAAGTCCCTAAAAACTGGGTTGGATTGTTGTAAAAAACGGTTAATGCTTTAGAAGTCATACTGCCCTTTTGTTTTTGAATTTCCAAAGAAATTTTATTGGCAGTGATGAAAGCAAGCTCAATGCCTGAAAACAAGGCAGAACCAATGACAACCAACACTAAATAGTATATGTCTGGAACGGGCATTTTTAAAAAGGGGTATCTACTGAAAGTTAAATGCCTGATGTAAATTTAAAGTTTAGGCACGACCTGCAAAGGTACTATTACTTATTCAAATTGTTAAGCTTAGTTGCAAACAGGTAACATCACTAAGCCATTTCTTTAAAAAAATAAAATCAATGACGAATGAATGACTTTTTATTGTAGATAATTTTCAAACAATGCAAAATTTGTTGTTTAAAATTAACAAATCAGGGATTAGAATAACTTTTTAAAACAAGCACATGAACGTTTTAATTAATTTTATTTCTCTTAAGCAGCCCATTAGTTTTATTTGTACTCCTAAATTGGGAATGATATTCAAAAATGAAACAAGAAATGCGCCGTTTCCTATTTTAAAAAAAAGAAAAGAAATAAGAAATGCCCAGTTTCTTGTTTCAAAATATTAAAATGAAACAGGAAATGCTCCGTTTCCAACTTTAAAAACTTTGAAAGAAATAAGAAATGCCCCGTTTCTTACTTCAAAACAGATAATTGAAACAGGAAATGCTCCGTTTCCAACTTTAAAAACTTTGAAAGAAATAAGAAATGCCCCGTTTCTTACTTCAAAACAGAAAATTGAAACAGGAAATGCCTCGTTTCTTGTTTCAAAAAAGATAAAAATATCCTTTTAAATCTTAGTTGAGTTGAATATTACCGGCAAGATGTCAACTTATTGCCTGGAATAGTGGCAAACTTTGGTAAAAACAGACTAAGCCTTCTAAGGAATCTGGATTTTACTTGACAGAATTTGCGAAATGCCTCCCGATTTTTTGGAATAAATTCTGTTATATGGGTATTCTGGAAGAATTTTTAAAACAAGACAATCAAACATTCGTGAAATGAAAAGCCCTTCAGAAAATTCACCTTTATGAACTTAAAGGTAAAATTTCGAAGGGCTTTTGATAAATTTTTTAAAATTTTTGAAAGAACAGCAAAAAAATAAAAAAACAGAATGTAATGGAAACCTTGAGTGGGAAAAAAAACGGAAGTTCTAAATAATTATAAGTGGGAAATTGGGTTACTTGTTATCCTCTTTTTTAGTAGCATTTCCTCTTACATTTTTCATACGCTCTTCTACTTCTTTGGGAGTCAATATAACTTCTTTTTTAGGTTCATTTGTTTTGGTTGCGTTACCCCTGACATCTTTCATTTTCTCGTCAATGGTTTTAGGTTTGGTATCGGTCGTTGTTGTCGGGGTTGTTTTAGGAGTAGTTTTAGGTTTAGTTCCTGATTTAGGAGTGCCGGCTTTTGCAGATTCAGCAGCGGCAAGCAAAGAATCGACCCTCGATGTAAGCATGGCATCAAATTGCATATTGCATGCGCTATCTAATTCTGCTCTTAGGGTATTGAGTTGAGTTGCAACCTGAATATCAATTTCTTCCTGTTGCTGAGCTTTCAGTTTTTCAAGTTCAGCGGCATTGTTACAGGAAAAAACAAATAATACTACTGATATAACTATGATGGAAAAAAGAAACTTTTTCATGTTGAATGTTTTTTTAGAGAAATTTAAAATTTGATTGTTAAAGAATACAGTTTGCAGAAAAAAGTACTTACTTCCCGCTTGCTTTGGCACTCACGATAGAATCGGCTTTTACAGCCAAATGAGTTTGAATATGTAACTGGCAGGCAGCATTTGCAGAATCTCTGATAGCGACTGATTGTACCTGTACAATTGAGTCAACTTTAGTTTTCACTTGTGTGGGGTCTAAACTAACGCCGGTGTTGTTACAGGAACTCCATATTGCCAAAGAGCAAAACAGAAGAATTATGGCAACTGATTTAAATCGTTTCATGTTTTTCGGTTTAAGTTATTTGAATTAAAATTTGTTTAAGGTATTGATTAAAGACAGAATTTCCGGGAGATTCCTTATTTATATAGAGAGCGGTTTGAAATTTTTGTTGTTGGATTGATTTTGGCTTACTTTTTGGGAGAAATAGTTATTAATTTAGTGTAAAACAGTTACTTTTTGTTGCGGTATTTAAAAATTGTATCTAAAAAGATGCTCTATTTTAATTTGCAGGTGTCTGAAATCAAATAAAAAGTCAAAAAATATCTTTTAGGGTGTTTAAACAATTTGAATTTCCAACTTTGTTGTATCTTGCCCCGCAAATAAACAGGATTGAAGCCATCATTAATTTGAAATTAATGCCGACGCAGTTAAAATATAGTTATTTAAGATAGGATATAATGGGGATGGTTTAAAAAGATGCCCCAAAAGTGGGGCAGTTTTCTAAGGCAAAAAAAAATTTTTTGCGGCAAAACAATTAACAAATATAGCCGTTTTTGTTAGCTTTGCAACTTGAATTGAATAAAAAGGAAGATTTGAAGTAAAAAACTTTTAAAAAAGTAGCAAATAAATTTGTTTATCAAATGGAGCAACATATATTTGCGTACTATTCAGCTACGAAACATTGGCATCAATGTCAGTCAGCACAAGGTTTTTAGAGGATTTGAACATTAAAGACTGAAACTGAAAATTTAAAATATAACGGACTAAAACTACACCTTATGATGTTAGGTAAGAAACACTGGCTTCTTGCTTTCTTCATTTTGTTTGCAAGCTCAGTGAGTTTGTTTGCCCAAGAAGAAGGTAACACCGAGAGCGAAGAAGGAACTTCTACAGAAGCAGAAGAAGAAAAATCTTCGGACGAGTACCCTTATCCTTCTTTTAGAAGTGAAGAGTACAAAGATTTTGTACCCAAAAGAAGGCAAGACCAACAAGACAAGTTTTTGGATAGAAAATATAACTATCCTGCCAAACCACGCGATAAGTGGGAAATTGGTATTGATGCTGGTTTGCTGATGGTGAGCGGTGATGTTAAAACCGGATTTACCGATTGGAAGGCCGGCGATAAATTTCATACAAAACTTGGCTTCGGCGGTCATATTCGTCGTTCATTCGGCTATGTTTTCTCGTTGAGAGGTAATTTCATGATGGGTTCAACATGGGGTAGAAACTGGCAGGCTGCTCAAGGATGGTCTTACAGCAGTATTGATCCTACTTACCACCCGAACGGAGCCTTAGGCGGAAGTTCTCTCTATGATGAATATAATGAAGACGGACCAACCCCCAACTATTTAGACCCCGTTACAAATACGGGACGTCAAGTGTTCTATAATTACAAAACCAATATCCGTGAGTTAAGTATTTCCGGTGTGTTTAACATACACAATATCCGTTTCCACAAACGCGAAACAAAAATCGGGCTTTATGGTCTTGCCGGTATTGGTGGGGTTGCTTATCGCACTTTTATGGACCAATTGGATGCTGAAGGAAATACCTATGCCGACAGATATGAGGCCTTAGTTGCTTCTGACATTTACACCGGCAACTACGATATGCGCAAAGATGTATTGGACCAATTGGATAGTTTTGTTGACGGTGAATTTGAATCTCAGGCAGAGCGTCATTTTGATGATTACTCTCCTTTTGATAATTATTCATACAAACCTACAGCTCATGCCGGTGTTGGTCTAGCGTTTAAATTGGGCCGTGTTGTGAATCTGGCTTTGGAAAGTCGCGTTACTTATACTAACGATGACTTGTTGGATGGTCAACGATGGCAAGAATGGGGTGCTTTAACCCGCGACTATGATACGTATGTTTTTACAGGCTTAGGACTTAACTTCAATTTGGGTTCTAAAAATTCTGTTGAGCCGCTTTGGTGGATGAATCCTTTGGATTATACTTACGAAGAATTAGCCGAAGCTCCTTGCTGCGAAAATCTCGATTTGCCCGACTTAACTGATGACGACAAAGACGGTGTGCCTAATGCATGGGATGAAGAACCCGATTCTCGTGAAAACTGTCCGGTTGATACTCGTGGAAGAATGTTAGACAGCGACCGCGACGGCGTTTTGGATTGCGATGACCGCGAACCTCATACCCGATATGACGCAATTGATTTAGTTGACCAATACGGTGTTGCTCCTAAAGTCAAAATCAAATGTGATGATATCGAAGGTTTCTGCGATTGCGTTAAAAAATGTTCACCTCCGGTTGCAAAAGCTGATCCCTGTGCCAATCCTTTATTACCCAGTATCTTGTTCGACCTGAACAAATACTCAATCAAACCTGCTTTTGATGCTCAGTTGGCAGAGGTTGCCCGTTTCTTGCGCGATTGCCCCAACACCACTTTGTGTGTTATCGGCCATACAGACGTAAGACATTCAAATCCGTACAACGATGTATTGTCTTACAAACGCGCCAAAGAAGTAGTTGAAAAATTAGTGAAAGATTATGGTATCGCACGCAGCCGCTTGGTTATCCAGTATCGCGGTGAATTAGAGCCCGTTGTATCAGGATTGTCTGACTCACCGGTTCGCAAAGCAATTGATGCCGATCATGCCTTGAACCGTCGTGTTGAGTTCCGCGTTTGTCCTCCTCAAAATGACATGCCGAAACCTTCAGGACCAGCCGATGCAGGTTCAAGAATACCAAAACCCTAATTAGTACAGATTTTAAAAACTAATTAGAACCATTAGCCCCCGACACCTCGAAGTGTCGGGGGCTTTTGCTATTTTAGCGGTCTTAAATAAGCTTCTTAAGAAATGGAAAATTTAATTCTTAAATTAGAAGAAACAACCAGGTTTATTCAGGGCAGGATGCCGTTTGAACCGGAAATTGGAATAATTTTGGGTACAGGCTTAGGCAATCTGGCTGAAGAAATTGATATTCGGAAAGAGATACCTTATCAGGAAATTCCAAATTTTCCGTTATCAACCGTTGAAAGTCATAGCGGAAAATTGTTGTTCGGCAATTTGTCCGGAAAACCGGTAGTTGCAATGCAAGGGCGTTTTCATTATTACGAAGGCTATTCTTTGCAGCAGGTTACTTTTCCGGTTAGAGTCATGAAACGCTTAGGAGTTCAGAAACTATTTATTTCTAATGCCGCAGGAGGCATGGGTAAACATTTGGAGAAAGGAGATTTATTGATAATTGACGATCATATCAACCTTCATCCCGATAACCCTTTAAGAGGCAAAAATTATGACGAACTCGGACCCCGTTTTCCCGATATGAGCAGAGCTTATGACAAAGACCTGATCTCTTGGGCAATAGAAATTGGTCGGAAACATCATATCAGATGCCATACGGGAGTTTATGCCAGTGTAACGGGGCCAAATCTTGAAACAAAAGCAGAGTATGCCTATCTATATCGTATAGGAGCAGATGCAGTGGGGATGTCAACAGTTCCGGAGGTTATTGTAGCAGCTCATTGTGGGTTATCAGTTTTTGCGGTTTCAGTAATTACCGATATCGGGTTTCCACCTGAAAGGGTAGAGGTGGTTAGTGTAGAAGATGTCATTGCTGTTGCTAAAGCTGCTGAACCCAACATGACTTTTTTAATTAAAAAACTGATAGAGCGGTTGTAACCCTTTTTTTTAAAATAGAATTAATCTGTTTCAGGAAAAAATTAAGGGATTTTTTGAAAATCAACAGACAATTGAAACTTAGTGAGAATTTATTATGTTTGCAGTTAAAACAAAGCTATGAAAATTACATACAATTCACCTGTGGTGCTGAGTTTTACTTTGATTTGTACCATTATCATGTCATTAGATAGTTTTTCTTTTGAAGGACTGACCCGTGGTCTATTTACGGTTTATCCCGATATGGACATTGCCGATCCCCTGACTTATTTCCGGTTGGCTTCTCATTCTATAGGCCATGCTGATTGGGGGCATTTGGTCAGTAATCTGACTTTAATTTTATTGCTCGGACCTATGTTGGAGGAAAAATACGGCTCTAAAATGTTGATGATAATGATGCTGATCACCACACTTATTACCGGAATTTTAAGTGCAGCGGTTTTTTCATCGGGCTTGTTGGGTGCAAGCGGTATCGTGTTTATGTTTATTTTGCTCAGTTCCCTCACCAATTTTAAAAGCGGTCATATTCCACTTACCTTTTTGCTGGTAATGATTTTATTTTTAGGAAACGAAGTGATTTCTTCCTTTCAGGAAGACAATATTGCGCAGTTTGCGCATATTATCGGCGGTGTTTGTGGTGGAATTTTTGGGTATCGCTTCGGGAAATCAGAAAATTATCCGCAGCGGGTAGATTAGCGGTTTTCTATTTCTTCATATTCTATATAGTCCCCGCCTCTGTAAGAAACCTGGTTATTTTGGGAGTCGGGCGAATGGTTCGATGATTTATTTGAGGTGAACTGTTGTTGTTGCTTCTGAATTTTTTTAGCTGCCATATAAATGGGCAGTAAAATGCCGGCAACAAACCGGACCGAGTAATATACCACAACACAAATGATCACAATCTTCAGTAGCAAACCCATATCAAAGCAGTAAAAAGGGTATTAAATTCAAAGAATCGGACAGCAAAAAATGGAAAGTAATGATTCAAAATTAGATAACTTGAATGTCGTTACTTTTTTACTGTCAGGTTTCTTTGCAGTTTTATTAAACCAATAGAAAATATAACGCAGATAAGTGCCTTTGAGTTCTAAACCCGGTGTAGTTATTGATTGTTGCGCAGCGTATTTTCAACAAATTGTATAATTTTAATGGCTTCTTCGTTTACCTGAACCGGAATAGTCCGGTAATATCCTGACGGATATTTAAGAGTTACCGTAAAATTCTGCACATATAAATTGGGAGATTCCTTTCCGGGAGAATTGTCTAAATAAATTTTTGCCAACATGTATTTTGACAAACGGTTTCGTTCGTCATTATCCATTGCATAATATTCTTTGGTTTCTGTATTTTCAAAAATACCCTCCATTTGGTAAAGCGATTTAAGCTCTTCAGGTTGTGTTTGGAATACTTTGTTGTCTTTGGATTGAGTAAATAAAGATTCGGTATCATAAGCGGTAAACTCAATCGCAATTTCAAAGGTTTTTGGAGTATATAATTTACTGAGGGCTTCGTTTTCTTTAGCTTCCGATTCATATTCGGCATTGCCTTTTTCCGGTACAATTATTACCGGTTCCTTATAAATGACATAAAAGTTTGAAATCCGCTCAGCTACTATCCAGTTTTTATAGTTATTGGCCTCCAGATGTTTTTTAAGCAAGCTGTATAATTCGTATTTAGTAACCGGAGTATTCGACTTGAAGGGAGGAAAAGATTCCTCGATAGTTGGTTGAGTGGCCTCAACTTTGACTTCCAGCCCTGTATTGTTTTGGTTTTGATCGTTCTTAATCGGTTTTATTGATACGGCAGATTGAGCCGGTTTTTCGTTGATTCCATACTTAGTTTCTTTATTAGAAACATTGGATTCACTGCTTTGTGCATAAGCACTAATCAAATACAGGAAGTAACAAAAAAGTAGTGTGGTTTTTTTCATGATGATTAAGCCCCTCTTTTTTTAAAAAAACTAATAAGATGTTTTACATAGTCATCTTTGGTTGAAATATTCAATAAATCGGAACTGCTTTTGGCAAAAGATGTTTTGCAATAGTTAACTTTTCGTTGAAAAGCGGTAAACTGGCTTTTGCGTATATTTTTATCAGTGGTATCTAACCATTGTGCTTGTCCGGTTTCTGCATCAATAACCCGTATCATTCCGACATTGGGCAATACTTGTTCATGGATATCGTAAACATGAATTCCAACAACATCGTGTTTTTGAGCTGCAAGGCGCAATGCTTTTTCATACCCTTCTGCCAAAAAATCGGAAAGCAGGAATGCAATGCTCCGGCGTTTGATGACATTGGTAAAATAGCTCAAAGCATGTTCAATATTAGTTGTGGGTATTTGAAGTTGAGATTCACCTATTGAAACGTTATTTTGATTTCGTTTATTTCGGGGACTTAATCTGAACAGGTTTTCGAGCATTCCTTTCCTTTGCTGCCACCATTGATTTTTTTTTGCTTCTGCAAGTTGAAGCCGCTTATCTTCTGCTTCCTGTGCTTTTGCACCATAAGCAAAATCCAGCAATTCGCGTATGATGCGAAGCACATGGGTTTTTCCTTTTTTGGGAGGGATGAATTTTTCTATTTCCTGACCGAAAAAAATTACCCCAACTTTATCGTTGTTGTTGATGGCTGAAAAGGCAAGTACTGCACAGATTTCGGTGATCAATTCGCTTTTTAATTGTCTGAAAGTTCCAAAAAAGGAGGATGGACTGATGTCAACCAGCAGCATCAGCGTTAACTCGCGCTCTTCCTCAAATATTTTCACATAAGGGCTTCTTAAGCGGGCGCTGACATTCCAATCTATAAATTTAACTTCGTCTCCATATTGATATTCGCGAACTTCGCTAAAAGACATTCCCCGCCCTTTGAAAGCAGTATGGTATTCACCCGAAAAAATATGGTTGGACAACCCCCGGCTTTTAATTTCTATTTTTCTTACCTTTTTGAGCAGTTCTGTGCTATCCATGTGTTAAAATTCGGTTGAGATTATGGCACTTCTACTGTGTTGAGGATTTCCCGGATAATGTCTTCCGAAGTCATATTATCGGCTTCTGCTTCATAGGTAATTCCAATTCTATGACGAAGTACATCGTAACAAATAGCCCGAACATCTTCGGGAATGACAAACCCCCTGCGTTTGATAAAGGCATAAGCTTTCGAAGCCAAAGCGAGATTGATGCTGGCTCGGGGTGAACCTCCATAATTTATATAAGGCGCAATTTTGTCTAATTTGTACTGTTTCGGATTGCGGCTTGCAAAAACTATATCCAAAATATAGCGCTCTATTTTTTCGTCCATATAAACTTCGCGAACAACATTTCGGGCGCGGTGCAGAATTTCCGTTTTCAAAACAGGCTCAACCTTTCCAAAAGTATTGTTGACATTCATCCGCATGATTTTTTGTTCATCTTCCTTTTCAGGATATGAAATGATGACCTTGAGCATAAAACGGTCTAACTGCGCTTCCGGCAGGGGATAGGTGCCTTCTTGTTCAAGGGGGTTTTGTGTTGCCAATACTAAAAATGGCTCTTCTAATTTGTAAGTATTTTCGCCAATAGTTACCTGTTTCTCCTGCATTGCCTGAAGCAAGGCACTCTGAACTTTACCGGGAGCGCGATTGATTTCGTCTGCCAACACAAAATTGGCAAATATAGGACCCTTTTTGACCGTAAACTTATGTTCGTTTTGGTTAAATATCATAGTCCCGATTAAGTCGGCCGGTAATAAATCAGGGGTAAACTGAATTCGGCTAAATTTGGCATGAACTGCCTCAGACAAGGTTTTGATGGCCAGAGTTTTTGCCAATCCCGGGACCCCTTCCAGCAAAATGTGTCCTTCCGACAACAAACCAATCAGCAGCCTTTCTACCATTTGTTGCTGACCGACGATTACCTTTCCCAGTTCTTGTTCTAATAGTTCGATAAATGCACTTTCATGTTGTATGCGTTCATTGAGCAGCAATAAATCTGCGCCCGAAGAAGTCGTATGTATATCCATATCGGTTGTTTGTGATGTTTTTTGACTTTGAAGCGCAAATTTAAACATATTATACGGGTTCAATGGCTAAAAAAGGTTAAATTACTTTCTGCAATCTGCTACATTTGCAAAGTCATCAAAATGTAAAAAAATACGAAAACACTCTATTAACCCCTGACCATGCCCCGATTTCCGTTTTACCAACAATTGGATTCTATGGATTGCGGAGTTGCCTGTCTGCGTATGATAGCTAAATTTTACGGCAGACATTACACTGCACAGTCACTTCGCGAACTCAGTTACTCAGACAGACAGGGCGCTACACTTCTGAGTATTCGTGATGCAGCGGAAAGTATCGGAATGTCTGCCGTAGGAGTCCAGATTGATGTCGAACAACTCAAAACAACTATGCCCTTGCCTTGTATTGTTCATTGGCAACAACGACATTTTGTGGTAGTTTACGGTATTCAAGCTAACAAGTTTTATGTGGCAGACCCCGCCTTTGGAAAAACTGTTTACACGGAACCGGAGTTTACAAAAAACTGGACAGGCGATGCCAAATCTGACAATGCGGTCGGAATTGCGCTTGCCCTTGAACCTACAGAAGCTTTTTTCAAAAACACCGGTGATGAAGAAAAAAAAGCCGGATTGGGTTTTATTATCCCATATCTAAAGGGACATGAAAAGTCTGTTGTTTGGATGGTTTTATCCATTTTTTTTGCCGGTCTGATTCAGTTTGCTTTTCCGTTTTTGACCCAGATGTTGATTGACAAGGGCATTGGTCAAAATAATTTGCATTTCGTTTATCTGGTTTTATTGGCGCAGCTCCTGCTGTTGTCCGGAAAAACCCTGTTCGAGTTTGTCAGAAGCCGGATTGCTTTGCGGGTAGGGAATTCCGTTAACCGCGCGATTTTATCCGGTTTTTTGGCAAAACTCATGCAATTGCCGCTTAGTTTTTTTGAGGTAAAGCTTACGGGCGATTTATTGCAAAGGACAGGTGACCATCAACGGATTGAGCGGTTTCTAACCAATGCCTCGCTCAATGTTACTTATTCTGTTTTTACCCTGATTGTGTTTGGCATCGTATTGGCAATGTATAGTTTTCCGGTTTTCGGCGTGTTTACAGCCGGCAGCGCGCTTTATATCATTTGGATTTTGCTGTTTTCGGAACGGCGCAAAAGACTGGATTTTGAAAAGTTCGACAGGTTATCCGAACAACAAAATTTGCTGGTTCAGATGATTGGCGGAATGACGGAAATTAAACTCAACCAATATGAAAACTTAAGCAGGGAAAAATGGGAACTATTACAGGAATCTATATACCGGATTAACCTGCGCGCTATGTCAGTTGGAGAATATCAACAATTAGGCGCTTTGTTTTTTAATGAGTTTAAAAACATAATAATCGTTTTTCTGGCAGCATGGCAAGTTATTGATGGTAACATGAGTCTGGGAATGATGTTGGCTGTTTCTTATATTGTCGGACAATTGAACGCTCCTGTTGCCGACCTTGTCCGGTTTTTACAATCGGCTCAGGATGCGAGGTTAAGCATAGAAAGACTGAACGAAATACATACAAAGCCGGGTGAGGCTTCGGCAGAACAAGGGCTAATGCCTCCTCCGGAAGAAATAGATTTTATACGGCTGAATGGGGTAACCTTTTCTTATGGAGGTCCTCATGCCGAAAAAGTATTGAAAAATATCAACCTTGAAATTCCAAACGGAAAAACAACGGCTATTGTCGGGGCAAGCGGTAGCGGAAAAACAACGTTGTTAAAATTGCTCTTAAAATTTTACGAACCACAGGAAGGTGAAATTTTGCTGGGAGATATTCCACTCACCTCAACAGACCCTAAACAATGGAGAAACTTATGCGGGGTGGTGATGCAACACGGATATATTTTTTCAGCAACCATTGCCGAAAATATTGCGATGGGACATCTCCCTCCTGATTTACAACAACTCAATTCTGTTGCAGCTATTGTAAACATAGATTCATTTGTCAATGAATTGCCTTTGAAATATGACACTAAAATAGGGCAGGAAGGAATAGGACTTAGTGGAGGGCAGATACAGAGGATTTTGATAGCAAGAGCGATTTACAAGAATCCGAAATTTTTGTTGTTTGATGAAGCTACCAATGCGCTGGATGCAAAAAATGAACAATTGATTACCAATAATTTACGAACAGTGTTTAAAGGGAAAACGGTCGTTGTAGTGGCTCACCGGTTAAGCACCGTTCAACATGCCGATCAGATAGTGGTATTGGAAAAAGGCAGAATTACAGAAACAGGCACCCATGAGCAACTGTCTGCTCAAAAAGGAGTTTATTACGAACTCATACGAAATCAGTTGGAGTTTGGTGATTGATAAGACAGAACCTTTACAAGGTAAACCAATAGTTTATTTTTAATACCACTCCCCAGTCTTTTTGAGAAAAATTGTCGGAATCCATATTATCTGTAAATACCAGAAAAACATCAGACATTGGGGCAAATCTCCATTGAAGCCGGTTGTTGATGTTGAAGTTTTCGGTTTGTGTATTATATTGCAAAAAGGTGGTAAAAAACAGACTTCGGGTAAAAGTAAACTCTATCCGAGGGCTAATGAGCAGAAGCCGGCTGTTTCCAAATCCCTCCGGAAACGCGATATCATTATAAGCAATATTGAGTGCCAGATTAGCAACGGGCTGAATCCGTAAAGTCGCATCTGCACTCAGGGAGAGTTTGCTGCCGTTGTAAAAGCCACCATAAAAGGCTCTGAATTTTCCATAAAGTTTGTTGCGCGGCGCAGATTCATATTCTAACCCATAATCAGTATAGTTATAGTTGCCGGGCATCAGCAAAGAGTCCATTTGTCCGGTAATATTGGTCGGAAACAAAACTTGAGTAGCATAATTATCCACCACAAGTCGTGCAATACTGTTATCTTTAAAAAAGGAAGAGAGCTTAAACCCGGTCCAACGTTCTACTTTTTCCGGCGTGTAATAGTAAAAAACCCTGTTGCCTAATTCAGGACCCCAATATCGAACAGCATCCAACTTTTCAGGATAAAACTTATACCCTAAATAATGGTACGAAGTTAAATAAGGAGCTGCTATTGTTGTATTTTCCTGATCATTTCTGTGGTAGAGGTCTTGTAAAAAACCGCTGTCGGCGATATAGTCCTGTCCGGCATGTTCCAATGAGGCAAAGGCATAAACATGCCTGCCGTCATAGTTGACACTTCCAATTAAACCCGCTCGGTTGATAAGTTTTGGTGAAAAAGTTTCGGTATCATATTGGGTAAAAGATTGATGATAGAGCAAATCAGAGCCCCATTTGTTATTTGCTGAGCGAAACCGAAGTTCAACACCTGCCACTCTGTTAAAGTCGTCTTTGTCGGGTTTAAAGTTGGTAAAAGATTGTCGGTTAATTAAAAAACCGGTGATATTGCTTCGGGCTAAAACTTTGCGCTGCAGGGCAGCCACAGAAAAATTTTGACTCTGTATGCCGTTAGGAACACCTTCTGTCTGAGCAGTCAGTAATCCTACCCTCCAGTTTTCATTGAGGTTTCCGGTGAGCCGGGCTCCGAATAAGATAGGAACTTCAAGCCCTATTTGGCGTGAAAAAAATGGTCGCATAGAAGCAGTACCAAATTGAAATAAATCGCTGTTTTCGATAAAAAACTGCCGCCTTTCGGGGAAAAACAGGTTGAACCTTTCTAAGTTGGTTACCTGTCTGTCCACTTCTACCTGCGAAAAATCCGGATTGATGGTGAGGTCTAAATTCAACGAACTGGTCAGGGCAATTTTAGCATCCATTCCGCCTTGAGGGTAATCAATTTCCGGTTTATCCTGTGTTTTATAGTTTCGGTGTGCGCTGGATCGAAGGTAGGGAATCAGAGAAACATTGCCACCTGCTTTTTTGGGTGGATGATCCCAGATTAGTTTTCCGGTAAAGGCTAACGAAGCCACATTAAATTGAGTAGGCACCGGACTCCAGGTCGAGGTTTCTATCCGTTTCAGGTCGTTGCGAGAAAAATTCACGTTCCATACCGGACGGTTTTCATCATATCGTATGGTTTTAAAAGGAATAGCCATTTCAACAGTCCATTTTCCTGTTTCAGCATATACAGCGGAAAACCAACGATTGTCCCAACTTGTGGTAACTCCAAAAATCCCCCCATATTCCAGCAATCCTTCCCGTTCTACCCCTAAAGGGCTGGCTGCAAAACTAAAGCCGGTGGTTTGATTGCCGAATGGATCAAAAAACACTACAAAAGCATCTGTAACGGGATAGGAAAAATCCCGCTTGAGGGATTGAATAACATAATTGCCCGGAATTTCGTCATAACAAACCGCAGCAACATAGATATATTGATGGTCGTAGGTCAGGCGGACCTCTGTTTTTGAACGGGCAAAATCCATATCATCAGGCAGTGTTTGGTAAAAATCTTTTGCAATTTGAGCTTCCCCCCAATCAGGTTCATTTAATATGCCATCTAATTTTATGCTTTGTTTTGCCCTTTTGATGTTGATTTCATAAGTCATTCCTGTTTTGAGGTGCGGTTGCTGCGCCAGAACTAAATGAAAAAGCAGCAGGCATATTAAGATAGATATATAGTGAATGGGGCGCATAAGTTTTTGCATAAATTGACCGGCTTTCGGGCTAAAATACCACGAGTTTGCAAATATACCCTGACTTAATTAAAATCAGTTATCAGTTTTTGGCTATTTTTACTTATTTTGCAACTTATTTTAAAACAATATTATAATGGGCAAAATAGCTGCGGTAGAAAGTACATTGGGAAAAGTTAAAGATAAAACCGCTATTATCGAACCATATTCAAGAGTAAAAGAAATAGCAGAGTTAGCAGAATATTTACATGTAAGGCATGAAGGATGGAAGGAATTTTATTTATTCAGGAAGTTGAAATCGGGAAAGCATCATTTTATACGTCTGGGTAATAAATTTGTTGAAATCAGGATGAATAAAAATATTGGTGCTTTGTTGGGTTACTTAGACCTCAAACATCCTGGATGGAACAGGTTTGTAATTGTAGAAGACCGTTATGAAAAAAGGCCGTATAAAGATTGTTTAACAGGGATGTTGATAAAGCAAGGGGCGGTTAGCACAAGCATCAATGCAACCAATAAATTGAGATTAGTTGTTGAATTGACAGATACGCATATCGTGGTAAACGAAGAAGAGGAAGCGACTTTAATCAGATACGAATTTGCAAAAAGAGGCAAACAAACTCTGGAAATTATCTGTGAAGATTTTGATGCAGGGTCGTTTAATTCAATTTTTGGGGAGGCCGGCTAATTGGCAGAAAGAAAGTATTTATGATATCAGCCGGCAATATTTTTTATTGTTCTACTCTTTCATTTTCAACAATACAGAATCAGCAGCTACTGTTGTTTTTTCAGCAACATATACTTCTTCTACAGTTCCATCTTCGTAAGCTTCGATGGTATTTTCCATCTTCATACTGGTTAGGACAATCAGCGTATCGCCGGCTTTAACCTTGTCTCCGGACTTTACCATGACTTTTACCACTTCACCGGGCATTGGCGAGATATAAGCCCCTTGGTTTTGCATTACTTGTTTCTCTGGAAAAGGGGAAACCTTTTGCAGAGCAATACTGCCCCAATCTGTTTGATGGAGGTAAATATTTTGAGGGGTTTCTGCAAGGGTAAACCGGAGGTTATGCCGGTTAATGAGACAGGTCAGATAAGGAAAGTTTAGTTCGAGCAATTTTACTTCAAAGCGGGAACCGGCAATGGTTATTTCAAATTGCAGACTTTCGGACACGCTGTAATCAAGTTCGATTTCCGTACTTCCCCAATTAAATACTTCGGTTTGAGGTTGGTAGTAGTTGTTTCTCCAACCCGATGGAATATGCTGAAGAACTTGCTGCACCCCACGGCGGGATTGCCATTGAAATAACAAAGCAGCTATGGCAAAACAATTGATTTTATAGTCGGTAAAATGCTGGGGTTGATAGGTAAAAGATTTACCCAAAAAATGGGTGTCAAAATGACCGTTTATAAATTGTTGATTTTGCAGAATTTGGATGAGAAAGTCCTTATTGGTGGTCAGTCCCAGTACAGCTAATTCCTGAAGGGCACGGCACATTTTTCTGATGCAATCATAACGGTTTGGCGCATAAGCAATAACCTTTGCTATCATGGGGTCGTAATAAATATCTATGACCGAATTGGTTTCGACCCCTGTATCATATCTCATACCTCCGGTTTTTCCGGTTAGCCAAAGATGAATGGTTCCGGTAGTGGGCAAGAAATTGTTGGACGCATCTTCGGCATACAGCCGACATTCAATTGCATGACCGGTTTGTTTCAGTTCTTCTTGTGAAATTGGCAAGTGAAAACCTTGTGCTACTTCGATTTGCATTTGAACCAAATCTAATCCGGTTACTAATTCGGTAACGGGATGTTCTACCTGAAGCCGGGTATTGACTTCGAGAAAGTAAAACCGGTTTTCGGGAGTTAAAATAAACTCCACAGTTCCGGCATTATCATAGCCGATGGCTTTTGCTGCGGTAACTGCGGCGTTTCCCATTTCTTGCCGTAAATGAGGAGTAAGCGCAGGGGAGGGCGATTCTTCAATAATTTTTTGATAACGTCGTTGGATGGAACATTCTCTTTCAAAACAGTGGATGGCGTTTCCATGTTTATCACCAAAAATCTGAAACTCGATATGCCTTGCCGAATCGAAGTATTTTTCGATGAGCAGGGTATCGTCCCCAAAAGCTGCGAGGGCTTCTCGCTTTGCCGCTGCGATGTAATTTTTCAGGTCTTCGGGGTTGCGGACTATTCTCATGCCTTTTCCTCCTCCGCCTGCCGAGGCTTTCAACAACAGGGGAAATCCAATCCGTAGTGCTTGTTCGCATAAGTTTTGAACTGATTGGTCTTCGCCATTATAGCCCGGAATGGTCGGAACTCCTCGCTGTTGCATGATGGTTTTTGCCCCGATTTTAGATCCCATAGCTGAGATTGCTTTTGGGTTTGGTCCGATAAAAATAAACCCTTCGTCGGCACAACGTTGGGCAAAACCGGCATTTTCTGAAAGAAAACCATAGCCCGGATGAATGGCATCGGCTTGAGTTAAACGTGCAGCTTCTATGATTTTATGTTGGTCTAAATATGACTCCGAGGCTTGTTTCCCTCCAATACATACAGCTTCATCTGCCTGCCTGACAAACATAGCCTCATCATCTGCATCAGAATAGATAGCTACAGTAGCAATTCCCATTTGGGAACAGGTTCTCATAATTCTAAGGGCAATCTCGCCTCTGTTGGCAATCAGTATTTTCCGGATTAGATTCATGTCGTTTTTTATTGCCCCAAAAATAGTATAAGCAGTATTATTTTCATAAAAAACGAGAACACTCAAACAAACTCCTTCAGTTTTTTAAGTTGTTTGTGGGGACACAAACAACTTAAAAAGAGGTTGTCTAAAAGAGGCAGCCTGTTTAAATTCCAGACTGAAAGAATCCGGTTATCCTTAAAACAAGCGACTCATTCTATCTCCCCGGTTTATATTTAGAACGTTTCAGGAGTTCCTGCCCGTCGGTTAAAAGCATCAGTTCTTCCGGTTCGACATCGGGGTTTTGCTGCATAAACTTGCGTACAATCTGCCAACCCAACCAAATTCCGGTTTGGCCGGGAGCTTCGGGAGGCATTCCGGCAGTATTTGGGGCCTCGTTGATATACTTCAGGTATTCCATAGATTTGGTGCTGTACAATAAGTCTTTTTCAATAAAATAAGACCACATTTCTTTTTCGTTATCTATACACCATTGCAAACTATTGGCAGAGTATCCGATTTTGAGTGAATCGGGAATATCAGGCAGTGTCAGGTCTAAAAAGTAGAGGGTTTTTCCCTCTTCCACCATCCGGTCAATGAGTTTGACCTCTGTTGTTTTAGGTTCAAAGATCGCTTTAGACCATGCTTTCATAGCGTTAGGGACAATGTATTCAGGACGTAGGCGATAGGTCATGAATTTAGGCAGACCGATAGAAGCATAATAAACAAAATCTTTTCCCAGAAACATGTCTAAACTTATGGCCAAGGTGGTACTGTCGAATGTGGCAGCAGCAGGGCCAAATTCCGAAATATGAGTGATAATTACAGGAACAGGTTTTTCCGGGAAATAGTATTTATAGTATTTAAAGGCGGTGGTAAAATCGTTTTTCATTCCGTCTAAATCGGGATATTTTAGCATAACTGTATCGAACAATGCCCTGAGGTTGCTGTTGGCTATAAAATCTCTCAGTTTCGATTCATACAATCTGCCTGTGTCACGAGGGCTGCGAATAGCCAGCAAATTGTTGATATAAAGCGGGTAAAAGTGGGGATATTTTTGTTCTAAATTTGCAAAACAGGGTTGATAGTCCGTTGTGTCGCAAGAGAATAAGTCTGTTTCAAAACGCTGAATGTTCAAGCTCAAATCTATATGCCGGATATCCGGTTTGCTTTTTTCTGAAGTTTGACAGCCCGACTGAACGGTCATATAAATTAAGCCTGACAGGATTATTCCAAACCAAACTGATTTTTGCATACGATATAACTTTTTGATTGACTAAACGAAGATGATAAAACTTTTGTTTTAGGGTTATATTTTTGTTGGTAAACGTTTTTTATCAAGCATTAACCGGATAGAAGGATGTAGAACGTTTCGGGCAGATTTGTTATTATTAAGGCAACAATTTAAACATTATTTTTTAGTATGACGACAAAAAACAACAGTCTCAGGGAGGCATTACAGGAACGCATTTTAGTGATTGATGGTGCTATGGGCACAATGATACAACACTATCAGCTTACTGAGTCCGATTTCAGGGGAACCCGTTTTGCCTTGCACCCAAAAGACCTTAAAGGCAACAATGATTTATTGTGCCTGACAAGGCCGGATATCATCGGCGACATTCACCGCGCTTATTTGTCAGCAGGAGCCGACATTATCGAAACCAATACTTTTAACAGCACTTCAATTTCACAAGCCGATTACGGGCTGTCAGAACTGGCGTATGAACTGAATGTAGAAGCCGCCCGTATTGCCCGTCATGCTGCAGACGAATTTACCCGGCTATTTCCGGATAAGCCCCGTTTTGTAGCAGGAGCTATCGGTCCCACCAACCAAACCTCCTCGATTTCTCCCGATGTAAACCGTCCGGCTTTTCGTGCCATAACATTTGACCAACTGAAAGAGGCTTATTATGTACAGGCCAAAGGATTGTTAGACGGTGGAGCAGATGCCCTTTTAGTCGAAACCGTTTTTGACACCCTCAACTGCAAGGCAGCGTTGTATGCCATTTTAGATTTGTTTGAACACACCGGGCAAGAATTGCCCATCATGGTTTCTTTTACCATTACCGACCAAAGCGGCCGAACTCTTAGCGGACAAACTACCGAAGCATTTTACAATTCGGTCAGTCACGTTCCTTTATTGAGCATAGGGCTAAACTGTGCTTTGGGGGCTACTGAAATGCGTCCTTATCTGGCAGAATTGGCACGAATTGCGTCCTGCTATATCAGTTGTTATCCTAATGCAGGGTTGCCAAATGCCTTTGGTACCTACGACCAAACTCCTCAGGAAATGTGCGAGATTATTGAAGAGTTTGCCAAAAGCGGATTGGTGAATATTGTAGGGGGTTGTTGCGGCACTACGCCCGAACATATCCGGCATATCGTCAATCACGTTCAGGGTATCACTCCAAGGCAGTTGCCATTGGTTTTGTCTCATATTTAGTCTATACAGGAAAGGTCTGATTTCCGGAAAGTAATTGGCAGCAGGAATCAACTTTATCGCACAACAACTAATTTATGAACGGCAATGGATTGATTGTTTTGAACTAATGCGCAATAATAAACGCCCGGCGTGAGATCATTTACCGGCATTGTTATAGTTTGGTTGTTAACTACCGGAACAGAAGGCAGAACCTCTTGACCCATGATATTGAAAATCCTGATGTCGGCAGGTATTTGACTATCCGGTAAAAACACATTGAGTTGAATGGATTCTGAGGCTGGATTGGGGAATAGAACAATCTGCGGAACTAAAATTTCTGATTTCCCGCCACCCGGCACAATTTCTATAATATAGTCCTCGACTTCCCCCAAATCAAAAACATCACAGGGCAACACATTTCCATCTGTACTTAACGAAACACGCATTCGGGTAAAACCTAAAGGTGCTGTTTCCGGTATATTGACATAACCGGTTGTTGTCAAAGGGGTGGAAGAAAAAATAGAAGATAATGCCGGATTGACCGCACTAAAGACCAACTCTCCGGCATCAAACGCCAAGTTCTGATCATAGTCAATCCATACTTTCCAATGGGTGTCTGTAAGTTTTCGGGGGGTTCCTTCGGTCAAAGAAACAGGTACTTTTTGTTCTTGACCCAGAACTATTGATCCCAGGCTATAGGGATAATAACCGCTATTGTTTCCGCTTTCATGGTAAAAGTCATCGAACGATACAGCATCAATCCATAAATTTCCGGTGCTCATTCCCGAAGATGTACAATATCCGGTACAAAAAGTGGAAAAAAAGTAGGACGGGCTAAATCCAGATACATCGGTACAAGTTGGGGAAAAACCTCCACAGGAAGATTGAACCTGAAACTCGTAATTGGTACAGGGAACTAAACCGTTAAGGGTAAAATAGATACCTGAATGAACAAAGTTTGTCCAACTACTGCTGCCCACAATCCGGTAGCGCACATTGTATTTTTCGGATTCTGCCTGTGCGCCCCAAACTAAAATAGCACTCGAATCGGTTTCACCAACAACGGTCAGCCCAGAAGGGGTGTTACAGGCCGGCGCAGTTTCCATCAGAACGGTATAACTGTAATCGCTGTTGATTCCTCCCGCACAGGTACTTCTTACGCGTATTTCGTAGAAAGCTGCGGGGTTAAGAGCCGGAATATTATAGAACAGACTACTGACAAAGGTGCCGCTTCCCCAGGAAGTAGCACCATAAGGACGGTGTTCTACCCGATAAGATACTGCATCATCTTCAAGTTCCCAATTTATCTTGGCACAGGCAGCAGTGGCATCTGCAACTACCAGCCCGTTGGGGGGCATACAGCTTGCGGCTGTTGTAAACTGAACCGAAGGACTAAAAATGGGGCTTGTACTTCCACCAATGCAAACCGTTTTTACCCGAACTGTATAAGTAACACTGAGCAGCAATTCAGTCAGGTTGATTTCATCTTCATAGGTAATCAGCATGGTTTCTGCTGTGGGACTCGAAGTCGGAGCATAATAAACAAGAAAAGCGGAGGCGTTATCGCCTCCGTCCCATTTGATAACGGCGCTGTATTTTTCAATTTGATCTACTGTCAGTTCAACCGGAGGCGGACAGGATGTATAGGTTGTAGTAAATGTGGTTGTGATAAAAGTACTGTTATACCCGTTAGAACAAGCGTTCTGGAGAAAAACTTCATAAGTTGTTCCTACAGTCAGTTGTTGCAATGCGATTGAAGTGCCGCTATAAAAATAGATTTCATTACTCCATGTTTCGCTGCCAACGGGCCGGTATTTGATGTTAAACAGGGCTCCGGTTTGGGTACTTGTCCAGTTTAGATTGACGGTGTTGTAACTTACGCCGCTTGCTGTAAGGCCGGAAGGTGGGAAGCATAAAATTTCTTCGGTTCCGGAAATATTGACATTGTCCACATAAAGACGATTGCCATTGAGGCATTTATTGGTAAACCCGATGATGAGGTCATCACCGGCATAATCGGAGAGATTTATGCTCTCAGACTGCCAATGACTGCAATTTGAGGGTGTCCAGGAGGAAGAAACGGGAGAAACAGTGGCTAATTGTTGCCCTTGTTTAAAATAAAGGGTTTTGAAACTCTGCCCGCAATCGTTGGAAACCACCAACCGCAGTTGGTCGCTGGGGTTGGTATTATACATGGCATAAGATACATCAAAACTGATGGTTGCTGTGGTATAATTAAACAAACTAACCGCAGTAAAAACCCAGTCGTTTTGTCCAAGCGAGCCGTAGGTTCTGTTGTCAATCCGCATGGCTTTTGTTCCGTTAGCCGTACAACCGCCAACTGTGGCTTGTTGCCAGGTAATGCCGTTGTCGGGGTTTACCATCAACCAATTATTGTTGATAGATGAAGCCAGTTCAAAGTTTTCGGTAAAAGGCAGGCTGTTATTGGCTATTTTGTGAAAGGTTTTGGAAGCACTGTCATTCGATGGATTTTGATCCGCCCACATATCGGGCAAAGAGGTGTAGGCGGTAAATGTATAGGTGCCATTTGTCAAACTCAATCCTGAATCAATCAACACATTGGTTTCCTTTCCGGGCTGAAGTGTTCCCGACCAATTATACAGATACAGGTTGCCATTTACCTGATAATTGATTTTGGTGGTATTGATCACAGTATTGCCGAAGTTTTTAAGCGTAACTGTAGCCTGTCCGTTGCAGGTAAATTTATCAGGGGTTACAATAGCAGTAATTCCAACATCCTTGGTGAAATTAGTGTTGCAACCATTAGATTCCAATAAGGTTCCGCGGATTGCAGTAAGGGAAATTCGCATCCGGTCTTTTTGCCCCAGAGTAAAAACAGTTTGACAATACCGGTTGCCATAGTCCATATAGTTTTCTATCATATCGTTTTGGTCGCCTATTCCGCCCATATTAACCGGACGAAACGGGTTGCGACTGTTAACATCATGTGGGTCGGTCGTACAACTGTTAATGGCATTACAAAATGAACCGTTCGACAGTGCATCCGGAGGAGTATCGCATACAAAGTCACCCTGATAGCGACAATCGAAGTTGGTACAACCCATATTGAACGTATGAAACAGGTTGAGATAATGTCCTATTTCGTGAATTAATACTTTTGAATTGTCAGAACCGGTACCGAAATAGTCCTGCCGCATGACTACACCATCGCGGTTGGTTCCATGCCAACCGGCAGGAGGAGCATATCCTGCATAGGAATATACATTGTTCTGCACATCAGCGATAGTATGTGGCAACCATATATTGCAATAGTTGTAGCGGTTCCAACCGGTGGTAAATTTCATGATGCTGTCGTTCACCGGAAAATCGAGATAGGTGAAAGCAACCGACCCGTAACGGGTGATTCCGGTCGTTGTATTACCAAAAGGATTAGTGGTGGCCAGGCAAAACTCAATGTCTATATCTTCACCGGTTGCCGGGTCATAAACCCCTGTATTGCTAAAACTCTCATTTAAATAATTTATAGCAGCATACACCTGAGAATCGGGTATATTGGTAATTTTGCCAACACTGCTGTCAGGGTGATGTATAATATGAACCACAACCGGTATGGTATAAACTTTTGTGCCGGTACCTGACTTATTTAACTCTCCTGCCGCGCGTTTGTCCCAAAGTTTCTGTGTGGCATTGGCAATGATTTCATTTTGTTCGGCAAAACGGGCAGCATATCCGGCATCGGTTGCAAGCCATTGGCTTTGCATTAAATCGTTTGCACAGGGTACAGTTTGTGCATGTAAAGAATAAGAGAACAGAGTAAACAGTAAAACAAAACAAGAGTAACTTATTTTGCGAAAAAACAACGGAAATTTCATGTATGCCGTTTTTGATCGTGCAGAGGTGCCGGTTTTTGGTGCAATTAATGTTATAGAAGGGAGAGATCAGCAAAAACACCACAAATGTAAGAACTGATAAGATATAATGTTGCACCTCCACAAAACTTGTTCCAAATTTTGACCCTTTTTTGAACAGGAATCAGCGGCCGTATGATTTTACGCATATTGCAGTCAGATGAATAACATTAACAACAAATCCGGGCATGGTATAGAAACGCGGCAGGCAAGAACAGATTTATTGTTTTTTGGAATAAAAAAACGGAGAATCGGGCATAAATGACTAAATTTGCCGTGTTTGCTACAAACCGACATAACGTTAATAGTGGAAAGTACATAAAATCAAATTTTATCTCGGAATGAAAATAAAAGTAGTGGTTCACGAGGCCGAAGAAGGCGGTTTTTGGGCGGAGGTTCCTGCCATACCCGGTTGCATGACGCAAGGAGATACTTACGATGAACTTTTGCAGAATTTATACGAAGCCATAGAAGGGTGTTTGTTGACAGATGGGGGGCTTTGGGTTTTGTGCTGATTTTTTTGTTTGCAAACCTTATAGGTTTGGCAAACCTATAAGGTTTTAAAAGCATAATTTTCACAACAAACTAAATAATCATGCCTCCCTATCGCGATAGTTTTAGTCCGAACAATTACTATCATGTGTGGAATCATGCCGTGGGCAGCGACTTCTTGTTCCGGTCTGACGATAACTATCGTTTTTTTCTGACAAAGTATTCGCACTACGTTGCTCAAGTTGTAGATACCCATGCCTATTGTTTAATGCCCAATCATTTTCACTTCCTGATATATGTACCCGAAGAAAAGCGGTTGTGCCGTTATGCCGAAGCCGTAAATATAACCTTTTCCGGTACGCATCAACTCGTGATGCAACGTTTTTCCAATTTATGCAACAGTTATGTGAAGGCGTTTAACAAACAGCGCGGGCGACGAGGCGCATTGCTCGAAGATTATATTAAACGGCAAGTCGTACCCATAGACGAGTACTATGCCAACCTGATGCCCTATATTCATAACAACCCCGTAAAAGACGGCTTTGTAAAACACCCCGAAGAGTGGATTTACAGTTCTTTTAATGCTGTTTTGTCTGAAAAACCTTCTCTGTTAAACCGCGATGAAGTATTGAAATGGTTTGGCGCAAAAGAACACTTTTTGAAATCACATTTTTGAAAACCTTATTTACAAACCTTATAGGTTTGGCAAACCTATAAGGTTTGTACGATATTTAATATAAACTATCTCTAATAACCGACAAAAAATAAATTAAGGAGCTACCCTTCAGGGTAAGTTCCTTTTTTCATATTTTGGTTCTACTACAAACTAAAGATATGAGAAACAAAGATAAGCATTTAGTCGGTCAGCCGATATTCAAACAGTTATTAGAATTTGTTCCACGCAACAAATTTGATTTGCTTGTTAATAAATACCAATCAGATCATTATTACAAGACCTATGATTCGTGGACACAACTTGTTACGATGTTATTCTGAATATTGAGTTGATGCGATTCTATGGGTGAAATCTGTGATGGTATGCAGGGTTTATCAGGCAAACTCAATCATTTGGGCATGGATAAATCACCGGCAAAGAGTACGGCAGGCGATGGTCTTAGAGGTCGAGACAATGAATTTTACCAAGCCGTTTATTTTATGTTACTCGAGCATTTTAAGCCTATTTTGTCGGTCAGCCGGATTGGGAATGTCTCCTTTTCCAAACTTTTCATTTTCGATTCAAGTACGATACGCCTTTTTTCGAACATTATGAAAGGAGTTGGTCGCAATCTCAAGAATGAAGGGAAGAAAAAAGGCGGACTGAAGGTTTATATGATGATTGATGCCCACAGTGATACGCCAGAGTTTGTAAAAATCAGTGAAGCCAAACAGCATGACAAGAATTTTCTGCAATATTTGCATCTGTCGCCTCACAGCATGGTTGTTTTTGACAGGGCTTACAACCATTATCTTCAAATTGTCGTATTGGACAAAACAAATCTGATAAAAAGTATTATTTCCAGCATTTGTGGAGCAATATTTGGTTTCAATATTTAGTTTTGCAATTAAAAATTAACACAATGAAAAAAATACTAATTATTACTCTGGCATTGCTAACCCTATCTGCATGTGCGGGGAAGAAAAAGGTGAAAACAGCCCAACAAAAAACACAAGAGGTTAAAGCTTTGCTTGACAGAGCAAAGTCCGACCTGAACGACTGTGAGACAAAAACCATCACTTTGCAGGCTAATCTGAAAGCCAAAGAAGCACAATTGCAGGCCAAAGATGATGAGTTGCAGAACAGAATGAATCGCATCAACGATTTACAGGCCGAGATTGACTACCTGAAAAAAACCAATACCAATTTATTGGACAGATTGTCTGATTTATCGGTCATCAGCAAATCAGGTGCCGAAAGCA
This sequence comes from Sphingobacteriales bacterium, assembly GCA_016700115.1. Classification (NCBI taxonomy): domain Bacteria; kingdom Pseudomonadati; phylum Bacteroidota; class Sphingobacteriia; order Sphingobacteriales; species Sphingobacteriales bacterium. The sequence goes on along the minus strand of CP064999.1, from coordinate 60,112 downwards.
TTCGCCGGTCTTTAGATGCCATTAACGACCAAAGCCGCTACATCAAAAACCTGAACGACAATATTCAGCGAAAAGATTCTCTCAACATTGCTTTGGTAACCAACCTCAAACGATCTTTGGGAAATATCTATGATGAAGATGTTACTATTGAAGTCAAAAAAGGGGTAGTTTATGTGTCTTTATCCGACAAACTTTTATTCAGGTCAGGCAGTGCTGAAATATCTACTGCTGCCGAAGCAGTTTTGGGTAAGATTGCAAAAATTGTAAACGACTATCAGCAACTCGATATTTTGGTGGAAGGGCATACAGACAGTGTTCCTATCAATACCTCGTGCATGGCAGATAATTGGGATCTTAGCGTTAAGCGTTCTGTTGCGGTGATCCGTATGTTGCAAAACAGATTTGGAGTAGCGCCCTACCGAATGACTGCAGGCGGCCGCTCTGAGTTTGTACCAAAAACCACGAACGACACTGCGGACGGCCGGAAACTGAACCGCAGGACAGAAATCATCATTACTCCTAAGTTGGACGAGTTTTTCGAACTTTCTGTTCCGAAGTAATAACCGGATTTTTAGATCAGGACAAACTTTGAATCTCCCGAAGCATGTTTTCACGGGCCTGTGCCTCAAACCTGTTAAGAAAGGGAGGTGTGTAGTACAAAGCAGGTTTTGAAAGCAACTGCTCTAAAACTTTTTTTCGACCGGGGCGATACATGAAATCCGGGATGAACCGGTATTCTTTACGGATAGCATTTGAGTATTGGTCGTATTTTTCGGGTTTTGCTCCCAAAATGGCAAGGTCAGCATCTAAAAAGTAAAGAAAATCGGGCAATGAGCCGGCTGGAGCGATATGGGTTTGAGTGGCTACAATTAACTGTTCAGTAAGCAAAATCAGGTCTTCCTGAATTTTGAGTTGCTGCATCATTTTTCGGGCATACTTTGCGCTGCGGTGCTCATTGTCTTTACGCAGTGGATTATAGACTATATCGTGATAAAATACAGCCCAATATACCGCTTCGGGAGCAGTTAGTTTTTCGGCTACTTTTTCCAGCAGTAAAAACAATTGACAAAGGTGTTTAGCTGTGTGGTAAAATCGTCCTTTTTGGGCATATCTTTTTAAGATGTCGTTAAAAATGGGGCGATGTTCCTCCAAAGTGGTTTCGCATTTTTGCATTAACTTTGACCAATTATTCCCTAAAACATCTTCAATTTGATTGTTCATGTTCAACAAATAGTCCTTGTTTTTAAATCAATAACCTGTTTTTTGCTCAGAAGTATCAGATATCTTTCCATCGTATATCTGCCATCGGCAAAACACAGCAATTATGTTTCCCCGATTTTTAACCTCATAATAACAGTTCACCTTTACAAATTGTCCTATCCATGGAAAATATTTCAATAGCCGGGGCCGGCCTGGTTGGGTCTTTGTTAGCCATGTACCTTGCAAAACGAGGTATGAATGTAGATGTTTATGAACGCCGTCCGGACATGCGCAAACAAGTTGTTGACGGAGGAAGATCCATCAACCTTGCTTTGAGCGACAGAGGATGGAACGCCCTCGAAGAAGTGGGGGTTGCCGATACCATTCGTAAAATTGCAATTCCCATGTTTGGCAGAATGGTTCACAACACAGACGGCAGTCTGTCTTTTCAACCCTATGGTAAACAAGGGCAATCCATCTTTTCCGTTTCAAGAGGAGAGCTAAACAAAACCTTGATGGATTGTGCAGATTCTTTTGACCATGTAAAGTTTCATTTTAACCAACGTTGTACCAAATTAGACCTGAACACAACAACCATGTATATGCAAAATCAAGATACAGGTCAAACCGTCAAAGTAGAATCCGATTTGATATTTGGGGCTGATGGTGCTTTTTCGGCAGTGAGAGGAAGTATGCAATATACCGACCGTTTCGATTATGCTCAAGATTATATTGACCATGGTTACAAGGAGTTAACCATCCCTCCGGGTCCTAACGGAACCTGGCTTTTGGAAAAAAACGCTTTGCATATCTGGCCAAGAAAAACCTTTATGCTCATTGCCCTGCCTAATACGGATGGTAGTTTTACCTGTACGCTTTTCCTTGAGTTTGTAGGAGAGCCGGGTTTCGACGACCTCAACACTGAAGATGAGGTAAACGCTTTTTTTGACCATTATTTTCCCGATGCCAAAGCGCTCATGCCCACTTTAATAGAAGATTTTTTTCAAAACCCCACCTCGTCTTTGGTGCTCATCCGTTGTAATCCGTGGGTTTACGGCAGCAAAGTGGCACTGATTGGAGATGCTGCCCACGCTTTAGTACCTTTTTACGGACAGGGTATGAACTGCGGGTTTGAAGATTGTAGCGTGTTAAATGGCATTCTCGACCAACAAACGCAAAATGGCGGGCAAATCAGTTGGCCATCTGCTTTGTCGCAGTATCAAAAATCACGAATTCCCGATGCCAATGCTATTGCAGAGTTAGCCCTTCGAAATTTTGTAGAAATGCGGGATCTGGTAGCCGACCATGATTTTTTACTCCGCAAACAAATAGAAAAACGCTTGAATGAGCAATATGAAGACCGATACATTCCTTTGTATTCGATGGTTACTTTCAGTCGTCATCTTCGCTACTCAGATGCTCTGAGAATTGGCAAACTTCAAGACCAACTGTTTGCCAAAATTATGGCAATTCCCAATGTAGAAGAACAATGGGATAAGGGGATGCTCAATGAGACCCTGAATCAATATGTGGATGAATATTTTAGGCAGGTGTGAGCGCATTCTGAGTTTCAGACCTTTTCTTGTCTATTGCCCGAATCTCGCATTTGTTGGATGACAGATTGCACAGATTTTAGTATAAGAATCATCCAAATATCCTTCAAATCTTTACATCAGTATAATCCGTGATACAGAAAAAGACAAAAAAAGCAAGCATTTGTATTATTGATTGATATATTTTTTGTAGGTTTGCTTTCCAAACAATAATATATTAATAGCCATAGATGAAATGCCTCTTTAATGATAGCTGTATCCTCCTTAAACAAGTTAATGGTACTTTTTGCTGTCTTGTTCTTTGCAAAAGCCTAAAATGTTTTTGCCAAACAACTTAATACTGCCTCATTTTGGAGACCCAATGAACGGTTGGAGATGGATATGCTATTTGCAAAAAAAAGGAGCGATATATAAGGAACGGAAGTGCAGATTTGGAAAATACCCAATTTGATTGTACTGGAGAGTTTTTACCATGATAGTCCCGAATAAGTGGCTTTGCCCTAAATCGTATCAATAGCATCACATGTTTGACAAAATATATGCCGACTAACCTAAAAACTAAGTAATTTATTCCCGATTCCTTCACCACTTTTTTTTTTAACTATAAAACATTGTTTTATGAAAAAAGGAATGTTGTTTTTTGTGGTAGCGACAGTTAGTTTATTGTTGTTGTTTAACCGATGTATGTTTGATGATGCGGAATCTTTGTATGACGGACCTGCCTATATTTCCTCGTTAAAGGTTTATGGCCTTGTGAACGACAAAGACGGCAACCCTATCGGCGATGTGCTTATTAAAACCGAAAACGCTGCAGGTCAGTACATCTATACCTATACCGATACCCTGGGTGCGTTTTACTTTGAGCATGTTCGTGCCAAAAACAACCGCATTGTTTTAGAGGCAGACAAGGAAGGTTATTTTCACAAATCGTTTGCCGCTACTTATGCAAATAAAGACGCTAAAGTACGTTTTGTGATGAATGACAAATCAAAAACTTCATTCATGTCTGATGTGGATAATGCAATAGCAATTTCGGATAAAGCATCTGTCTATTTTGAAGCGAACAGTTTTGTAACCCAAGCAGGAACACCTTATAACGGGGAGGTTCAAATAGCTTATACCTATGCCGACCCCCAAAGTCCTTTTTTTAGTTTGGTCATGCAGGGCGGCGATTTAAGAGGGATTGACGATAACGGGCAGGTGCAGCACCTGATTTCTTACGGAGCTTTGGCTGTAGAAATTAGCAGCAATGCCGGCGTTCCCTTAACCTTGGCAGAAGGGAAAACCGCCACTATCGAGATGATTGCCCCCGAAGATCAAATGGCAAATGCCCCAGCCACAATCCCTCTGTGGTATTTCGACGACATAAAAAATGTTTGGGTCGAAGAGGGTTATGCCGTTCTTCAGGGCAACAAATACGTCGGACAGGTAAGTCATTTTTCTTGGTGGAATTGCGACGACCCGGTTTCTCCCAACACCTTTGTAACTGGAAAAGTGTTTGACTGTTCCAATAACCCGTTGGCAGGAATTGCGGTACGTGTCGGCCCGGTTACCGCCTACACCGATTCTGATGGAATTTACAAATCCAATGTAGCAAGCGGATTAACATTTAGTGTTTCTATAGATTCGATCCTTAGCGGAGGTTTAACTTCTCCGATTATAACAGCCCCCGCAGTTCCTGCCGGAACAACCAAAACACTCGAAAGCATAACAACTGTCTGTCCTGCAACGGTAAGCGGAAATATCAATATTTGCGCGGGTAGCTCTGTTTATGTTTATATCTCAACACCTGGCGGTTTTTGGACGGATTTAAAACCGGTTTCATTGCCCCTTAATTTGCCGGTCATTGGGGGCACTGCTTATAATATGGAGTTTAGAGTCAACACGACTCATTATACTTCTGTGTATAATTATGCCATTCCGCCTTTAAGTTCGGGACAAAATTACAACCTGCCTTCCAACATAGAGGCGGGATGTCCGGTTAATGTATCGGGTAAGTTGGTTGATTGCATGAACAATCCGGTTGCCGGTCATGTAAAGGCATTATTTTCGGGCAATCAATCCGATGTTAACGTAGGTTCTGACGGGTTATTCGAATTCTATGTACCGGCAGATGCTTTTATTGACATCACGGCGACCCGCACATTTCCCAATTCTTTTACAGAAACAGTTACCGCCTCGGTTCAAACCTCATCTGATGCAGATAGTTATGTCGTACCTCCTTTCCAGGTTAGTTGCCCTTCCACACTTAACGGGTCGGTTGTTACCTGTTCAGGTACGCTTGTTGCAAGTACGGTTAAGTTTTCGTGGGCAGGTCAGAACAAGTTTGTATCAGCTCCTGGCGGTTACTTTTCGATTCAGGTTCCGGGGGGCAAAATGATTGACGTTAGCGTGCAAGAGTTTATTGTTACAGGCTTCTTTAGTGACCAAACTACGGTCTATACCATTGACAATCAAGCAACGGATATTTCTTTGCAGTTGTGCGAAGAGGTTGATTGTCCGGTTGCAGGATTGCAATATACGGCAAACAGCAACACAACCGAACTTCCCGGCCTCTCTACTTTCAATACTGCTACCACGTTAACCCTGCCCCTTACTACTCAAATTCAGGGTGTGCACAACATGACTCCTTATGATGTACCTTCCGGCTATACTGTTGTAAATGTTACCGACGGACCTTACAGTTTCTCTCTGATGCTGCCTCAACCCATCCAAACCGGCACTTACGATATAGCAAGCTACCCCGAAGTTGCTTTCGGCCATCCTATCGGTGTCATGTTGGTCAATAATACTACTCCCACGTTTATTTTAACGCAAGGCCAGATTTATATCACTCAGGCTTCGGGAAATTCTTTGTCCGGTAATTTTATCGGCTCAATCGGTTCTCTCGTAGGAGTTTCTCAAGTGGCAACGCCTGCCGTTTTGGTTTTAACCGGTAATTTCTGTGTGTCCAACTAATCCGATTCTATCGCTTAGTGTCGGGGAAATCTTCTGACGACAAACCGGATATCTCTATAACAAGAGGGGGGCAACTCCCTCTTGTTTTATGATGCCAATACATCGTGAAACGATAAAAACTGTTTGTGCTTCGGGCGGGAGTCGAACCCGCACTGGTATGCTCCTGAAACATATGCCTCTGCCAGTTGGGCTACCGAAGCCTGAGTTAGGTTAATAATTACGAAAGGCAAATATAGCTTTTCCTGTTAAAAAGACCTATCGTTCGAAAAATTTTTCTTTGTATTTAGTACCGCGTTGACCGTAATCCTTTTCAGCACCATACAGGTTTGTGGTGTTAACATTTTCTATCAAACAAGAACCTCAATATCTTAGTTCCCTTCTTTTTGTTACTGCGATACGAGTTTGCCGGTATGAATCGTTTTTCCATCCATCAAGCGATACAGATATATACCCGAGGGCAATTGAGATAAATCTATCTCTATATTTGACGCTGTAATATTATTACAGGTTTTTACCACCTTCCCGTCAATCCCGCTGATTTGCAGGGTAAACGAATGTTGCGCAGTGTTGGTAAAATAAAGCATTGTTGTTTTTGAAAATGGATTAGGCAATATCTTTACATTACCTGGCTGAACATTCGTATCAGGAGTTATATCTGTCAGTAAAAAGGCAGGAAGGCAGGGGTTTACTACTTCCACTACAGTTTCTTCGTAATTGTCGTTGATCATGCCTGTAACACTCAGACAAACCTGTTCTTCCGTAACAGCGCTGTAATAAACGCGCAGGAACGGCATGAATTCTAAATAACGGTCAATTCTTGACTCGGTAACCGATACCCCTAAAATAGTGCCCTCAGGGTTAAATAAAATATCTGCATTATAGAGAGGGTCTTCTAAAATAGGAATAACTCCGGCAATCTGAAGTCCGCTGATTTGCAACTGATAGGCAACCAGATAGTTTACAGGCGACATCACATAAATGTCAACATAGTTTTCTTCGGAGTTGATGTTTTCCAACTTAACCGATACCAAACCAAAAGGGTTAATGATCTGAGGAGTTGGGAAATTGCAATGATTATGAGCAGTTCCTCCACCCGGATGTGTATGTGTGCCGTTGTTTTGCAAAAAACAGGATAGCAATAAAGCGGCATCTGCAATATTGATTTGAGCATCTCCATTGAGGTCGTTGCAAGCAGATGCCGTTAAGTCATCGCTCACAATTCCGGTCATGTAGGCGAACACGTCGTTGGTATGGTAGATGCCGTCCGGTTCAAGGTCGCCAATCAGTTTTTGTCCGCCACAGTTGCCTTCACAGTCAATCTGCGCTGTTCCGTAAATTTCACCCAAGCAATCGGTATAAGGCTCACAATCGGTTACCTGAGTTACCGACACGATATTACCTTCATCGTCACGGGTCAGTTCAATACAAACCTGCGCCCAGTTGTTGTAATGATCGAGTTCTATACGTCCAAGTGCATCGGGGCTTTGGTCCCAGTTTACCCGTACCACCAATGTATAAATACCGGAGGAGAGATTGGTGATATCAACCCATTGACAACCTAAAGAGGAGTGGTAAATATCTCCGCATCCTGCACTGATTCCCTGATTGCCACAGTTATATTTATAAGTTCCACCATCAGAACACTCTAAATCCATCACACAAAAACCGTTTTTAAATCCGACCGGAATTTCCTGCCCATTGGCATCATACACCATATATTCTGCGTAGCCTTCATAGTGCCAATGGCTATGGCAAGGGTCCCATTCCCACTGTTCGTCGCTGCCGGAAGGTGAAGCAGGCGGTACACCGATATAGTAATCCTGATTGCCTATATTTTTGATATGGGTGGTAAACCGCAATAAATCTCTGACCCCATAGCCCGACATACAACCTTCTTCGATATAACAACCATCGGTATTGTTCAGGGTTGAATAGCTAAGGGAACTTTCCAGTTCAGATTGTACAACTATTAAATCGGGACCATTTGGACAGGCCGGGTCTCCGGGATATAAACACGATCCCTCAATATTAACCGTTGCAACCGGGTCGTAATTACAAGCCAATGGATCGGTACAACCACTAATCGGCCCATCATATTCAATATCCCAATAAATTGGATTGCCAATACAACTGCCGCTGATATCGCCAATACGCAAATAATACACTTCGTCTTTTTGCAGGTTTGCCATGAGGCTTGCATGGGGGTCGCATCCTTCGGTTGAATAATAAATACTCGCTTCCATATTGTTTGCCCAAGGCAGATTGTCGCAATAATCATACATCCATATACCGGTATTGCAGGCAAACAGGGTATTGCAGGTTGTGATTAAAAAGCGGCCGGAAGTATCGGGAACAAACCTGTACCAGGTATTGGGCGCTACGGCATAATAGGAGTTTCCGGAAAAGATATCAATAGGAAAATGACAAGAGTATCCATCGGGACATTCTCCAAAATCGTAGCTGGCAAAATATCCGAAATTGTCCCCTGAAGTAACAAGATTGCCGTCAAAAAACACCTGATACCCCCCTTCATTGATAAGACCATCACCATAAGTATCGTAAATATTAAACGTCAAACAGGCCTCTTCGAGGGTAGTGCAAAAACTCCCGCCTTCGTCGGTTCCGCTTATTACCGGTATGCCGGCTGTGTTAAGAACTTCCCAACTTGTTTCGGACGAAGCCCATGAATCGGGTACAATCTCTACCAAAATTTCGTACTCGCCATCCGGGCAGGAGCTTTGAGCCACAACATTATTCGGATAAAGCATCACTAACAAAATAACAGAGCAAAACAGAGAGGCAATTTTGTATATACTTTGGTACATTTGGCAGACAGGTAAATTTGTTTAGAATATGATTGGTTTTACCGCAGTGATGGTGCAGAATTCACACAAATTTACCGTTTAATTTGTTTTACCTGCTTTTAAAGATGTTATATTTGCGCAAATACGACATTTCCCCAATTTTTAAGCCTGTTCAAACAATCATCTGCAAGTTTTCCTGATGTTTCCCACCCCGCTTTAATTATGGTAAAACTATCGGTGATTATTGTCAACTACAACGTCAAATACTTTATCGAGCAAGCCCTGCTTTCTGTTCGAAAAGCATCGGCAGGCTTGTTAGTTGAAGTCATTGTAATTGACAATAACTCGGTTGATGGTTCTGTTGAACTGATTGAGCAAAAATTTCCGGAAGTCATACTAATTGCCAACAAAAAGAATGTTGGGTTTTCGTCCGCCAACAATCAGGGAATCAGTATAGCAACAGGGGAATATGTATTGTTGTTGAACCCAGATACGGTGGTCGAGGAAGATACCTTTACCAAAACCCTTGCCTTTATGGATGAACACCCCGATGCAGGCGGGTTGGGGGTTAAAATGTATGATGGCAAAGGTGGTTACCTTCCCGAATCAAAAAGAGGGCTGCCAACTCCGGCAACGGCATTTTACAAAATGACAGGATTATCTGCCTTGTTCCCCCGTTCAAAAGTCTTTAACCATTATTATCTCGGACATCTGAACAACGATGAAACCAATGAGATAGAAATACTTTCCGGTGCTTTTATGTTAATTCGCAAATCCGTTTTGGATAAAACAGGATTATTAGACGAAACCTTTTTTATGTATGGTGAAGACATTGACCTGTCCTACCGGATACTAAAAGCCGGATATAAAAACTACTATTTCCCCCATACCCGCATCATACACTATAAAGGTGAAAGCACTAAAAAAGGCAGCCTGAACTATGTTCGGCTTTTTTACAACGCCATGATCATTTTTGCCCGAAAACATTTTTCTGCCTCCGGGGCAAGATATTATGTTTTAAGCATTCAATTGGCAATATACCTGAAAGCCCTGCTGACGGTAGCCGAAAGATTTGTGCGGCAGCTTTTGCTACCCCTGACCGATGCAGCCATTATTTACGGGGGGATGTACCTCATTAAAGATTTTTGGCAGGAAAATGTGAAAGTAGCCGAAGGAACAACCTATGCGCCGGAGTATATGCTCATCAACGTGCCGCTTTATATTCTGATTTGGCTGCTTACTGTTTTTTTGAGCGGGGGCTATGATGTCCCGTTGCGGCTAAGCCGGATTGTGCGCGGAATATTGGCAGGAACTGTGCTGATTTCGGCAGTTTATGGTTTTTTACCCGAATCCCTTCGTTTTTCAAGAGGGATGATTTTATTGGGCATGGCTTGGGCGGCATTTGCCCTAAGTGGTTGGAGAATGTTATTGCATTTTATCCATTACAGAAATCTCAATCTCGAAACTGAGCGACAGACCAAAAGAGCGTTGATTGTCGGAAGTCTTCATGAATGTTTGCGGGTTCGCAACATGTTATATGAATCGGGAGTGAATATTGATTTGGCAGGATACGTTATCCCGGAAATCACAACAACTGCCGGCAAACCGGAACAGGAAAATCAAAATATTCTTGGCACTACCCGTCAATTAGAAGAAATCACAGGTATTTATAAGGTAAATGAGATTATCTTTTGTGCGCTCGACTTGCCTTCACAGCAAATCTTGCAGTTTATGATTGACATCGGGCAACAGCTCGATTACAAAATTGTACCCCCCGAAAGTCTGAGTATCATAGGAAGCAATTCAAAAAATACTGCCGGCGACCTTTATACCATTGATATCAACCTCAACCTTAGTCAGTCGCGATACCGGCGCAACAAACGGTTGTTTGACCTCTGCACCTGTCTGGCAATGCTTGTTTTGCTCCCTCTTATGCTGCTGCTGATTCGCAGTAGAATGCGTTTTTTGTACAATTGGTGGCAGGTATTGAACGGCAGCCGCACCTGGATAGGTTTTGCGCCCGTACAAAAAGACGATCATACAACGATTACCCTTCCCCGCCTCAAAAAAGGAATACTCTCCCCTTTAGACGAACTGCCCGGGAGGGAATATGATTCCATAACCAAACAAAGGCTAAACCTGCTGTATGCCAAAAACTATCACCCCTATACCGATTTGGATATATTGTGGAAAGGTTTTGCCGATCTGGGCCGTAAATCCTGACAAAAAGAAGGCTTTTAACAGCAAATTCATCTAAACTATTTGTTTCTATAGGCTGCTTCAATGAGATTGAATTTTTCAAACAACCAATCTTTATGAATAACCTGAACAGACAGGAGTTTTTCCTTCAGACGATTCAATCGTTTCCGGCTGCCCTGATGATGCAGATTCATCAGTCTTCGCAACAAAACGACAAAATGAATTTGTGAATTTATCTGCGCTTTTGAAGTATTGCCCCGGTTTTTCACCAGATACTGTCGCATTGATTCCAATTGTGGCTCCAACAATAACCATTCGTTCAGTTCATAGTATAACCTGGCTCGCAGCATAGCAGTCAGCATGTAAAAAAAATCGGCTTCGCCAACTTGAATCTCATGAAGGCTATCGTACACTTTATCGTATTGTTTTCGGCAAAAGGCCAATTGACCTTTGGCATAATGATAAGCGCTGTTCCGGTATTTATCCCACACTAATTCGCGGTATTGGTTAATATAATCATCGGCAGAGTTCAAATGATTCAAACGGATGCAATGTTTTACAAAGTTGATATAATGACCCGGTTCGATTGCCTGTTGTTTGTTGATGGGAATTAAATAGGCATTTACCGAAATTGCCTTTTCCGTTACTTCGAGATATTGTTCCGAGTAGCTGCTATTTCTGGAACTGTTTGCATTGCAATAGTTCAGTAAGGTGGTAAACATATTGTATTTTACAACATTGCTAACTTCTATGTTAGCGTGAAATACCACTTCCCTGAAAGCAAAAAAATCTTCGTCCCGCTGATAATGCACTAATTTTAAACGCAAAAACTCAAGAGTAACAAACGGATGTACCCGTTCTTTGAGAGATTCGTAGAGCTTTTCGACATAAGAGATATGGTATGGATAAGGAAGCTCGGCATTGTAATCCTTTCTGATTCTGTAAAATGAAGCGATATAGTTAATCAGGTTGACCAAATACAAATTGCCTGCATGGTCAACAGAATGCCAGGTTTCAATATTGGGTACTATTTTTTTGCGCTTGTATAAATGATGATGTTGCATTTTCATCTCCCTGCCTTTTTCAAAAATCCAATGGGCGTAAAAATACTCGACCCCCAGTTCCATTTTGTCCACCTTTTTTTCAATAGCCGGCAATAATGTTTGGAACAAGCTCCCTCGTTTGTCCCTGACGAACAGATAATTGAGTAGAAGTAATTCTTGCTGAATTGAAGTTTGATACATGCAATGGGCTGCAAATGATTTTGCAAGCTCAAACAACTTATTGCTTAGGTTGTACAATACCTGCAAATTGCTGTATTGTTTGCCTTTATAGATGGTTCTGAAAATCTTCAGTTTATCAACAGCTTCCTGGTTAAAAGCCGGGTAGGACTTAACAAGCAACTTGTATAATTCGATCACTTTAGTACTGCTATTGTACAAAGGACATTCCACATAATGTCCGAACTGTTTGAGTTCTTCAGGCGAAAATGTTTTCAGCAACAAAATTAACCTGTTTTTGTACATAATTCTCCGGCTTTAAATTTAGTATAACTTATTGATAATCAATGGTTTATTTCCAAAACCGTTTAAATCGGTTGTTAGAAGTCCCAAAAATACTACTTTTTTATGGATAAGGGGCGGGATAATTTTGTAGCATCAGACAAAGAAAAAAAGTTTGACCACAAAAAGACAACTACAATTTATTAAAAACATTCATAGCCATGAAAAATTATTTCTGCCTCCTTGCTTTATGTTTACTGTTCATGAGTTTCCTTACTCAGGCTCAAACACCACAAAAGTTCAGTTACCAAGCCGTTGCCAGAGATGCAACAGGTAGCCCGATTGTCAATTCAGATATTTCCATCCTCATTAGTATTAATCAAGCAGCGCCAATGGGAATAACTGTTTACAGCGAAAGACACGATGTTTCCACCAATCAGTTCGGATTATTCAACCTTGAAATCGGAACAGGTACTGTCCTTAGCGGTACATTTACTTCTGTTGCTTGGGGTAATGGAGATAAATATATAAGTGTTGCTATGGATACTGATGGGGCAAACAACGGTTACACTTATATAGAAATGGGAACAACGCAGTTGCTTAGTGTACCCTACGCACTTTATTCCGCTGAAAGCGGGAACAGTTGGAAATTAACCGGTAATGGAGGCACAAACCCCAATTCAAACTACATTGGCACAAGCGACGCTCAACCGCTAATGTTCAAAGTGGCAGGAGTAAAGGCAGGTGAAATCAATTCGTTGACCTATAACACTTCTTGGGGAGGGTCGTCCATGCGATTTAATACTACCGGTCTGGGAAACACTTCTCTCGGTTATCAATCCCTTTACAATAATACAACCGGCTCGGACAATATTGCTATCGGGCCATACAGCTTGTTCGGAAATGTAGCCAACGGTAGAAGTATTGCCATAGGATATAATTCGATGGCAAATGCTGATAATAGCAGTTCAGGACAATACACTTATAATACAGCTATTGGTTATGAAACTTTGAAGGGAAGTATCACTCTTTCCAATAATACGGGCAAATTTAATACAGCTATAGGAACAAAAGCAATGTTCGAAAATTCTACCGGTAACGGCAATGTTGCAATCGGTGTATATACTTTAGAAACCAACAGCACAGGGTTTAACAATGTCGCAATCGGACGGCAATCGCTTCAATCAAACATCACAGGATATTCAAATACCGCCATCGGCGCATATTCCCTAAATTTTAACAACACCGGGGAAAATAATACCGCCATCGGTCAATCTTCAATGAACAATAATAGTTCCGGCGATTTTAATTCTGCTCTTGGGTATCAGTCGCTTCGAGACAATTCTACTGGAACTTATAACATAGCAATAGGCTCGAATAGTCTTGTAAATAATAAAGCCAATAACCGAAGTATTGCTATTGGATTCAATGCTATGTATTATGCCGATAACCGCACTACCGGACGGGAAACTTACAATATTGCCATGGGCTACGAAGCACTGGAAGGTAGCAGTAGCCCCGCAAACAACACCGGAAGATACAATACTGCCATCGGAGACAATGCAATGAACAACAATACTGCGGGCGATAGCAACAGTGCACTTGGTATTCGAACCTTGTTTTCCAATACCACCGGCAGCAATAATACTGCAAGCGGATATGAGGCACTTTACATCAACACTTCCGGAAACTTCAACAGCGCTTTTGGCTACAGTGCTTTACACAATTCGACTACCGGGAGCAATAATACTGCAATAGGCCGAAGCGCTTTGTTTTACAATACTACCGGATACTCAAATGTTGCCGTTGGTGTGCAGGCACTTATGAACAGCCAAACCCAAAACAACCTCGTAGCTGTTGGCGACAGCGCACTTTATAACAACGGTCTTGGTGCTTTGAATACCACACATGCTTCATCAAATACAGCAGTAGGCAGCAAATCTTTATTGTCAAATAATATCGGATATCACAATACCGGAATAGGATCAAGTTCACTTTCGACAAACAATCAGGGCTACTCAAATACAGCAGTAGGCAGTCGCTCACTCCTAACCAACACTACAGGCAATTACAATACTGCTCTCGGATACAATGCCTATCCAATTAATTCAACCTTAAACAACTATACCGGATTGGGATTTGGAGTTGGGACAAGTAACAGTGTCAGTAATACAGTTGAAATTGGAAACAGCAGTGTTTCTGCCGTTAAAATGCAGGTGTTACCTACAACCTACAGCGATGCACGGATAAAAGACGATGTTGCCGAAGATGTTCCCGGAATTGCCTTTATATCAAAGTTACGACCGGTTACCTATCACCTCAATATTCATCGCCAAAACGAGATGCTATACGGCAAAGAAAAACCCGACACGCTTGATTGGGAGGGCAAATACGATGTGGAAAAAATCAAAATGACCGGTTTCATTGCCCAGGAAGTACATCAGGCTGCCAAAGACAGCAACTATGATTTCAGTGGAATTTACCAGCCAAAAAACGCCAACGACTTGTATGGGTTGAGTTATAGCGCATTTGTCATGCCTTTGGTAAAAGCAGTACAGGAACAACAAGTCATCATCGAACAGCTTCAGCAACAAACCCAAATCCTGCAAACCAAAGCAGATCAGTTTGACCTTTTACTAAAAGAAATTAATCAACTCAAAAAAGCCTTAGCTAAAGAATAGCCAAACGCTATTAACCTGAAAGCCATGTTAAAACCCAATTTTCTTAACCCTGTTTTCATTCTAATATACATGAAACATCTGCACGTCACACTCCTGTTTTTTCTTTTCTCCATCTATATCAACGCTCAATCTATCAGTAATCAGGTCATTGCAAACGGGGGCACATTTTACCAAACCAACACAGGCTCTATTGCTTATACCATAGCCGAACCTGTCAGCACCACTCTGACTTCCGGGGGTAAAACCCTAACTCAGGGTTTTCATCAGGTTTACAGAAACCCGCTACAAATCAAGTTATTTCTGGAAGGCCCTTATATAGGAAATGCGATGACCACACATCTGCAAAACGGAACGAGTGTAATGCCATTGCACCAACCCTACAACACCGCTCCGTGGAACTATCAGGGTGCTGAAAAAATAACCTCAATTCCTGCGAATGTAACCGATTGGATATTGGTAGAAGTTAGAAATGGAATCAATAATCCTGAGATAGTAGAACAAGCAGCAGCATTCTTGATGTCGGATGGAACTGTTCAGGACATTGACGGAAATCCCGGAATTAAATTTGACAACCTCAAAGCGGGAACTCCCTATCACTTTGTTATCCGCCACCGCAACCATCTGGCAATCCTGAGCGATGAATACATCACTTTTCCATATAACGGACTATATGATTTTTCTATCAGTTCTTATCAGGCTTATGGACCGAATCAATTAAAACAATTGAATGATGAAGTTTTCGTCCTTTTTGCCGGAGACTTCAACGCAGACGGTGCCATCACCGTTGCCGATTTCAACTTCTACGCTGCCGAAGTTTCCGCCATCAACCAATATACTGATGCCGATGCCAACCTTGACAAACAAGTAACCGTAGCCGACTTTAACCTTTACCAACCCAATGCCAGTAAAATCGGAGTGCCACAGGTAAGGTATTGAGTTAGGCATAAGGCATAAGACGTATAGGGTTAGCATTTTTGGTGAAAAGTGTATGATTGCTCTTGAAATTGCTTTACAAGATATTGTACAAGAGGTTGGAGATTGCGAGCAAGTCCGCAATAACGCGTTAAAGGGGTGAATTCACACTTCAACATTCAACATTCGCCATTCAAAATTCACTATTCACTAACCATAACTAAAAACCAAAACCAAAACTAAAAAACTAAAACATGAAAAACTTCAACTTCACAGACGAAACCGGAAACCAATCAATCAGTTTCAAACTTAGCCATCATGGTCAGATTGACAGTAAGGAATATTCCTTGCTCGAAACCTTATATGACCAACAATTGCATCAGCTTAGTTTTGAGCAGCGCATCGAGATTTTGAACAGTTATATCACCGATGCTAAAACTACCAACCATTATTCGTTCAGACGACAGGTACAATCGGGTTGCAAAACAACCACCAAAATCATGGAATCCGGAACTATGGAAGAAAAAGTCATGATTAACCTGTCTTCCAATGACTACCTAAATTTGTCGCAACATCAGCAGGTAAAAGATGCTGTTACCCTTGCGGTTCAACACTATGGGTTAGGCTCGGGAAGTTCTCCAATGTTTACCGGAACTACGAATGTGCACCGTCAATTGGAACAAAAAATTGCTCAGTTTAAAGGTACAGAGGATGCCATGCTGTTTTCTTCGGGTTATGGAGCAAACTTCGGCACAATCCGGGCACTGCTTACCAACAACGATGCTGCTATTTGCGATATGTATGCCCATGCAAGCCTGATGGATGGATGTACAAATACCAACAAGTTTTATTTCAGACACAACGATATTGACTCGCTTGCACAGGCTCTCCAAAAAGCAAGCAAATACAAAAACAAACTTGTGATTATTGATGGGGTTTATTCGATGGATGGAGATATTGCGCCGCTGGAACAAATCATTCAAACTGCCCGCAACTACGGTGCCTGGGTGATGGTGGATGATGCTCATGCTACCGGGGTCATTGGTAAAAATGGCAGAGGAACTGCCGACCACTTCGGGCTGACCGGAAAAGTAGATTTGATTTCCGGTACTTTCAGCAAAGCTTTGGGTGCTGTCGGTGGTTTTGTCGCCGGAAGCAAAGCACTGATAGCCTACCTCCGAATTGCTTGTCGTGCCTATATGTTTTCAACAGCTCCGGCTGTTCCGGTGATGGCCGGGGTCATTGAGGCCTTTAACATTTTAGACCAGGAGCCTTACAGGATCAGACAACTTCATCAAAACATCAACTATTGCCGCACTCAACTGCTAAGTATGGGTTTTAACATAGGCAACTCCCGGACTGCCATCCTTCCTCTCATTATCGGCAACGATTACAAGGTTAAAGAAATGACCTACCGTTTAGAACAAGCAGGAATACTCGTCAATGCCGTTCCCTATCCCGCAGTTCCCAAAAAACTGACCCGTGTTCGTCTGACACTTACTGCCGGCCTCGCAAGATACCAACTCGACTATGCACTACAGGAAATAGAAAGAATAGCATCTGACCTCCAGATCATCAACAATACTTATCTATTCACCCAACAACAAAACAAAATTCAGCAAGACCAACTTGCTTTCGCATAAGGATCTGCTTTTTGATACAGTATTGAAGATGGCGACCATTCAAAAAAAATTTGTGCTACCCAGTTCGATTTACTTCATATTTCATAACTCATCACTAAAAAAATGAAAACCTATCTTTACACAGACGAATCCGGCAAGGAACAAACCCTTGCTTTCCAACTCAGTCCACACGGCTCAATTTGCAGCAAAGAATACTCATTATTCGAAACCTTGCACGACCACAAATTGCAGTACCTGAACCTGCAACAACGCATTGATATTTTGTGCAGTTACCTGACCGATATTCACAACTGCGGGCACTATTCCTACAAACGGGTGTTAAATACCGGTTGTAAGGTGATGTCAGAGGTTAAACCCGATAACTATGCCGATGAGACCCCCATGCTCAATCTGTCTTCCAACGATTACCTCAACTTTTCGCAACATCTGCAAATCATAGCTGCCGCAGCCAAAAGCCTTTATCAGTACGGGTTAGGTTCAGGAAGTACGCCCATGTTTACCGGTACGACCCCATTGCACAGCCAATTAGAACAAAAAATTGCACAATTCAAAGGAACAGAAAAAGCCATGTTGTTTTCATCCGGATATGGAGCAAATTTCAGCACTATTCGCGCTTTGCTAACAGAAAAAGATGCTGCTATTTGTGATATGTATGCCCACGCCAGTCTGATGGATGGATGTACCAATACCAACCGCTACTACTTTAAGCACAACGATATGCAATCGCTCAGTATCGCCCTGCAAAAAGCTGCCAAACATAAAAACAAACTTGTCATTATTGATGGGGTGTATTCTATGGATGGCGATATTGCCCATTTAGACCAAATTATTGACATAGCTCATCAAAATGGGGCATGGGTGATGGTGGATGATGCTCATGCTACCGGGGTCATTGGTAAAAATGGCAGAGGAACTGCCGACCACTTCGGGCTGACCGGAAAAGTAGATCTGATTTCGGGTACTTTCAGCAAAGCACTTGGAGCAGTGGGTGGTTTTATTGCAGGAAAAGCTGATCTGATAGACTATCTTCAGATTGCCAGCCGTGCTTACATGTTTTCTACTACTCCCGCAGTTCCTGTAATGGCAGGAATTTTAGAAGCACTCAACATCTTAGACCGGGAACCTCATATCATCGAACAACTTCACCAAAACATCACCTACTTCAGAACTGAAATGCAAATGATGGGCTTCAATGTCGGGCATACTCAAACCGCCATTATTCCGCTCATTATCGGCAACGATTATAAAGTTAAATTGATGACCCAACTACTGCATCAGGCAGGAATTTTGGTCAATGCTGTGCCTTACCCTGCTGTTCCTAAAAAACTGACCCGCCTGAGAATAACCATCACTGCCGGACTTAACAAACAACAACTCGACTACGCCCTTCAACAAATTGAAAAAATTGGATCCCAACTCCAAATAATCAACCAAATCCAATTTAAACACCAACCTTCATATCATCATCACTTAATGCCGGCATGAAAAACCACTCCAATCTTTTCATTTTTTGAGTAAATTAAGGCAGGGTTGAAACCATGAACCCTTAAACACCTCCCTCTTTGTCGGAAAGGCAGCGACAAAGAGGGTTTTTTATGTATTGGCAGGGTTAACTTGCCGTTGTTTTGATAGTTTTCAGACAATCCGACGGAAGTCATGTGGTTGGTTAAGAGAGCGTGAAACCTGTCAGCTTTTGGAACATTGAACGTGTTCAGAACGAATTTTAGTTTTGTCTAAAATACCACACTCAATTTAGCTTTTTTACACTACCTGCGTAGTTTTAATTTCATGGAGTTTCTGACCTTAACCCAAATCTTTATTCGTCCATAGCATCAAAATAGACTTTCAGGGCTTGAATTTGTTTGATGTTCAAAATTTTTTTCAAATCTTCGTCTCCGGCTTTTTTGATGTTTTCGATAGACTTAAAATTTGTGAGCAGTTTTTCGGTGGTTTTAGCGCCAATGCCGGGAATGTTTTCCAAACCGGATTGGAAGGTGCCTTTGGCCCGCAACTGCCGGTGGAAGGTGATGGCAAACCGGTGTGCTTCGTTGCGGATATGCTGAATGAGTTTCAGGCTTGGTGAACGCTTGTCAATATGGAGAGGGTAGGAGTCGTTTGGCACATAGATTTCTTCTAATTTTTTGGCAATACCTACCACCGCTACTTTCTCATAAATCCCTACCTCCCGAAGACTTTCGACTGCTGCACTCAGTTGCCCTTTGCCCCCGTCTATTACTATGAGTTGCGGGAGCGTTTTATGTTCTTCTATCAGCCTTTTGTATCGCCGGCGCACAATTTCGGTCATCGAAGCAAAATCATTGGGACCTTCTACGGTTTTGATCTTATAGTGCCGGTATTCTTTGTTTGCCGGCTTGCCGTCTTTGAAAACGACCATAGAAGCAACCGGAAAACTGCCTCCAAGGTTTGAATTGTCAAAGCACTCTATATGTTGAGGTAATTCGGTCAACCGGAGGTCTTTTTTAAGTTGGTTGAGCACTTCAAATCGCTGCTCTTCCGGTCGTTTTCGTTGCCGGTCTTTAATTTCAAATTGTTTGCGGTAGTAAAAGGCATTTTTTTTGGCGAGTTCTAAGAGTTTGCGCTTGTCGCCGATTTGAGGAATCGTAATTTTAAGACTTTTGTCGGGATAATCCGGGTCAAAGGGCAGGATGAGTTCATTGGAGTTGCTGTTAAATTGATGCCTCATTTCTGCTATTCCAAAGGTGAGCAGTTCTTCGGGTGTTTCGTCCAATTTTTTTACCAGTTCTATCACTTTGGTTTGAATAATGGAGCCATTGACCACCTTGAAAAAACTGATATAAGCGCGTTTTTCATTTTCTTCAATATTAAATACATCCACATCGTTGATCGCGGGATTTACCACCATGGATTTGCTTTGGTAGTGTTGCAGGCTGTCGAGTTTTATTTTAACTGCTTGCGCCTTTTCAAAATCAAACGATTCGGCATATTCCAGCATTTTGTCTTTTAAAAACTTAATCACCGAAGCAATATTGCCTTTCAGGATTTTGCGGATCTGGCGGATGTTTTCATTGTATTCATCTGCCGGCTGTTTGCCTTCACAAGGGCCTTTACAATTGCCCAAATGAAACTCTAAACAAACCTTAAACCTGTTTTCAGCGATGTTTTTGGCAGTTAGTGACAAAGCACAGGTGCGAAGCTGGAACAAATGATGCACCATTTCAATGATGTTGCGCGCCTGAACAACAGAGGGATATGGTCCAAAGTATTCAGCCCCGTCTTTTTCAAGCTGTCTTGTGAGGAAAACCCTGGGAAACGGCTCTTTTTTAACACAGATATAGGGGTAGGTTTTATCGTCTTTGAGCAGAATATTGTAACGGGGTTGCAGCTCTTTTATCAATACATTTTCCAGCAAAAGGGCATCTTGTTCAGATTCGACTACGGTAAATTCTATTCTGGCAATTTTACCGACCAAAATCCGGGTTTTACCATTTTCATGCGCCTTGACAAAATAACTGCTTACCCGTTTGCGCAGGTCTTTGGCTTTACCGACATATAATATTGTTCCCTCCTCATCAAAGTATTTATAGATACCCGGGTTGTTGGGGATCGTGGGTAAAATTTCGGTTTTTATGCGCTCTGAAGTAGTCAAATCTTGTTTTGCGGTTTAAAAAGTTAGACATAAGGCTTTAGAGGCAAAAAATTAACCATGCAGGCCTACTTAAACCTTGCCTCAATATTAAAAGTTTGCGGAGACATGAGGATGACTTTTTGGGTGGTTTGTATTTGGTAGCCGGAATTGCTTTGATAGGTCAGGTTTTCTGAAAGCTGGTAAACAAAATTGTCGGCATGATTGAAAATGGTGATGGATTTAGGGGTTGTTGTGTTATGGTCAAAAACGAGATTAATAGACTGGGTGCGCATTTCTGTATCTGTAGCGGTATAGGTAACCGTGGTTTGTTGCCCTTGAACAGAAGTATCGGCAGCGTATTTATCCCGCCATGCAGGTTTATTGATATCTGACAATGAAAAAATTGCCAGCTCTTTTTCCCAGTCAACGCTTTGCAGGGTTTGATTTTCGGTTTTACCATTCAACGAAGCCTTTTTGTCAAGCGTTGTCTTCTGTTTCGACAGCCGGTCAATTTCGGAAGTAAAATAAGTTTCAAGGTTAAAGTACGGGGTTCTTTTACTGATAAGGTCAGTCTCGTTTGACGAACCAAGGCAGCCGGAAACTCCGGTTAAAATCAACAGTGATAAACCGATTGCCAAAAACAAAGAGCTTGTTTTCGGGAATAACGCTGGAAAGATGATGGGGGTAGCAGGTCGCAATGAATTTATTAATTTTGATTACTGATAACAGATGAAAGGCTGCAAAGATGCGCAAATTAGCAAAAAAGAATACCCCACAATTCCAACGACATCACTCTTTAAAGAGGGGGACCACCCACTTATTACTTAACTACTAACCATTATCCACTAAAAAAGCAACACTTCCCCGGTCATTTCCGGCGGTATAGGCAGTTGCATAATGGTTAAAATAGTGGGTGCAATATCGGCAAGTTTACCGTTCTTCAGTCTGCCTTTAACATGGTTACCCACCAAAAAGACGGGAACCGGGTTGGTGGTATGGGCAGTATGGGGGGTGCCGTCAGGTTCAATCATGATATCGGCGTTGCCATGGTCGGCAATGATCACGACAGCATAACCATGTTGCATAGCTGCTTCAACAATACGTTTGGTGCAACTGTCAACGGTTTCAACCGCCCTGACCGCTGCGGCAAACACACCGGTATGACCGACCATATCGGCATTTGCAAAGTTCAGGCAAATAAAGTCGGCCTTTTTTTCCGAAATTTTTTCGAGAATGGCATCCGTAATGGCAAAAGCACTCATTTCGGGTTGCAGGTCGTAGGTGGCCACTTTGGGAGAAGGAATCATGATACGTTCTTCGCCCTCAAACGGAGCTTCGCGTCCGCCGGAGAAGAAAAAAGTTACATGAGGGTATTTTTCGGTTTCCGCAATCCGAATTTGACGCTTACCATTTTCCGATAATACCTCGCCAAGGGTATGATTCAGATGTTCTTTTTCAAAGATAATGCCTATATCGGTAAAGGTGTCATCATACCGGGACATGGTGATATAGTGCAGGGGTAAAGTGTACATTCCAAATTCCGGAAAATCCTGTTGGGTTAATGCGGCGGTAATTTCGCGGCACCGGTCGGTTCTGAAATTAAAACTGATTACCACATCTCCTTCCCTGATACAGCCCAAAGGTTGCCCGTTTTCGTCTAAGGCAACGATGGGTTTTAAAAATTCGTCTGTAATACCCTGTTCATAAGATTGTTGAATAGCATCAGTCAGGTTTTGAGCCGGAAATCCCGAACCCAGGGTAAGCAGGTCGTAAGCTATTTTTATTCGCTCCCAACGTTTGTCCCGGTCCATGGCATAATAACGTCCGACAATCGAGGCTATTTGCCCGTCTGAATGTTGCAGATAAGCTTGAAGGTCTTCGATATAGCCTTTTGCTGAGGTGGGGGAAACATCCCGACCGTCTGTAAAAGCATGGATAAATACTTTTGGGATTTGACCTTGTTTGAAAATATCGCACAATCCTTTCAGGTGGTTGATATGCGAATGAACGCCTCCGTCAGACACTAAGCCGATGAGGTGAATAGGTTTGCTTTTTTTTAGTGCATAGTCCATGGCAGCTTTCAACACTTTGTTGTTGGCAAGAGAGCCGTCATCAATGGCAGCCTGAATGCGCTGAAGTTCCTGATAAACTATTCTTCCGGCACCGATATTGAGATGACCTACTTCTGAATTTCCCATTTGACCTTCAGGCAATCCGACTGCCGGTCCGTGGGTAATCAGTTCGGCATTTGGACAGGTTTTGTACAAGTTGTCAATAAACGGGGTATCAGCTTGTGCGATGGCACTGACTTCAGGGATTAAACCATGCCCCCAACCGTCTAAAATAAGCAGTATGACTTTATCGTTATGAAACATGTATTTTACTTCAATTAATTTTTCGGGCAAATTTACCATTTTAACGAAATCACCGGCCAACAAAAAGTCTGATTTTTACAAAACCTGTCCTTACCGGTAAAAGTTACCCCTGTCTTTTGCATTGGCCTGAAAATTGTTGTTAAAAATTTAACCTTTGAAAAGTAACTATCGGCAACTTGCCTCGTCAATATACCTGTAAGTGTATTAAAAACGTTCTATACGGATATCAAAACTTAAACCATCAAAATGAAAACCATCCAATTATTTAGTATTATTTTATTGCTCACAGCCTTTTTATATGTTCCTGTCAACGGGCAAGGCAGTACTATGGAGAATATTAAAAGTGCGCTCAAATCTGGAAATGCCACTGCATTATCCCCGTTTTTTGCGTCAAAAATAGACCTGATTTTGCCGGACGATGAAGACCATGTAACCCCAACAGTTGCGACAAAAAAGTTGAGCGAATTTTTTTCTCAATACCAACCTACAGGATTTAACCAAAAACACGAAACTGTTGCCCCCAACGGTGCAAAATGCCTGATTGGGATATTAAACACCTCCGGCGGCAATTTCAGAACCACCGTACTGGTGATGAACGGCAAAATCGAAGAAATCGTCATAGAAAATTAGATTAGCCCATGGATTTGGCTGTTTAACCCCTGTTTCCAATTTTTGAATGAAACCGGTTTTTTCCCCTTTTAATCAGGTTTTCAACAAGATATATTAATTGCTATTGATGGTTTGGTAGAAGTAGTACATCAAGCAGTTTAGGATGAAAACCTTGGTAAATTATCTTTTTTCAGATTTATTAGTTGTTTTCTGCAAATTGTTTTGGTCAGATTATCATTATGTCTGTGTATTTTGCCCAAACACAGATTAGTTACCTACTACAAACAGCTACCTGGGCATAATAATTATGTTAATATTGTAGGGTAAACTGAGTTTACATTCTGTCTAAACTAATTCTGGCAATTAGATTGGTCAGTTAAGGAAGTTGTACATATTCCAGAATCTTTCCAAAATTCTATCGTATTCATTGCGCTTATGAAAATACTAATCGTTGAAGATGAAAGAGAATTGTTAAAAACACTTTCTGATTCCTTATCAAAGGAACATTTTGTGATTGAAACAGCAAGCGACTTTCATTCAGCGGTCGAAAAAATTGCAATTTATGACTACGACTGCATTTTGCTTGATATTATGCTTCCAGGCGGTAGTGGTTTTCAATTATTGGGTCAATTGAAACAATCAGACAAATCGGCTAATGTTATCATTATTTCCGCCAAAGATTCGCTGGACGATAAGCTGAAAGGGCTTGATATAGGGGCAGATGATTATCTGACAAAGCCATTTCATATAGCAGAACTCAATGCGAGGGTAAAAGCTGTTTTGCGACGAAAACTGAATGGCGGAAAAAATACTATAGAAATTGGCAACCTTGTTTTGGATATAAATGAGCGAAGCCTGATGGTGAATAACAAAAATTTAGCACTGAACAGAAAAGAATTCGACATTCTTAACTATTTCATGCTCAACAATAACAGGTTAGTAACAAAAACAGCCCTTGCCGAGCATGTTTGGGGAGATAATATAGATCAAGCCGATAACTTTGACTTTATCTATTACCAGATAAAAAACCTTCGCAAAAAGTTACAATCGGCCGAAGCATCCATTGAAATCGAATCAATTTATGGTATCGGGTACAAAATGAGTGAGAAATGAAACTGTTCACCCAATCAATAATTTACGTTTCAATTTCAATTTTTTTGATTATTGGCATTTGGGCTTTTGGCTTCTATTACAATATGCTCGACGAAATAAAAGAAAGTATTGATGAGGGTTTAGAGCACTATAAGCGCCAAATCATTTACAATGCGCTCGAAGATAGCATGTTGTTGAAGAAGAATAAGTTTGACGAAGGGTTTTTTGCCATTCAGGAAGTCAGTAAAATCCAAGCCATGTCAGCAAAAGACAGATATATAGATACCATTTTGCTAATGCAGGACGAAGACGATGAAGATTTGGAAGAAGAACCTGTACGAATGCTCTCGACTGCTTTTGAAAATAACGGTCAATATTACGAACTCAAGGTATTTAATTCGATGGTCGAAGAAGGAGATTTGATCAACGAGTTGTTTTGGAAATCAATCTGGTTATACCTCATTCTGCTTGCCGGCATAGTTATTATCAACCAAATAGTGGTACAGCGTTTATGGAATCCTTTTTACCATTTTCTGAATCAACTGAAAAAATACCGGCTCGGAAGCAGCAAAAAACTGCCGGAGGTAAAAACATCAACCCAAGAGTTTCAAGACCTTCAAAATGCAGTGATCTACTTTTTGAAACAAAACCTCTCTACTTATGAACAACAAAAACAGTTTATTGGAAATGTTACGCACGAGTTGCAAACACCCTTAGCTATTGCTACCAATAAGTTGGAAATGATGGTTGAAAAAGGTGGGTTGGAGGAAGTTCAGGTAACAGAAATTGACGACATATTGAACATCATTGATAGATTGGTGAGACTGAATAAATCATTGCTCCTTTTGACCAAAATTGAAAATCATCAATTCCATCAACATCAAACCATTTCGGTCAATAATATTGTGAGGCAATGTATAGACGATCTGAATGAATATGTTGATTTTAAAAACATCAAAATCTCAATTCAGGAAACAGCAGAATTGTCAGTTTCAATGGATCCTGCTCTTGCTCAAATAGTTGTTTCCAATTTAATTAGAAATGCGGTTTTTCATAACATCGAAAATGGGTTGTCCGAAATTAAAATTACGGCTAACAAATTCAGTGTATGTAATAGCGGAATACCCGAACCATTAGACGAAGCAAAAATCTTTACAAGGTTTTTTAAATCCGGCACTGCTTCAGCAGGCACTGGACTGGGATTGGCCATTGTCAAAGCAATATGTAGTTTGTATGAATTTACACCTTCCTATCATTTCGAAAACCAACAACATTGCTTTTCCATCCGGTTCAACAATTTCTAAAAAACATCGAAACTCCCTTTGTTTTCCAAATTGTTTCCAGAATCGGGTTCTTACTTTGCGGCATCACCCAAAATATTCAAGTTATGAAGTCAGTATTTTTTTTAGCTGTTACCTTGATGCTATTCAACCTTTGTGCTATTCAGGCCCAAAATATCATGCAAAGCCAAATCCCCTCATTGGTGATTAATGGATTTCAACAGATGTTTCCTAAAGCTTATGATATAGAATGGGAAATGGACGGCGACAAGTATAAAGTAGAATTTGAAACAGGCATTCTGAGAACCGAACACGAAGGATGGTTTGACAATGCAGGTAAACTGGCAAGGCATGAAGAAGAAATCTCAAAATTCGATTTACCGCAAACAATTCAAACTAAAATTAACTCCGATTTTGGCGGCTACCGGATTGACGATTCTGAAAAAGTTACGGAAGGAGATAAAGTCAATTATATCGTTGAGCTAAAAGCCTTCAAAGAAAAGTGGAAAGTCGCTTATGATGCCGCGGGCAATATTCTAAGCAGAATAGCCGATTAAGCAGACTTCCTTTTTTTATGTTTTACATGGATTTGGCATTTTTAGCAGCTCGACTGCCTACTAAAGCAATTGACTTTTAGACATCAAAAATTCACAAAAAAATTATAATTCACCACAGAACAATCAATTATGAAAGCGTACAAATTATTTTTAGGGATGGCATTGGCCGCCGGTTCTCTGTCTTTTTCGGGTTGCGACAAAGAGTCTATAGTTTCAGCCTCTGATTTGCCTTCACAAATTCAAGATTATGTAACAGCTCATTTTCCGAACAACAACATTCTTCAAGTAACTAAGGATCGTGAGGGGTTTAAACATAACTATGAATTGATTTTAGATGAAAGCATTACTCTTGAATTTAACAAGAAACATGAAATTGTGGACATAGACGGGATTTCAAAACTACCTGACAGTGTTGTACCTGAAAAGCTTCTGCTTTATATTTCTACCAACTTTACTGAAAACTATATTATCGGTTGGGAAAAAGAGGACAAAAATCAGGAGATTAAACTCGACAACGACATGGACCTTGTTTTTAATATGAATGGTGATTTTTTAAAAATTGACGATTAACGCAACGATTGAAGGTTCTAACTATTATAATTTGATGGATTGCCCAAGTTCTTACAAAACAAAAGTGAAACTCATGGGTACCTGTCGAAACCACTAAGCTTGAGTCGATTTTTGGTAAAGCCTGATGTCTTGGTTTCAAATTTTGAGGCGGCTAATTTGCAGGGGGGTATCCTCCAGCCGATTAGCCGCCTGTTTTTTATAACTTTCAGTGTCCTGTTTTATAGCCCGATATACGTAGATTCGCTAATTGCATCTCGCTAAGTTTGTTGTTTAGCAACAGACTCTGCGTTTCCAAAATAGGCTGTTGTATAGAAATTGACGATTTTTTGCAGGATTATTCAAACCTCAAACCATCATGCCATATTGTCAGTCATAAACATCCCGGCGAAAACTTGGTTTACCTTTGCAATGCTACAAATCAGCCCTGAATCACTTTAAATCGCCTCTGCAAAGACTTATTGCACCCCTGCAATGACATCATTTGCCTCTGCAAAGACTTATTGCACCCTTACAATGCTTTAAATCGCCTCTGCATTGGCTTATTGCAACTATGCAATAACTTGAAGTACCCCTGCATTAACCGGAAGTACCTCTTCAATAGCTTAATGCACCTCTGCATTAGAAGGATGTACCCCTGCAAAGACTTATTGCACCCCTGCATTAACTTGAAGTACCCCTGCAATAAAGCTATGTCAACCGTCTTTTTTAAGCTAAATTCGGTTTTTTTCAATAATTTATGGGGTGATTGGGAAGAAACAGGCGGGAAAACTTCCCTTAAACCGACAACTACATTTCGGCCATTTCACCAAGCGGCATTGCTTTGGCAGCCGTTTTTAACAACTCAGTATCATTTTGTTTTTTAGCAGTCATGGTAATAAAAAAGCGCTCACCAACTCCAATCACCAACTGAGCTTCTTTGTTTTTTTTGCCGTAAGTTTCCATAGCACCAACTCCGTCAATTCCTAAATTGAGTGTTTTGACCGATTGCTCGTCGTTTTCATAGGTCATTTTTGATTTGAGCATCATGGTAGCCATGCCATACAATTGCGGCAGTCCGTTGTAGTCATGCAAAATAATATTAAGTTCACTACCGTCGGGAGATTTATATTCCTGCTCTGTGGTAGAAAAGGAGTAAGCCTGCATGGTCATACTTTGCCCTTTTGGGTCGCCATCAGGGGTAAAATCTCTGATTGCTTTGGGTAAAAATTCTTTCAATTTGTCGTAGTGCATAGGCAGGGTATC
Organism: Sphingobacteriales bacterium; assembly: GCA_016700115.1. Taxonomy (NCBI): domain Bacteria; kingdom Pseudomonadati; phylum Bacteroidota; class Sphingobacteriia; order Sphingobacteriales; species Sphingobacteriales bacterium. Next base: position 31,328 of record CP064999.1, on the reverse strand, counting down.
GCCTTTTGCCCTTCTTGCTTCCATTTTGTTTTTACCCTCTTCCAATCCCTTTTCCATTTCCTCACCCATTTTCTGGAGTTCGCTTCCGAGCTTAATGGCTTCTTTGGTTTCATTTGCTTGTTTACAACCTATTACTACAACACTGAACACGGTTAACAACAACAATAAATTTTTCATTGGTCATGATTTTATGTGTAATTGGGAATAAAAATTGATTGTGAGCAAAGGCATTTTTCAAAATATGTATCCAAAGGTAATAATTTTATCCAACAAGTAGTAGTTCACATATTTCGTCAGCATCAGGCAAGCGGCATACGACCTTTAGCGGGCACTCAAAACTTATTGCGAAGCATAATAAACACATCCGCCCACTGTGTTATGTGTTGCGCCGGTAACAGAACTCAGGCAGTTGGGTTGGCATTGTAACCTTAAAACAGCCATAAAAGCCATAGCAAGTGCTTCTTTGTAGTTAATAGTGAGGCTGTCCGGAACAATTATGTTACAGCCGGAAAATGTGGCGATGCGGCTAATCAGAAAAGTGTTGAAAGCACCGCCTCCGGTAATCAGCATGGAGTTTTGAGTTTGAGGGTCAATGCTTTCCTGTTGGTTAATCAGCGTTGTCTGAAGGCCGGTTTGTATGGCGATATGTTCTACAATGGTTCTCAGTTTATCCTGAACAGGCAACCGGAAGTTGAGCAAAAGGGGCATCAGTATTTGTGGGACAAATCTGGCATCGAGCGATTTTGGGTAGGGTTGCCGGTAATATGGCAATCCGTTGAGTGCATCGAGTAATCCTGAATCTATATTTCCGGCAGCAGCCAAATTACCCCCGTTGTCATAAGGATAACCGAGTTGATGGGCGAGGTTGTTTAAAATCAGGTTATTCGGGCAAATATCATAACCTATGATCCGGTTGCCGGTCAATTTGCAGGAAATATTGGCTATGCCTCCCAGATTAAGACAAAAGCGATGTTTTAGGAACAAGTGGAGGTCGGTAAAAGGCACTACCGGAGCACCCTGTCCACCGGCAGCAATATCGTTTGCACGAAGGTTGCAGATAACGGGCAATTTGGTGGTTTCGGCAATAGCCGCCCCGTTGCCAATTTGAGCTGAAAAATGCAGGTCGGGGCGGTGAATGATGGTCTGACCATGGGATGCAATGATCTGAATTTTTCCGGCAAGGTTATGCGCTTCAATAAACTGATTGACTAAGGTGCCGAGGTAAACTCCATATTCGGCATCGGTGGCCAGATAGGTGGTCAGGTCTTTGTCAATTAGCGTGGCGAGTCGTTCCCGCCATTCGTCTGAATATTCAATACAGGTTGCGTGATGAATCCGGTATCGCCAACGCTTCCGGTAGTAGCTGAAGGTGCAATCGGCAATATCTAATCCATCGAGTGATGTGCCGGACATCAGTCCTATTATCCGGTAGGTTTTCATTTTAACAGAAAATGGTTAAAGGTCAAGGAAAGAGGAAGTCATTTTTACTATGCGTTGTAGTTTTAGCCCGTAGTTTAACAATTTATTTTTCAACCATTTTCCCGTAGGTTTCATATATGGCTATTCACCTTCAACCCTTTCAGGGTTTTTTGTAATTGACAATTCACATTCACCCTTTTAGGTTTTCTTGGTTTCACTTTTCACTTTTAGTTTTTCACTTTTCACTTAAAAAGTCTGCATCTTTGTCAAAAGCATAGTTCATCAGGTAGTTCAGGCTTTTTTCTATGGATTGGTTGTTGTAAAGGGTTTGGTACAGAGCTTCTACAATAGGGGTTTCGAGATTATAATATAAACTAACCCCTTTAGCCAATTTTACCGTATTGATTCCTTCGGCGACTTCGCTCATTGTCGCCAATATATCGGCTAAGTTTTCTCCTGAAGCAAGGCGATATCCGACTGTAAAGTTCCGGCTCAGATTGCTGGAACAGGTTGCCACCAAATCGCCAATGCCGGCTATTCCAAAAAAAGATGAAGAATCCGCTCCTAAAGCCTTTCCAATTTTAATCATTTCGCCCAAACCCCGCGAAATTAACATGGCCTTTGCATTTTCACCCAAACCTAAACCGTTCAAAATACCGGATGCAATGGCCATAATGTTTTTTAAAACTCCGGCACATTCCACGCCGGTAACATCATAACTTCCATAAACCTTAAACCTCGGACTTTTTAGTGCTTCCCGTCCCTGTTCAATTACCTCGGCAAACCGGCTTGCAATCACTGTTGCGGCGGGTTGCCCTTGTGCAATTTCTTTGGCAAGATTGGGTCCCGAAATACATCCCACACGCAATACTACGGTTTCTTGTAGAATAATTTCGGTCATCGTATGAATATATTCGCGAGGAACAGGCTGATTTACCGGTAAGTCATCACTTTCGGGTGTATGGAGATTAAAACCTTTAGTGCCGTGAATAAGGATATGATGGGGTTGTAAATAAGGGGCAAACTGTTTCATCAGAATCCTAAATCCACTTGAAGGGACAACCGGAAAAATCAGCCGGCATTGTTCGCAAAACTGAGCAATGTCGGTAATCGGCTCGACATTGTCGTGCATGGTTTGGTTTCGGTTAGTTCTAAGTCTTTTAATATCCTCGAAAACGCTTTGCTGACGGGTAAACAGCAAAACTTTTCCATTTTCGGCTAAGATATTAGATACAGCGGTGCCAAAACTTCCTGCACCGATAACACCGTAATGGAACTCGTGTGGATTAATTCTCATCGTATTTTCGGTTATGAAGAATGAATTTTTTAACTTTTTCCAAGGGTTCACATGATTTATTCCGTAGGTTTCACACACGGTTATATATATTCTACCTTTATTCCACAGGTTTCACACACGGTTATATATATTCTACCTTTATTCCACAGGTTTCACAAACGGTTATTTATATTCTACCTTTATTCCGTAGGTTTCACATACGGTTATTTATATTCTACCTTTATTCCGTAGGTTTCACATACGGTTATTCATATTCAACCCTTTCAGGGTTTCACTTTATTCCGTAGATTCCACATATTTTTCACTTTTCACTTTTCACTTTTAACTTTTAACTTTCAACCTCCTATATTTATCATGCTCCTGTTGGTCATCAATCCTGCATCTAAAAGTTCAAAAGTGGCGTTAAATTGCCCGCCGCGTTCTGCTTCTTTCTCCGACAGACATTGCCTGATAATGGGAACGATATCTTCGCCTTTTCGCAATGCACCCAATATGTCGGCCTCCGATTTAGAAAACAAACAGTTCTTCATTTTCCCGTCAGCCGTCAGACGCATCCGGTTGCAGTTGGCACAAAAAGGTTGGGTAATGGTGCTGATTACTGCAAATGTCCCTTTATGATGCGGAACTTTAAATTTTTTTGCAGTATCGTTTGGGTGGTTATTCAGCGGAACAAACGGATAATATTGACCGATAAGTTCGAGCATTTGTGCGAAGGTAAACACCTTATGCCCCATCCATTGATTGCCGCTAAATGGCATAAACTCAATAAAACGGACATGGACAGGCAATTCTTCTGTCCATGCAACAAAACGGGGTATTTCAATATCGTTTACACCATTCATCACTACCATATTCACCTTAACGTGAAACCCTTCATCAAGGAGCAAGTAAATATTGTCTAAAACTCTTTCAAACTCATTTCTTCTGGTCAGTAAAAAAAACCGGTCTTTGTCTAAGGTGTCAAGACTGACATTGACCGACCGGATTCCTGCGTGTTTGAACGTTTCGATAAATTGATCCACTCTTGTACCGTTGGTTGTTATCGTCAACTCGGTGTTAAGTTTTGCGATGTCGGCTATAATGTTGGCTGCATCTTTTCTTACCAACGGCTCACCTCCGGTAAACCTGATTTTCTTTACTCCCAACTCCACAAAAACCTTGGCAATCTGTTCTATTTCACCTCGCTGCATCAGATGTGCTGCCGGCATAAACTGCATATTTTCCTGCGGCATACAATAAGTGCATCTGAAATTGCAATTATCTGTAAGCGAAATACGCAGGTAATCGTGAGTCCGGTGATACGAATCGGTGAGCAAAAGGTCTGACATATTCGGTTAAAGCGTAAAATCGAGAATCAATTGATTTACCTTGTCGGGATGTTCGTGTTGCACCCAATGACTGCAATTGGGAATATATTCCATCTTTAGAATACCGCTGCAATAATGTTGCGTGTTGTAAGTCAGTTCCTTTCCAAGTGCTTTGTCGTCTTCACCAAAGATGAGCAGGGTAGGAGCAGAAACTTTGACAGGTTTACGCCCGTTTGCCCTGACAGGATACCTGGCTCCGGCGCGATAATAGTTGATAGGTGCGGTAAAGTCTGATGGAAGCGGGAAAGCCTTGACATATTGGTCAATATCGTCGTTGGAGAATGCTTCTTTGTTGATACTCCAACCCCGCAACGCCTGTTTGAAAAACTTTTTAGGATTGCGGCTCAGATATTGTTCAGGTAAATAAGGCAGTTGAAAGAAAAAAACATACCAGCTTTTTTTGAGTTGGGTAAAATTTCGCCACAACTGTTTTTTCATTTCTGCCGGATGTGGCATATTGAGCACAATCAGCTTTTCGGTCATTTCAGGATACAACGAAGCAAACCACCAGGCTACGGCACCTCCCCAGTCATGTCCGACTATGATAGCCTTTTCCTGACCAAAAGCTTTAATAAGGTCCCGCACATCATTTACCAGTGCTTCCGGCCGGTAATGATATACCCCTTTGGGTTTGTCGCTCCGGTGATAGCCCCGCATATCGGGAGCAACCACTTTAAAATGTTGAGCAAGTACCGGAATCTGCTTTCTCCAGGAATACCAGAATTCGGGAAAACCGTGCAGTAATATCATCAATTTACCGGCTCCTTCAGTCATGCAATGAAGGGTAATGCCATTAACTTGTATTTGTTTACTTTCCATAAATTGACGGAAATGAATAAAGATTGTGTAATAGTAACTAATTTTACCGCCCGAACAAAAATTAAAGCACAAAGGAACAATAATACAGGGTTAAACTTACAGATAATTTGATGATTTATGGAACAGAAAGGAGATATTTTTAGCTATATAGCCCAATTGCTGGAAGAGATTAAGTCTGTGAACATAACGACAGCCGATGAAGCAGAAAAGTTCAGAATAACTTTTCTCGGGTCAAAAGGAAAAGTAAAAAGCCTGATGGGCAGTATAAAGGATGTACCTAATGACCTCAAACGGGATTTTGGTCAGGCTGCCAATAATGTAAAACAAGCCGCTGAAGAAAAGTGGGAAGCAATGAAAGACGCATTGGCAAATACTACAACTACTCATGCTGAAAAGACCCAAGACCTGACCCGTCCTGCTATTCAGTTCCCTTTAGGCGGTCGTCATCCATTATCATTGATGCGCAATGAAATTAACCGAATCTTCGAGCGAATCGGATTTGTTATTGCCGAAGGCCCCGAAATAGAAGACGATTGGCACAACTTTACCGCACTCAACACGCCTGATGACCACCCGTCCCGGGATATGCAGGACACCTTTTACATACAAACCAATCCATCCGTCTTGTTGAGAAGCCAAACCAGCACGGTTCAGGTTCGGGTGATGGAAAACCAACAACCCCCCATCAGAATAATTTCACCGGGAAGGGTTTACCGGAACGAAACCATTTCGGCGCGGGCGCATTGCCAGTTTCATCAGGTAGAAGGACTGTATATTGACGAAAATGTGTCATTTGCAGACCTAAAACAAACCCTTATCTATTTTGCCCGCGAACTGTTCGGACAAGACACCAGCATCCGCCTTCGCCCGTCTTATTTCCCGTTTACCGAACCTTCTGCTGAGATGGATATATCCTGTTTTATATGCAAAGGCTCGGGCTGTAATATCTGCAAACACAGCGGATGGGTAGAGATTTTGGGTTGTGGAATGGTGGACCCGGCAGTGTTGGATATGTGTGGCATTGATAGCAAACGCTATACAGGATTTGCCTTTGGCATGGGAATAGAACGCATTACGATGCTTAAATACCAAATCAACGATATCCGGTTGTTTTTTGAAAACGATTTGCGGTTTTTGCGTCAGTTCAACGCTGCCTGGTAAATTTGATTCAACCCTGATAATTAATTTAACCCCACGCATACTTCTTCATGCAAATGAACAATATTAAGAAAATAGCTGTGATTGGTGCCGGAGTAATGGGCAGTGGTATTGCGCAGATTTGTGCAGCAGCAGGCTACCAAACTATCTTGTTTGATGTCGAACCTTCTGCCCTTCCAAGAGCAATAGATGCCATTGAAAAAAACATGGCCGGTACTGTTAAACGCGGTAAGCTCAGTGAAACTGCAAAATCCGAAATTCTGAAAAGAATACAAACCAGCAGCTATTTTGCCGACCTGAAAGCCGATTTTATTATTGAAGCCATTGTAGAAGACCTCAATATCAAGTTAGAAGCCTTGTTACAGGTAGCCGACCAGAATACTCCCAATACCATTCTCGCTTCCAATACTTCATCCATCCCTATTACTCGGCTTGCTGCTAAACTACCCCATCCTCAAAGGATTGTGGGAATGCACTTTTTCAACCCAGCCCATTTAATGAAGCTGGTTGAAGTAGTTTCGGGAATTGAAACTTCTCCGGAGGTGGTATCCGTTACGCGGGATCTTGCTGTTCAGTTGGGTAAAACCCCGGTGATGGCTAAGGACTCTCCCGGTTTTATTGTCAACCGTGTTGCCCGACATTATTATGTCGAAGCCCTGAAAATTCTGGAGGAAAACGCAGCCGATTTGACTACCATTGACGACCTCTGTGAGGCTTCGGGATTTAAGATGGGACCTTTCAGATTGATGGATTTGATTGGAGTAGATACCAATTATGCGGTAACCAAATCTATGTTTGAGTCATTTCATTACGATGGCAAATTCCGGCCAAGTCGTATTCAACAACAAAAAGTCGAGGCCGGGCATTGGGGCAGAAAAAAAGGAAAAGGGTTTTACGACTATTCTGACGAAAACCAATAATCTCACCCGGTTATTGGTTCAATCTATGTTTTTACAGATCTCTTCTAAACAATTAAAAAAGCCAAACCATGATCCCATTATGCATTCCCAACCTTGGAGGCAATGAATGGAAGTATATCAAAGATTGTTTAGATACCAACTGGGTGTCCTCTGCCGGTAGCTATGTCAATCGTTTTGAACAGGAGTTTGCAGCTTATGTTGGCGCTCCTTTTGCAGTCAGTATGTCAAGCGGTACCTCTGCGCTGCATATTGCTTTAATCTTAACCGGCATAGAGCGCAACGATTTGATCATTGTTCCCAATATTACCTTTGCAGCAACCCTGAACAGCATCGTCTATACGGGAGCAGAGCCTTTACTGATAGATGTAGATGCCGATACCTGGCAAATGGACACTGCTCTTTTAGAAACATTTCTAAAGGAACAAACCGAAATCAGACAACTAAACTGCTTCCACAAACCAACCGGACAACGAATCAAAGCCATCATGCCCGTACATGTTTTGGGGAATATGGTCAATATGGAGCATCTGCTTCGGTTGGCGGCAACCTATCATCTCACCATCATTGAAGACAGTACTGAAGCGTTGGGAAGTTATTACAGCGGGCAACACGCCGGCACTTTCGGCAAGGTCGGATGTTTCAGTTTCAATGGCAATAAAATTATGACTACTGGGGGAGGGGGGATGTTGGTTACCTCAGATCCCGGGCTGGCAAAACGGGCCAAACATATCAGTACACAAGCCAAAACCGACCCGGTGGAATATATCCACGATGAAACAGGTTATAATTACCGGTTGGTAAACCTTCTCGCAGCTATGGGACTTGCGCAATTAGAACAAATGCCGGTATTTATTGCCCGAAAAAAAGAAATAGCCAACTTATACAATCAGGCTTTTAAATCTTCACCGGAAATTATATCCCAATCGGTTACTAAAAACACAGTTCCCAACAATTGGCTTTACACCATAAAAGTCCCTGACCGCCGCAAGTTGCTGGATTACCTGAAGACCCAAAATATTGAAACCCGCCCTTTGTGGACACCCATGAACCGGTTAGTGATGTTTGCCAAAAATTTATACATAACAACCGAAGACATTTCCGGACAACTATTTGAGCAATGCCTTAGCCTGCCGTGTTCTACCAACCTGAGCAAAGATGACCAGGACAAAGTTATCGTTCAGGTTTTGAATTTTTTTTCATTTTCCTGAACCGGATTTGAATAATAACCGGAGCATAGTTTCATCTTATCTATTCAAAAACCGCAGCCTAAATCATTGCAAAAAGAGGTTGTCTGCCCATTCAAAGAACCGGTGATACTACTGATTTAGTGTTTAGCACACTTGGCATATACAAAACCCTTATCTTTGCACCCCAAAATGCGCAAAACTACTTTTCACCAAGATTCAAGCTCAATGCCTGTTTATAAAATTAACCACCTCAAAGAATTAGAATCCGAATCTATCTACGTACTTCGCGAGGTGGCGGCACAATTTGCCAAACCTGCGCTGTTGTTTTCCGGCGGTAAAGATTCTATCGTGATGACCCATCTTGCCCGAAAAGCTTTTTATCCGGCGCGCATCCCATTCCCGCTAATCCATATAGATACCGGCCACAACTTTCCCGAAACGCTTGCATTTCGCGATAAGTTGATTGAAAAATTAGGGGTAAAACTCATTATCGGCAGTGTTCAGGAATCTATTCTGAAAGGAAGTGCCAAAGAGGAAACCGGACTGAGTGCCAGCCGGATAAGACTTCAGACGGTTACTTTATTGGAAACTATAGAAAAATATGGATTTGATGCCGCCCTTGGCGGTGCAAGACGCGATGAAGAAAAAGCCCGTACCAAAGAACGTTTCTTTTCACACAGGGACGAGTTCGGACAGTGGGACCCTAAAAATCAACGCCCCGAATTGTGGAACCTCTTTAACAGCAGAAAAAACGAAGGGGAACATTTCAGAGTGTTTCCTCTGAGCAACTGGACAGAACTGGATATTTGGCAATATATCTGGCGGGAACAAATTGACATTCCTAACCTGTATTTCTCTCATAAAAGGCTTTGCGTTAAACGTCAGGGGGTGTTACTTTCTGCATCGCCTTACTTGCCAATCATAGAAGGAGAAAAACCGGTAGAAAAAATCGTCCGGTTCAGAACCATCGGCGATATGACCAGCACAGGAGCAATAGAATCCATTGCCACCACACTGGAAGAAATTATTGCTGAAATCGCTACTGCCCGAATCACTGAACGAGGAGGAAGAGCTGACGACAAACGCTCCGAAACCTCAATGGAAGACCGTAAACGCGAAGGATATTTTTAAATTAAGAAAGTTAAATGCAGGATGAGTGATAACTCAATGTCTGTTGCCCAATCTATTTGCTCCGGTTTCACACAGTGCTAAACCGGGTTTTTATTTTGTATCTAACTTTTAATATCGAAACACGAATGGACCTGACTAATTATATCAATTTAGATTTACTGCGGTTTACTACTGCGGGCAGTGTGGACGACGGTAAAAGCACCCTTATAGGGCGGTTGTTGTTTGACAGTAAACTCATCCTTGACGACCAATATGAAGCCATCAAAAAAACGAGCGAACTAAGAGGAGAAGAATATGTAAATCTTGCCTTATTGACAGACGGGCTTAAAGCAGAACGCGAACAGGGCATTACCATAGATGTTGCTTATCGTTACTTTTCAACTTCCAAACGAAAGTTTATCATAGCTGATACTCCCGGCCATATACAATATACCCGAAATATGGTTACCGGAGCTTCGACCGCAAATTTGGCCATTGTGCTTGCCGATGCCCGGCATGGAATGGTCGAACAAAGCCGCCGTCATTTGTTTATTGCTTCCCTGCTCCGCATCCCACACATCATAGTTTGTGTCAATAAAATGGATTTGGTCAACTTTAGTCAGGAAGTTTTTTCAAATATCCGTACTGAGTTTGAAAACTTTTCTACCAAACTGCAAACAACCGATATTCAGTATATCCCAATCAGCGCACTGAAAGGCGACAATATCGTGGATCGTTCAAAAAATATGCCATGGTACGAAGGCCCCACATTGCTCTATCAGTTGGAAAACGTACATATTGCCGGTGATTTCAACCGTATTGATTGCCGTTTTCCGGTGCAATATGTAATTCGTCCTAATTCTGATGCCTACCACGACTACCGCGGATATGCAGGCCGGATTGCCGGAGGTATTTTTAAACCCGGCGACGAAGTCATGGTACTCCCTTCCGGTTTTACTTCCATAATTACCTCAATAGACACCTTGGACGGCGAATTAGAAGAAGCCTTCGCCCCAATGTCGGTAACAATCCGCGTTCAGGATGATATTGATATCAGCAGGGGTGATATGCTTGTGCGGTCAAACAACGTTCCAAACGTTGGTCAGGATATTGAACTGATGATTTGCTGGCTGAGTAAAAAACCATTGGTGTTGAACGGCAAATATTCTTTAAAACATACCACCAAAGATGCCCGGTGTGTTGTTAAAGAAATCAGGTATAAGGTAAACATCAACACCCTCCACCGGATTGAAAACGTGGATGAAATCGGCATGAACGACATCGCCCGCATTGCTATCCGCACCACACAACCTCTTTTTTATGACAGTTACCGGCGCAACAGAACCACCGGCAGCCTCATATTGATTGACGAATCCACCAACGAAACAGTAGCTGCAGGGATGATTATTTAAAAAACCTGTCTTGTCTTTAACTTTGGCAAATGTTTAGTTATTTTGCACGAATATTTTGGAAAGGTGCCGGAGTGGTTGAACGGTCCTGACTCGAAATCAGGTGTACTTAGTAATAGGTACCGGGGGTTCGAATCCCCCTCTTTCCGCTGATAAACATCGCCTTTTTATGCTTAGGGGTTTATGAGCCTGAATTTGTATTTATAAGCTCCGCAACAATTTTTTAGGCTGCTTAAACCGCTTTGTTTCGCTTTTTACCGATGCAATGCCATGATATTAGCTTGCTAAATGCAACGTGGAAAAGGCACTGCCTGTCAATCCACATACTATTTGTTTGGTTACAAGTCAATAGTTGTTTGATTTGTATTCATTACCAAACCATGTTTTAGTTGCCTTTTACCAATCTGAAACTTACCGTTTCATTTGGGTTGCCTGTAACCAACTGCAAAATGTAAATGCCTGCCGCAAGTTGATGGTTCTCTATCAATGTTTGCTGTCCTTGCGTGGGAAAGTCTTTAATATGTTGCCCATCTAAGCTATACAGACGAAGGATATCTTGGTTGGTTGGATTGGTTCCTATATCAATGAGCCAAAAATCATTAGAGGGGTTGGGCATAATACGGATAGCCAAACCGGTATTTGATGTCAGGCTATTGTTATCTGACGGCGTATCAGACAAAATAGCATCATCGCAGTAATAATTTCCCCATAGTGCAACGTTCCAGAGTATTTCTCCCTTTAATTTGTGGCAAAGCAGGGTAGAATACCATGGATAAGGGACATAGTTAAACACCGGAAGCGAGTCGCAGCCTAACCCTTCAATCCACGAATAAGCATACGTGCTTGGGTCTTCGGGGGTAGCTTGCCGGGTAAGGAAAAAATGTCTGTACCATAAACCATTTTGAAGTTGCACTTGCCCAATCGAGTCAATTATATGGGGATATGTAATTACGGTGTTATCCCAACTTTCTACAGCTAAGTCAAAACTGTCGCCCTGATTCAGGCTAAAATCATATATAAGCAGTTCGGCTTGCAAATTGAGCGAGTAGCGATAAACCCTTCGGGTATTCACATCTTCCCTAATATACAGTTGGTTACTTGGTCCGTCCCATTCATAATTTTGGGTTACGATTTTATACAATTGCCCGTCTATGCTTGTATCTTGCGAAGTTACTTGAATATCAGACATAAAAATGCCGCATGAAAACTCCCCGATGCGCCAAAAGGCATCGCTATTCAGCATTGGTTGATAGGCATTGCTTTGCGACAGCGCTGTTTTAAACAACAAAACTGCCATTAGCCCTGTAAAAAGTAGTGATTTCATTTTGCAATTAATTTTTAGTGTGTCAATCAATCTCTCCTCATTGCAAAGGTAGATTAGACTTAGCGTGCTATCAATGCACAAAACACGGTAAAAGTGGTACTTTTTACCTAATTGCTGATGATTGCCGGTATTCGGCGGGCGAAACATGAGTATGTTTCTTAAAAAAGCGGGAAAAATAAGAAGTATCTGCAAAATTGAGTTTGTAAGCTATGGACTTTATAGATAACTCACTATAACACAATAGTCGTTTTGCTTCGAGTAAGACACGATCTTGAATCAATTGGTGGGCGGTTTTACCTGTTTGTCTTTTGCAAAGTTCGCCAAGGTAATTGGCAGATAATTGCAATTTTAAGGCATATTGTTCCAAATTAAGATGTTCTGCAAAATGGAGGTCAATGAGTTGTACAAATTGGTGCACTAAGTTATCCTGTGGTTTTTGAACTGGGGGTTGAGGCAGTGCTTGATAAGCCTTTCCAATAATCAGAAATATTACCTGACAATAAGCCCGAATTAACTCGATAGATGAACGGGGTTGAGGTTCAGGTGTAGCTGATTCTGTTTTAATATTTGCTAAAATGGGCTTTATTTGTTCAAATGTCTCCTTGTCAAGTTGCACTAGGGGATGGGCAGGTATTTGAAAAAACGGGATTTGCTGCAGGTCGGCATTTTGCCGAATGTTATGTAAAAAATCTTCGAAAAACAACAGGCTGCAACCTTGCGCAAAGTCTGTTCGGTCTATAAGGTGTACTTGTGCCGATTTTACAAAATGAACAGAATATGTTTGTAACGGGTAATCATAAAAATCAATTTCATGCCTTCCGCCACCTTCAAGAATAAAGATTAACTCATTAAACGAATGGCGGTGGGGAGTGTGTATTACTTTGCGGGGGCCGCCCCAATCTACCATCATAAAGGTTGTTTGAGATGTCTGTTCCTGTTTTTCAGTTTCGAACGTATGTGTAGGAATTGGAGGAGTTTTTTTCACTGTAAGCAAGGGTTTTGAATGAGCTTTGCCATTTCTAAGCTTATTCTATTCGGCTAAACAATCAGGGTAGAACTACGAAATAGGCAAAAAGCATTTCAGTATTGAGTGGTAAATAGCATAAAAGTATAAGAAATCAATATATTTTTGATTTGACAAATTGCATACCAAAAAAATGTACTTAATGCAATACGGTGAGTAATAGATGTTCGATGTTACACAAGTTTTGACAAAGTCGAAAAACGGACATAATTAAAAAGCAATTATTTCACCACTATCTGAATCCTCCTTTAGAAAACTGATATTATTTCATACGTGGTCATTCTGAATTTTGAATTGGAGGTTATACGAGGTAATTACAAACTTATATACATAAATTAACGATTTTTTTTAAAAAAGTTAGCTTAAAAAAACCTTGCTCGACAATTCTACTATAGGTTAGGAAGTGTAAATCTTAACATGGACAGGTTTATCGTTACATTCCCTGTACCTGTCTACCTTATCTTTTACACGTTCCTTATACCTAAATAAGGACTTCTCTGTCACACTGTTCAGGCAAACGGCAAAGGTGATAGGACAACTTCAATATAAAAAGATAGTACCCAAAATGGCTAAGTGATGTAATTCTATTTTCCTGAATATTATCAATATATGAGTTTAGCTCATTCGCTGGAAACCAAAATAAATTGTCGAGAATGACAACAAATTCTTTTTGGTCATCATGAAACAGTGGTAGATAAAAAAGATTGGTTACTAACTGCGCCTTGACTGATTGGATGAATTGATCCAATTTGTCCTTTTCATAGCCCGAAGCAGTTAAATCATGAATGTATTCGTTAAAATCAATCAGAGGAGCAAATAAGCACTGTTTAGAATTTATATTGTGTTTGTTTCCAAAACTAATATCACAGGTATTTGATATAATAATGGCATCAGGATAGGCCTTTTCAAAAACAGAACTTTCTTCATTCCAAAATGACATTCTGATTTCTTTGACTAAATCTGATTGCATAAAATATGCATGTCCATAGGTTTTATAGAAATCGGTATAGTCAATTTCTTTGCCTTTTTTATCAACTGTAAACTGCTTTAAAGCATCTCTTAATCGAGCTTTCTCCTCGTTAACTAGATAATTGGGAAGTATTAAATCAAATTCAACGCCAAATTCCATTAGAAATCATTTTCTACCCAATAGGGTTGGTTTTTCTTTTGTTAATCGTTTGAAAGTTTGGTTGAGAACAACACTTTCAAAATTTCCTAATGGCTCTGACTGGGAGAACATTTCAGTAGCAAAATGGATGACTGAACTTTGATTTTTACCGAATGTAACAGGAGTAAAATCAACACGCCCATAGACAAAATTAAAACTGTTAATCGTTTCATTACGAGGGTAAACAGTAATCATATAGTCTAATATTTCGATAGCGTCTAATTTCACGGCAATTTCATTTTTTAATGAAACACAATCAAACATACTCTTATTGTATTCAGGAATATCGGTTAAAAACGGTGGTATCATAACTCTTCCCTTAGAGTTTTAGTTATTATGGCTTCAAAAAAAGACAATATTGGCTCATGCGTTTGACTTGCTTGATAACTCCAATCGTCGCTATTCATACACTCTTCGTTTACACATACTGCCCCACATTCTAAATTTATATTCTTCGTTTTATCAACAACTTGTGAGTTTAACTTTGCAATTAAAAGATTTTTTTCGTTTGAAACTACTCTCTGAACGGAACTAATTATTTCTATACCAAAGCTTTGCTCTAAAGGACTAATAATTGTCAAATAGTCAGATAAAGTTTCGTCGGCACTTTTGGTAAATTTATTCAAGTAAACTACGCTGCATTGTCGCTTACCATTACCCAATCCTATTGATTTATAATGTTCAGAAAAAGGTATAATAAAATCGTTCAAAAAAACATCCCACCTTTGATACCCTCTGACACAGTGAAATGAAACTCTGCCTTTGCCAATAAGAATGGCTAACCCTTTTTCATTGTTTCTAAAAATAACTTGGTCTTCAATTTGAGAAGTTGCAAAAGGCAACTTTTGGGAATCAGCCAAAAGCCCGTTAAACGTAATTTGAACGCCCTTCCTTTCTTCTCTGTCCTTGAAACCTGAATTTCTTATTTTCTCGTAATACTGACCAAAAAAAGTGCTATCCCAGACAACAGTTTCCTCAGGAAATTGAAACCCGCAATAGACTTCTGCCAAATGATTATTAGAATATTTCACAGTCAATATTATTGAAAACAGGGCAAATTTACACCTTCTTTACAAAAAGAACACCCTTTGTGTAAAATAGTTGCACGTTAAGGTTAAATGCGCTTTGACTGGATGCATTTTTCAACCTGAAATTTGATCTTTACAAACACCACACTTCCTTTTACCTCTCCTTACGCAAAATCTTATACACTTTAATAGCAATCATCAACACTACAATCAACAAAACCAGTCCAAGCACCCCCCAAACAACGCTTAAACTCTGTTTAACAACAACCAAAAACACAATTGCAATTAAAAAGATGGTAGCAATTTCATTCCAAATCCGAAGTTGATAAGAAGTAAAGGGGTATTCGTGTCGCTGGTGCAGACGGTAAATGTAGTGCAAAGTGAAATGGTAGAGATACAACCCGGTTACAAAACCCAACTTTACCCAAAGCCACAAAGGTGTAGCAGCATACAACCAAAAAATCCAGCCTCCCAGAATTAAAGTTATGATTGCTGAGGGCCAGGTTATGCCGAACCATAGCCGTTTTGCCATGAGGTCAAATTGCTGCAAAAGGATTTCTCTTTCCGGGCTTACTTTTTGATTGGCTTCAGCCTGATAGACAAACAGGCGGACAATGTAGAACAATCCGGCAAACCAGGTAACTACAAAAATGATGTGCAGGGCTTTAATATATAAGTACATAACTAATGGTAAAAGCACTTAGTTCTTACTGGAAGAAATAGTTTGACGATGCAATATCCAACCACCTAAAAACAAGATAAGGCCGATAATAGCAAAGACTGTTTGTAAGAAGAAGTATTGCCGGATGGAGATTATTTGAACAAACAACCAAAAAAAGACAGCAGCTCCCTGAGCAGCGGTTAGCAGGTAGGCATATTCATACTTTTTTATGAGAAGGGTAGCGATGACGAGGCTGCCAACTCCCAAAATACAAAGTAAGGCCAACCCCGGTATCAGGTAGTTGCCGAAAATGGTGTCGGTTATCCATTGCGAAGGAAGTTGAATGGCGTTTCCACTCGGGTCAAAGGTGAGCAAAAGTCCGCCATAGATAGCTGATACGCCCAACAAGAACAGCAATACTAGAACAAGAAGGTGCCAAAGCTTTTTCATAAATAGAATGAATTGTGATTTGGGGAGGCATTAAAAACAAAACCCCATAAAGGCTTTAACCATTATGGGGTTTTTAGGGTGGTGTGGGGCGGGGTCGAACCGCCGACACATGGATTTTCAGTCCATTGCTCTACCGACTGAGCTACCGCACCATCCGCTTTTTAAAAAAGCAGGGCAAAGATACATCGTTTTCTGATGTTTTACTATTTCCGCTTTAAAAAGTTTAATGATAAAGTAAAAAATGCTCCAATTAGTTCCATAAAGCCTTGTTATAGTAGTTGATAAGTATTGAAATTATCAATCGGATAATGATAAATTCCAACTAACTAAAGACGACAAATCCATGAACCGTTACTATGATAGCTAACGATTTAGCTCAGCACCCTGATTTTTCTGCTATAAGCTTTTCCACCTGTTTCGAGTCGGTAGAGATATTCTCCGGTCGGCAGGCCATAGTCAGATGCTTTAAAGGGGAAAGTGTAACTATTGGGTTCCAAAGAAGTATTGACCAAAGTTGCTTTTACCTGCCCTGCTGTGTTGAGTATTTGTAGTCTTACTTGTCCTCGTTTCAAAATAGCATATTTGATCAAGATGGTATTAGCCTGAGTTAATGACGGATTATGTCCTAACAAAACTGCCAAATCGTTTGAGCCTAAACTCGGGGTACATTCGGGCAATAAATCGGGAACGGTATCAAAATGTCGCCCCATAATGGCATCAACAATAATGGGCTGAATACAAAACCAATCTTTAAGGATAGTGGCATACACCGAACGGAAATCGGTGGTATAGGCTTGGTCGTAATAGCTGACAGGAGAAATTTCGCCAAACTGACCTTTAAACCCGCCATTCACATTTCCGCCAAAGACTAATAAGGGGGCAGCTTGTCCGTGGTCGGTGCCTATTGAGCCATTTTCGCCGGAAGTTCGGCCGAACTCGGAAAAAGTAATGGTGAGGACATCCTGATTATATCCGGCTTCTGTGAGGTCATTATAAAAAGCGCTAACTGCCGTTGCAATCTCGTTCATTAATCCGGGGTGGTAGATGTTTTGGTTGGCATGGGTGTCAAAACCGCCAATCTCAACCATATAAACTCTTGTTCCTAATCTGCCTTTGATTAACCTGCCAACCAACGCTAACTGATAAGCTAAGTAGTTGTTGGGATATGCACCATAAAAACTGGCGTTGTCGTAAGCATCTTTGATAGACTGCGCATATCGAACTGTATTATTTGCGGTTTGGCGCATGAACAACAATTCCTGTCCGTAAGAACATTCATCGTTGATATTGGTATCGTAAAGCTCTCCGGTCAAAGCAATCTGGTAAAACTCTGTCAGGTTATTAATGGTCAACCCCATTTGAAAATCAGAACCTGAAAACAAGAGGCTCGACTGATAACCTACCTGCAAACCAACCGGAAAATTGGCCGGTGTTGTGCCAAACGCAGGATATTCCTGATCGAGAAATCTCCCTACCCAACCGGTGTTGAGATATTCGTCGGAGTTGCTTCCCGACATCCAGATATCGGTGCTTCTAAAATGTGAGTAGTCTTGCGAAGGGTAGGCTACACTATGAACAACCGCCATATTTCCGTCCTGCCACATTGGGTCGAGGCTTAACATGGTGTTTGGCATCCCAAATTCAGGGCTAAGCGCGAACATTTGCGCTTCCTGTATTGCTATATTGGGGCGAAGGCTATAATAAGTATCATTGAAACGGGGTACAATCGTATTAAGACCATCGTTTCCGCCTCCCAAATTAATAATGACTAAAATGCGCTCGTTATCAGCAGCATTAATCGCACTGAACATCGGGGATTTTGCCAACGCCTGAAGGCGGGAGTTGCCAAACATAAGGGCGGAACCCGCTGTAAACAAGCCCGAAGTAAGTAAAAAGTTGCGCCGGCTCCATTTGGCATGGTCTAATTTATGCTCTTCACCATGCTCCAAACATTTTCCGCGACGGTTGACAGCATTGTCTTCGCTGCTGAGATGATCCTTATCTGGGTGATCGTTATGATTATCGCACATATAATTTTGAGATTGAGATGTTGGTAAAGACATTTATTTTACAACCGACTCTGCTAAGTCAGTTGGAAAGTAGGAAGTTTGATGAGGTAAATAATCAAATTTCGAACCTGATCGAGGGCTTCTTCCCAATCGAGGTTCCACGAACCATCGTCGAAGTAGTTTTGAGGAATACTTCCTTTTAACACATCGGTCGCGGTTGCATACTCATCGGGGGTTTCTAATCCATTTGGCAACAAAAAGTCTGCAATGGCAGCAGCAATCACCGCCGGATTGTTGGAGTTTGAGGTCAGATCTTTGGCTAACTGTACCCACGAATTGAGGGTAGCATCATCAACATAATAGGCATAATAACTGCCCGAATCCCAACGACGGGTAAGATTGTTTTCGTTGATCCAGGTTCGTTGTCCCGGCCATCCTGCAACATTCACCGGTTCAAACAGCTCTTGTGCCATACTTGCACAATCGTAATAAATACCGTTCAGGCGGTTATTATCATAAGGTATTTGCAATGTATGGTGCAATCCTACTGCAAATTCAATCGGGCTTTTGATGAGGTGACCGATATTGGCATCGTCAAAGAAATGTTCGCTTTTAAACAATTGCCGGATAACCGGTGCTATTTCAAAGTTATTGGTTTTGAAAGTTGTGGCCAATGCTGCAATGATTGTATCGTCTGGGTCGGGTGCGACAAAATGTTTATACAGTTTGGTACAGATATAGGTAGCGGCCTGATCTTGCCGGTAGGTGAAAATAAGATTTACAACATTTTCCGGGTTTGCAGGATTGGCATCATTTCGCCAGTTTCCTGTTTGTCCGAATATTGTTTTTGGAGTATTATCAAACAACGGTGCGTAAAAAAATGAATCGGCACAAGTGTAGGCATATATTTCTGTGCTATAAGGCACTTTCCATCCGGTGAGCGCGCGTGCCATCTCCTGAACATCTTCTTCGGTATAACCATTGTTTTGACCCATCGTAAACAACTCCATCAACTCTCGGGCATAGTTTTGATTAGGATTACCCACTTCGTTTTGGTTGCCGTTCAGATATAGCAACATTGCGGGAGTAGTCCCCATATAATGGGCAAACAATTTAAAATTTCCCAAAGCATACTGTTGCAATAATTTGTGGTACTGATACAGATAGGAAGAACAAGTATAACTTTCCCATTCTGTTACAAAATGATTGTGCCAAAAAAGGGCCATTTTTTCTCTGAAGCCGTTGGCGATCATACTTGTCAGCCAGATTCTACCCATTCTTCGCGATGGTCATAAATATCTTCGCCATATTCTTCATAATCATCAACCGGAAATCGAGTCCAATCATACCAGACCGGAGGGGTCGGTAGTGGGAGTGCAACTGCCTGATTGACAATTTGGTCAACCAATGCAGTAGGCGACATGGCAACCCCCGTTATTTGCTGATTAGTCGCTCCAAAACCCATACGGCGATAAAGATGGGCAACCCTTTTTCGATTCCAGGAACATTGACAGAAGGAGTGTATGGAGCAATAGTACCGGTAGCGCAACTCATAAGTAAATGTATTTATGCGGACTGAAAAACAATTGACCGGAAAACAGTTTCCAATTAAATCAGTATTTCGATATGCTTGTTTTTTTAAAAAAATTAGCGGTTAAAATAGTTTTATCCCGGAAAACGGAATTTGCTAAACCAGCAAAAAATTAACGAAAAACCAGTTTTCGCTATCCATGCAAAACCTTGTATTTTTACGGAATAAACTTTAAAAAGTTGAAATACAGGGTAAAGTTCGTTTTTTTATGCAAAATGATAACGCATCTGTTCATATTTTTTTTTAACGGTAACTTGCACATATAAATCAATAAAGCAGTTATATTTACCCCTTGATTAGGAAAGTCCCTCTAATGGAATGACTACCTAATTCTTTACATATTTTGAAGACAAAATAAAGACCTTGAATCTGGTTTTATATATTGATAACAGTGCCGGAAGTCATCTCAAATTGGGTTCATAAATTTTTTACCACCATTTTTTCTAAATCACTAAGCTATGAAGTTTAGTTCTGCCCACCCTACTTATTGCTTGTATGTTTTGCTTGTGGCTTTGTTTTTAAACTTGCAAGTAGCCAATTCTCAAACACCTGTACAAGCACCTCCAATTATTGAAGAAGACTTTAATGACTGTATATTACCAACAGGATGGACAACCAACCTGATTGGCTATCAGGGTGCTACATGGGGCATTGGTATTCCCGATAATCCGGCATCCGGCGGCTCAAGTATTGATGGTACGTGTATGGTGTATTTTGACGACGACATAACCGGTAATTCCACCGGTGCCTGGACTGCACAAATCACCTCGCCTGCTTTTGACGGGACAGGTGCTGCCGGTACTCAACTAATATTGGAAGCAGATGTACATTTCAGAAACTGGAATGGTTCTGATGCATTTAGAATTCTGGTATCTCAAAACGGTACAACAAATTGGATTCCTGTCGCAGTCTATCAGGGGCAAAACTATTGGGGCAATTATTACGACCAATATATACCTGCATTGATAGACATTTCTGCTTATGCAGGGGCTAATATGCGCGTACGATTTGAATATGAAGATGGTAATGTATGGAATTGGTGGGCTGCGTTTGATAATTTTAAAGTAAGCCGGTCTTTGTTGAATGAAAATTTTGACGGATGTGCTCTTCCGGCAGGTTGGATCAATTATATTGACAGCGGCGATACCGGATGGCAAATCGGTCAAGACACTGTTTGGTCTTATGATATGAACGGGACTTGCATGGCCTATTTTAATGACGATGCCATCGGGCAGGATGCCGATCCTTCTACAGTGGTATTGCTTTCACCCACTTTCGATGCTACCTTATTTGCCAATATTATCCTGGATGTAGATGTTCATTTCAGAGCCTATCAGAATTCGTTCTTAGCAATAGCCGTTTTTTATAACAACGAACTAATTCCCGTCAGGGTTTTTTCAGGCGAAAATTTTGAAGGTTACAGTTATCAGGACTTTGGACATGTAACAATTGACATATCTGCATACCGGTCTCAGGATTTAAGGGTAGCATTTGCCTATGGTGATGGCGGTTCCTGGGCATGGTGGGCCAGTTTTGACAATGTAAAAGTGAGTGGATGGGGGGAAATAAATGACCTTTGCACCCGCGCAGAGGCGGTAACCGTGAATGGGCCCTGTGTGGAGGCATCTAATGTGAATGCCATTTTTGACGGGCCTGCCGATGCCTGCGTTGACAGCACCAAAGCCGGAATTTGGTTTTCATTTGTTGCACCTGCCGGCGGTGTAGTTACCATCAACAGCGATTCTGATTTTAACGATGTCATTTCCGTTTTCTCCGGAAATTGCAACTCCTGACCCCGTGATTTGCCATAACCGCGATGAATTTGGATTTACCGGTGAAAATGTCAGGGTAACCGGACTAATTGCCGGACAAACCTATTTTGTGCGTGTCAGCGGCCGCGTCGGAACTTTTGGAGCGACAAACGGCACGACCTGTGTTAGCATTTCGTCAGGCGGCATAGTTCCTCCTGCTCCTGTAAACGACAACTGCAGCGCATCTATTCTTTTAAACATTGATGCCAATTGCGTTTCTGGAAATAACCGCAACGCAACCCTTGAGGTGAACGAACCTGTTCCGAGCCTGAACAACCGCTCCCGTTCTTCCGTTTGGTATCGTTTTGTTGCTCCTGCTTCTGGAAAAGTAGAAATTGACAGCGGGGCAGATTTTGCCGATGTTATTACAGTTTACAGCGGCAATTGCGGCTCGCTCTCCGAAGTAAGCGGCACCGATTACGGACACAGTATCACCCTAAACGGGTTGACCGCCGGACAAACCTACCGCGTTCAAATTACCGGTTATTTTGCTACGATTGAAGGCAATGTTTGTATGGCGTTGAAAACACCACCACAAGCACCTGTGAACGATATTTGTACTGATGCCATTAACCTTTCAGTTGGTGATGATTGTACCGTAGCTAATAATAATGCCGCAACTTTTTATGGGCCATTGGTTGATTTACAAGTACCCTTTACCGAACATACCGCTTCGACTGCCAATAGCTCAAATTATTATTACCGTCCTAATCAAGGCAACACATGCTCAATCAGTACCGTTTATGTGCGGTACGACTATTTTACTTTTACTGTCAGTACTACAGGCAATTACACCGTACAAAGTTATTACCCGCAAATGGACGGCTACCTGCATGTTTACCATACAAGTTTCAATCCCAATAATCCTTGTGCCACCTATGTTGCCGGTAACGACGATTTTAACGGAATACAACAGTCGCAGGTTAATGTTTCCCTGACTGCCGGAGTTACTTATTATGTCGTAACAAGTGCTTATGGCGAATCGCAATCCGGTCAATATACCACAACTATTACTACCGCTATTCCTAATGCGACAGTTTATACGATGCTGAACGATGTGAATCTGAACGGTGCTCCGACAAGTTGTGATGTTAACCCAACTGCTGCAATATGGTTTACCTTCACCGCTCCCGCTTCAGGCAAAATCTATTTAAGTACTTCCGGCGAATTTGTTCATGTCGCATCCATCTACTCCGGTGTTTGCGGAAACTTAACACAAGTGTATTGTGTTGCCAACCCATCCCGTTGCGCCGATCCGGTAATTGTAAATAACCTAACTCCCGACAACCAGTATTTCCTTCAGATTGCTTCGGCAAGCACCCCGTTCGGATACAACTACGGCGAAGTTTGTGTAAGCATTAAGGATGCCGTTTATGAACCGGTAAAAGCAAAGGTGAAAGTGTTTTTGCAGGGTCCCTACTTAGGAGACGGACTGATGAGCACCACCCTGAAACAGTACAATCTTATTCCCACCGAACAGCCCTTTAACCAACCGCCCTGGAATTATAACGGTTCAGAATGTGCCGATGAATTGCCTGCTAATATGGTAGATTGGGTCTTGCTTGAATTAAGGGACGCTGCCAACTTTGACAATATTGTTGACCAAAAAGCCGCCTTACTGCTCAACAATGGAAACATAGTGGATAAAGGAAAAGATGCTGTACGGTTTTACAATATACCTGCTAACGAAAGCTTTTATATAGTCGTTCGCCACAGAAATCATTTAGCCCAAATGAGTGCAGTTACAGTTCCGTTTCCTAATATGAATCCATATACTTTTAACGCAAGCGCAAGCTATGTGATGGGCGGAGATACTCAATCCGTAGTTATGCCGGATGGCAATCTTGCGATGATAGCGGGTGATTTTAATGCCGACGGCGTTGTCAGTGTAGCCGATTTTAACCATTACCAAAGTCAGGCATCTATGATTAACCAATATCTGAATGGCGATTGCAATTTAGACAGAACTGTCAGTGTGGCCGACTTTAACCTCTATATGCCTAATGCCAGCGTCATCGGTATTCAACAAATACGCTATTAATGTTTTACATTGGCTTTAATTCTTAGGAAAAAAGGGATAACAGCGAACTTTAAGTCCTGTTATCCCTTTTTTATGATATTCTGTTGCTCTCCTATAACCCAACCAACATTTTTATTCTTAAAGAAAGGGCTTCCTCTCTGTATAGAACTCACTCCATTCCAAATGCAAACCATTTTATTCAATTTTAGAATTTATTAAATTGAGAAAATAGTTTTGCAATGAACATCCGCATTATTTCATTTTTATTCTTTGTTTTTTTTACATTTTTAAATGTATGGGGACAAAATCACAGTATTGATTCACTATATCATATTGACATTCATGCCCACATTTCACTTAAGCCTTATAACAGAGCTTATGGTCAGCTTAATCCCCAACCCGAACTTTGGACGGAACAGACAACGTGTGCGCATGGAGTTTATAAGTTTCCAAATCTAATTGGCGCTTACCAAAAAGTGCCCCCTGTTTCATGCAGCAATTTTAACAATTTAGTAAAAGGAGATGTGAAAGTGGTATTTGCCTCTGTCTGCCCTATTCAAAGAGAATTTACCCATAACCGTTTTTTTACCAAAGCATTTTTTTGGAATCGCGAAAAATTGGCAGCTACAATGGCTTTTTTTGCAGGTGCAAGTACTGAAAAAATACTCGACCTTCAGGATAATGATGTTGATTATTTTGTAGAAGCCAAAAACGAGATGAACCTCTTTTTGGACATGAATGCGGCAAATGAACCTTATGGCCGCTATAAATATGAAGTAGTCAACGATTTTAAAGAAATTAAAACGGTTTTAGCACAAAAACCCAATACAGTAGCAGTGGTCATGAATATAGAGGGCGGTCATGTCTTAGGTACCGGTATTCCTAAAACCCTGAGACTGGAAAAAAGCAACCTCTGCAACTCAAAACATTAGTTTCTGCCAACATTTTAGAATTGAAACAAAATTATCCATTATTTTCAATTACACTTGCCAATCATTTTTGGAATCAACTTTGCGGGCAAACCCGTACAAGTAAAGGACTAATCAGTGCTATGGTTAACGAGAGGATGGGGCAAATGGAAGGAATTACACCCTTAGGCTATCATGCCATTGAGCAACTGCTTTCGACTGAAAATGGCAAACGTATTCTGATAGATATTAAACACATGAGTTTGACAAGCCGACTGCAATATTACCAACTGCTTGAAGAAAAATATCACAATCAAATCCCGATTTTTTACAGTCATGGCGGGGTAAATGGCATCCAAAGCTCTGATATTGCTTTTAAAAAAATGAACAAATTCAGACGCGACAAGCCCAAACAAATAAAAAACAATATTTGCATCAATGGAGTTTTAACCTTTATGATGATGAAATCATCAAAATCCACCAATCAAACGGGCTGATTGGCATTATGCTCGAAGACACCAGATTAGGAGGAAAAGAGGCTGTAAAATCCATAAAAAAATCAATCAACGGGTCGCAACAACATAAAGACGAATACATTAAATTGTTTTTAGCCAGCCCTTTGCATATCGCAAAAGTAGTTGGACAAGCGTCTGCGTGGGATATTATAGCACTTGGCTCAGACTTCGATGGTGCAATCAATCCGATGGACAGCTACAAAGATGCCTCCCGGATGCAGGAAACTCGAAGCGATATTATTGATTTTTAAATCGGGTGAACGATAATAGCCTGATTATAGATAAAGACAAATACCTGTTCAACAATGAGGAAATTATCGCACTGCTTTCAACATAGAACCCGAAATAATTGCAGACAAAATTCTCCGTAGCAATGCACTTAGGTTTTTATCCGTAAACTTTTAACGGCAAGTATCAAACGGGAACAAACTCGAGAACACGGTTTGTAATTTCAAATTAGTCTAATCTTATTGCGCTGCACTGTTTAAAAGTCAAACACTCCCCGTTATTTTTGGATAATGTGTTGCTGTTTTGTATATCAGTTATGTTGTTCTTTACAATTAGGCTATGTGAGACATACAATTTGTATAGTATGATACCACAAGAAATCAGGCTAAAACAAAGAAAGGTGGACTGTTTCCAGTCCACCTTTTTCGTTTTAATAAGATACCAATTTAATAATACGATCCAATCTGCTGCCTGTTGTTAATGCAAATCAAAGCGGTCGAGGTTCATCACCTTGTTCCAGGCTTTGACAAAGTCGTTCACAAATTTTTCTCCTGAAACGGGACGGGAGGTAAAAACGCCGTGTTTCGATTGGTTGTAGTTGGCATTTAGCACCCGCATCCCTCCAAGCAAAACCGTCATTTCGGGAGCAGTTAAGGTCAACAACTGCGCTTTGTCTATCAAAAGGGCTTCGGTTGAGATGGTTAACTTTGATTTCAGGTAATTTCGAAAACTATCGGCAACCGGTTCCAGAACAGAAAAAGAGTCAATATCGGTTTGTTCTTGTGAAGCATCCATCCGGCCGGGGGTAAAGGGTACTTTAACCTCGTAGCCGGCATTTTTGGCTGCTTTTTCAATAGCTGCACAACCTCCTAAAACAATGAGATCGGCAAGTGAAACTTTGGTATTGGTCAAAGGTGTGCTGTTAAAATCTTTTGGATTTTTTCGAGTGCGTCCAACACAACAGCCAACTGTTCAGGCTGATTGACTTTCCAGAATTTTGAGGCATAAGCCGGATTCTCGCTCCGTTAGCCCCCGCCACGTTTGTCCGAAACCGCGGAAAGTTGATGCCGAAGCCCATGCGGTAGAAACTAATTGAGAAACCGATAATCCGGTCTCTAAAATTTTTGCTTTTCAAGGCTTCAATATCATGCTCATCAATCAAATCATGATTAACTGCCGGAATTGGGTCTTGCCAAATCAATACTTCTTTCGGAACTTAGGTCCTAAATAGCGCGAAGTGAATTTCAATCGCGATGGGTTAGTTTGAACCATGCGCGGGCAAAAGCCTCTGCAAACTGATCAGGGTTTTCCAAAAACCGCTTAGAGATTTTTTCACACACCGGGTCATAGCGCAACGAAAGGTCTGTGGTGAGCATTGTTGGCGAATGTTTTTTGCCAGGGTCGTGCGCATCGGGAATAGTGCCTGCTCCGGCTCCGTTTTTGCCACCCATTGCTGAGCACCGGCAGGACTTTTTGTAAGCTCCCATTCATAAGCAAACAGGTTTTCAAAAAATTGTTTCCCATCGGATAGGGGTAGTAGTCCAGGTAACTTCCGGTCCACCGGTAATGGTATCACCGCCTTTTGCCCGTACCATATTTGCTGTTCCAGCCCAAACCCCTGCTCTTCTATTCCGGCGCTTCCGGTTCGGGACCCAGCAAACTGGGATCACCTGCTCCATGAGCCTTGCCAAATGTGTGTCCGCCGGCAATCAGGGCTACTGTTTCTTCATCGTTCATAGCCATGCGGGAAAAAGTTTCGCGAATATCTTTTGCTGCGGCTATCGGGTCAGGGTTTCCGTTTGGCCCTTCGGGGTTTACATAAATCAAACCCATTTGAACGGCTGCCAAAGGATTTTCGAGATTGCGTTCGCCCGAATAGCGTTTATCGTCCAACCAGGTAGTTTCAGAGCCCCAATACACATCTTCTTCCGGCTCCCAAACATCTTCCCGACCACCCGCAAATCCAAAAGTCTTAAATCCCATGGACTCTAAGGCAACGTTACCGGTCAAAATCATCAAATCAGCCCAGGAAATTTTACTGCCATATTTTTGTTTAATAGGCCAGAGCAACCGGCGAGCTTTGTCGAGGTTGGTATTATCCGGCCAACTGTTGAGAGGTGAAACCTGGGTTGACCGGCACTGGCACCGCCTCTTCCGTCACCGGTGCGATAGGTGCCCGCACTATGCCAGGACATTCTGAATGAAAAAAGGTCCGTAATGGCCCAAAATCGGCAGCCACCAGTCCTGGGAATCGGTCATCAATTGGTGAAGATCTTGCTTGACCGCTTTTAAATCTAAACTGTTAAAGGCTTCGGCATAGTTGAAATTTTCGCCCATCGGATTTGATAAGGACGAGCGTTGACGAAGCAGGTTAACTTTAACTGATTGGGCCACCAATCCCGGTTGCCTGTCCCACCTCCGGCAATACTCATTTTGTGTGAAAGCCTTGGTAACAGGGCACTTGCCGCTTTCGTTAGCTTTGTTTTCCATTTAAAATTTTTTTGTTGTGGTTAAATTTCGTATTAAAAATAGTTGTCAATCATTCAGTGAAACATCTATGTTTTTACTGCTTTATAAAATCTATTCTGCAAAATTAAACATATTTACCTACTCCGGCAACCGTTTTTTTGTAAAACATATAGATTATACTTGCTTTAAAACCGAAAAGCGAAACATGGTTTTAACCTACTTTTTAAAGGTAAGAACATTTACAGGTAAAACAAGTTCAGAACTTTACCGCACTCATTGTCTAAAATTGGGATTTCCGGTTCAGGTTCTTGCTAATTTCTTTGAAACTCATTTGTGCGGTCTAATCCTGAAACAAACAAACAGGTATTCAGTTTTAAAGCGGGTACATGAAGCATATAGTCCGACGGTTTGCCGGTGTCCGTTTTGTTTTTTTGTAAAAAACAAATCCCACTCTCAAAAATTGGGAGAGGGATTTGATTTATGAGACCTGCAAATACTTGTCTTCTAATGTATGAAAATCAGTTGTGCGGGTCACCCAATTACCTTTACCTTTCCGTTAATACATCTCACCTGTACCCAAATACTTCTTCCAAGAGTCAGACCGGAGATAATCATTTTGGTTTTTGTAGATCCGGGCAGATAAATCCAATCCGCATTTTCGCTAAATTCACCTTCCGTGTAACGACATTCATACATCAGGGTAAATTGGCTTTATTTACCTTACCACAACTGTGCCGCTGATTTTGCCATAACTGAGACGAAGGTTTTCGATATTGCCTGTATCGCTACAAACTTTTCGGACCCCGTAAATATAAAAACCGGTATCGGCTAATTTTGCAGCATCATTACCGCCCGTATCTTCAATATTGCTTGCCAACAATCGCAAAGCATCAATCAAAGCAGCCTTTTTTTGGTCTCTGATGAGTTTTAAGGGGCGAAGTCTAATTTGATTTTAAATCTGACATGATTTAGATTTTAAATAGTTAATAAGAAATGAAGCTTTGGGTGAAGAAGTGATTCTGATTTGTTCAAGTCATCTTCTTAATTGTTTGAAAAACAACTAAATCACAAATTAGTTCAACTTTGGGCTAAATATTTTTGCATTTTTTGGTTTTAACACTAAATTAAATTCGGTTTTAGCTCCTAATGTCTTAAATATAAAGGACTTTGTTTGTTTTTTACCTCACAGGTCTTGCAAATATATTTTGCAAACAATTGAACAACAAGGAAGAACCGGCTAAAAATGGTTGACTTTTGAAAATTCCTTTAGGAAAAAATATTTTTCCTCTTAGAAAAAATATTTTCTTCTATGAAAAATTTTATTTCCTCTAAGTAAAATTAGTTTTCTTTTAGAAAAGGAGCTATTCCTCAAAGAAAATTTATTTTTCCTGTAAGAAAAATCACAAACCCTCTAAGAGAATATTTTTTATTCCAGACAAAATTTTTTACCCTAAAAGAAAATTAGTTTACTTGTAAGAAAAACATTTAAACCTCTAAGAAAAATTAGTTTTCCTTTAGGAAAGGAGCTTTTTCCTCTAAGAAAAATTAGTTATCCTCAAGGAAAAAAGTTTTTTCCTCTAAGAAAAATATTTTTCTTACTTGGAATCTGCACAATTTAAAAGTTAGCAGAGGATTGTTGGCAGTACCTATGAAAAACCAATGTTGTGGGGGTCAATTTCAGAAGACAAGACCCTTTTTGTATTTTATTGCCGATTTTATTGCCATCAGGCAGGTTTGGTTGTTGAAATTGACGGTTCCATCCACCAAATTAAAGAACAGTACCAATACGATGTTGCTCGTACTGTAGAACTGGAACAACTCGGAATTAAAGTCATACGTTTTACAAACGAAGCGGTTAAAGCAGATACAAAAGCAGTGTTTGAATCAATAAAACAGATTGTACAAAACCGTTTATTCTTTACCCCTTAACCCACAACTTCCCCTACGAAGCAAGTAAAAAGTCCCCTGTAGGGGATTTAGGGGTAACAAGGCTTGCCCATTCAAAAACTAAGCCCTATTTTTGAAGCATCGGTAGGGGTAGAGGCGAATAACTATCAGTACAACGGCATTGAGTTGGTAGAAGATTTTGGGTTGCATGTCAATCATGCCCCTATTTCGCACGCTTGACCCTCAAACAGGGCAGTGGTGATTAACTCAAAAATCGGGGTAGGTAACCTCCGGCAAAAAGGGAAAATCACAACAAGCAAAAAACGTATCTTTGTCTGATAATCAATAGAAATGAACGAATTTAGAGAAAGATACGTCAACCCTTTCACCGACTTTGGGTTCAAAAGTTGTTTGGAGAAGAACCCAACAAGGACTTGCTGTTGGATTTTCTGAACGAGTTGTTGCGCGAACAAGTAGGCAAAATAAAGGAACTGACCTACCTAAAACGGAATACCTCGGCAGGCGTAACAGACCGAAGGGCTATTTTTGATCTGTATTGCGAGAACGAACGAGGTGAAAAGTTCATCGTTGAGCTACAAAAATCGAAGCAGAATTTCTTCAAAGACAGGACTTTGTACTATGCCACCTTCCCTATACAAGAGCAAGCCAAACGAGCAGATTGGAACTATGAGTTAAAGGCGGTTTATACAGTGGCAATATTAGATTTTGTATTTGAGGAGGATAAAGCAGAACGTAACAAATACCGCTATGATGTAAAACGCAGATATAGAAACCTGCAAAGTGTTCTACGACAAGTTGACGTTTATCTACTTGAGAGATGCCAAAATTCGATAAGCAGGTAGAAGAGTTAGACACTCGATTTGAGAAATGGCTATACGTGCTAAAAACTTAAACCGTCTGGAACGAGTTCCCTGACCGATTGCGGAGCGCATCTTTGAGCGATTGTTTGAGGTGGCGGAAGGCCAAATTCACGAGAGAGGAGTTGCAGTCTTATGAAGACAGTTTGAAGTATTACCGCGATTTGAAAAACTCATTAGATACGGCATTTGATGAAGGAAAGGAGCAAGGTGAGAGGAAGGAAAGAAAGAAGGGTTAAGAGAAGTGATTAGAAAGGTGCGGGAGCAGGAGTAGATGTGAAAACATTGGCAAATCTGACCGGATTATCAGAAGATGAAGTGAGCCGGATCATCAAAGAGGGCTAAAACACATTACTACCCATTTGGTTTGCCCATCCAAGAATTATCCACTACCTTCGATTGGGTTGGGAATAATTATCAATACAACCGCATTGAGTTGGTAGAAGATTTTGTATGCACATCAATCATGCCCTGTTTCGCACGCTTGACCCTTTTTTACCCCTAAATCCCCTGCAGGGGATATAAGGGTATTAATTTCTCCTAATTTTGAAATGCAGATGGGATTTAGGGAAATAACTACCAATACACTTTAGGGACTTGTGTTATTGCCAAGAATATTAAGACTAAAAGCCAAAGTTTTGATTTAATAGGTGTCAAAGGTTAGTTTTCAG